>NZ_JBIWPP010000028.1:1905-116059 GCF_044768335.1 Streptomyces sp. NPDC101151 | reverse complement strand
GGACCTCACCACCCCCCCCCCCCCCGGCCCTATGTGTTCCCGGCCCAGGGCCGTGGCCCCACCGCGTAAATGTGGGGGGGGGGGCGTGGGGGTGGCCCCCCCCCCACCGCCCTCTCCCCTTGTCTGCCGACGGCGGCAGCCTGAGCGGCCAGGGCCGCAGTTGCGGCTTCAGCGCGAGTTCGCGCAGCTGTGCCCGGGTCAGCGGGAACGTCTTCAGCACCGGCCCCTGCGAGCCCTTGCCCGAAGAGCCGGTCCAGTCACGGACGGCGAGGATGCTGCCGTCCTTCGACAGCAGCCGTGCCTCCAGTACCTCGCCGACGACCTTCACCAGGGTCGTCTGCACGAGGTCCTCGGCCTCGTCGCGGTTGCCGCACACCAGGTAGGCGCCGCAGAACAGCGCCGTGCGCCTGCCCTCGACGAAGGCGTGCAGTACCGCTTCCGCGCCCCGCGTCATCCGTCCTCCTCCCCGCCGGTCCACCGGGTACGGACCGTCTCACCCGTATCAGTGCGGTGGGACCCCTCCCAGGACGCAGCAGAGGCGGTACGAATTCTCGTACCGCCTCTGCTGCCGCGTGGCGCGGCCTACTTGAGGGCGAGGAGCAAGGTGTCCGACGGCGAGCACCACACCGCTCGCGCCTCGCCGAAGCCCTTCTCACGCAGCATGCGCGTGTGCCACTGCGCGGACGGCATGTCACCGTCGGCGTGCTCGCCGTAGATCTCGAAACGGCGGGCGGCCGGCTCGCCGAGGACGGGATCGTCGGCCGCCACCTGCCACCACTCGGCCCAGTCCAGGGCACCGTCCCGCTTGGCCTGATCCATACGGGCGTGCCGCTGGGCGCGCTCCGCCGCATTGATCCGGGGCGTGCTCGCGTCGATCATGTGGTCCGCGTTCATGAAGACACCACCGTCGCGGACCAGTTCCGCGACCCGACCGTAGAGGGCCGCGAGGGGATCGCTGTGCAGCCAGTGCAGGGCCGTGGCGGTCAGGACCGCGTCGTAGGAGTCGTACGGCAGTTTCGCCGGCCACTCGGGGTCCTTGAGGTCGGCCGTGACGAAGGAGACGCGGTCGTCGCCCTCGAAGGTGCCGCGCGCGATGGCGAGCAGAGCCGGGTCGAGATCGACCCCGGTGCTGGTGGCCTCGGGGAACCGCGCCAGCAGCCGGGCGCTGATGCTGCCGGTGCCGCAGGCGAGGTCGAGGACGCGCGGGGCCGTACCGACGAGCGCCTCGACCATGTCGAGCATGATGCGGAACCGCTCCTCGCGGTCCGGCATGTACCACTCCTGCTGCCGGTCCCAGCTCTCCTGCCACGCCGCCCAGTCGGTTCCGGTACCGGTGGTCATGGGATCCCCGTCTCCTCACGCACAAGTAATACCCTGGAAGCACGACCGGCTGTTACCCGACCGCAGACATGACCATAGAGCGCCTCGGTAAGGACTACAAGTGGAACTGGCCTATTACTCGGATTACGCCGTCCGTCTCGTCAACAGCGAGGAACCGGCCCGGGGCAAGGACTCCCTCACCTCGGTCGAGGCCATCCGTGACCTGTTCGGGGCGAACGCGTCGGCGGCCCGCCGCGCCACCGATACCGATGTCACGCGCTTCCGCTCGGTACGGGGCCGGCTGCGCTCCGTCTTCGAGGCGGCCGACAAGGGCGACGAGACCCTGGCCGTGGACCTGCTGAACTCCCTGCTGCTGGAGTTCCCGGTGAGCCCGCAGGTCTCGGGGCACGACCACCGGGACGAGGACGGCCGCCCGCTGTGGCACATGCACCTGGCCGACCACCCGTCCAACGCCACCGCCGGGTACGCGGCGATCGCCACCATGGGCCTGGCCTTCCATCTGACCGAGTACGGCGTCGACCGCCTCGGCCTGTGCCAGGCGGCCCCCTGCCGCAACGCCTACCTCGACACCTCGACGAACCGCTCCCGGCGCTACTGCTCGGACCGCTGCGCGACCCGCGCCAACGTGGCCGCCTACCGGGCCCGCAAACGCC
Source organism: Streptomyces sp. NPDC101151 (assembly GCF_044768335.1). Lineage (NCBI taxonomy): Bacteria > Bacillati > Actinomycetota > Actinomycetes > Kitasatosporales > Streptomycetaceae > Streptomyces > Streptomyces sp. NPDC101151. Next base: position 114,065 of record NZ_JBIWPP010000028.1, on the reverse strand, counting down.
TGGAGGCCGACCAACCGGGCAGCAGTGGCCTGGCGGCCGACAGCACCCAGCGCGCCAGCGCCAGCGGCGAGCGCTGACCGTCCTTGAGCGGCCGGTACCTGAACCGCGCCCTGCCCAGGATCAGCTCCTCCGGCACGACTCCGTAATCGGTGCTGTCCCCACCCGCGTACGGGTTGTCGCCGAGCACCCACCAGCCGCCCTCGCGCCGCTCCACGGCACGCTTGACGACCAGCAGGTCCTGCTGGAACGGATGACGCAGGACGACGATGTCCCCCGGCCTGATCGCGGCGCCGTACTGCAGCAGCAGCCGGTCGCCGTGGTGCAGCGTGGGCACCATGGACGGACCCGTCACCTCCGCCAGGCCGAAGGGTGCCCCGGCCCTCCCCCGCTCGGTCTCCTGCGACAGCTCAGGCATCCCCGGCACCTCCCCGGTCCGTTCCTCCACCAGTCTCAGTCTGACCCTGGACTTTTGTCCTAAGCCCTAGGGGGCACTCACGAAAACCGGTCCCTCAGGGAGTAATGTCGCACCTGAGAAGACGATCACGAGGAAGGAATGCTCCATGCTTTCCCGCCTGTTTGCCCCCAAGGTCAAGGTCAGCGCCCACTGCGACCTGCCCTGTGGCGTGTACGACCCGGCCCAGGCCCGCATCGAGGCGGAGTCGGTGAAGGCCGTCCAGGACAAGATGGCCGGCAACGACGACCCGCACTTCCAGGCGCGTGCCACCGTCATCAAGGAGCAGCGCGCCGAGCTGGCGAAGCACCACGTCTCCGTGCTGTGGAGCGACTACTTCAAGGCCCCGCACTTCGAGAAGTACCCGGAGCTGCACCAGCTGGTGAACGACACCCTGAAGGCCCTCTCGGCCGCCAAGGCGTCGACCGACCCGGCCACGGGCCAGAAGGCTCTGGACTACATCGCCCAGATCGACAAGATCTTCTGGGAGACCAAGAAGGCCTGATCTTCGATCACTCGACCTGTGACTTCTTTGGTCGCCTGGTCCATCTGTCCGCACCCGGTCCGCAGGCCGCCGAACACGGCGTCCATGGCGGTCCGGGTGCGGTCTTTTCGTCTGCACGCGCCGGCACGGCCGTCGCATCGGGCCGGAAAGACTCGCGTGCACATCGCTCCCGCCGAACCGGTCCGCCGCACCCGCCTCTGCGGAACTCCCTTTTCGGAAAACCGGCTTCGCCGCCACCCTCCGCGAAGCCGGCGGTCGCGACGCCCGGCCGTCACCCCTGGACGTGGTCCCGGTCGTCCTCGCCGGCCTCCAGCAGGCCGGCCGCGGCGCCGATGATGCGCGGGTCGGGCGTGCCGACGACCTCCTCGTCCTTGTCGCCGTACGCGAAGCGCGCCAGCACGCTGCGCATCGCCTCGACGCGGGCCCGCTTCTTGTCGTTGCTCTTCACCACGGTCCACGGGGCGTGCTCGGTGTCCGTCTCACGGAACATGGCGACCTTCGCCGCGGTGTACTCGTCCCAGCGGTCCAGGGAGGCCAGGTCCATCGGGCTGAGCTTCCACTGCCGTACGGGGTCGACCTGGCGGATCGTGAAGCGGGTGCGCTGCTCGCCCCGGGACACCGAGAACCAGAACTTGACCAGGTCCACACCGTCGTCGACGAGCATCCGCTCGAACAGCGGTGCCTGGCGCATGAAGCGCCGGTACTCGTCGTCCGTGCAGAAGCCCATCACCCGCTCGACACCGGCCCGGTTGTACCAGGAGCGGTCGAACAGCACGATCTCGCCGGCGGTCGGCAGGTGTTCGACGTACCGCTGGAGGTACCACTGCCCGCGCTCGCGCTCGGTCGGCTTCTCCAGCGCCACCACGCGCGCGCCGCGCGGGTTCAGATGCTCGGTGAACCGCTTGATCGTGCCGCCCTTGCCGGCCGCGTCCCGTCCCTCGAAGACGATGACGAGCCGGCGTCCGGTCGCCTTGATCCAGCTCTGCAGCTTCAGCAGTTCGATCTGCTGCAGCCGCTTGTGCCACTCGTACTCCTTGCGCTCCATCCGTTGGTCGTAGGGGTAGTTCTCCCGCCAGGTGTCGACGGGGGTGCCGTCGGGCCGGATCAGCGCGGGGTCGTCGTGGTCGGTGTGGTCGACCCGCAGGCCCTCCGTCATCAGAGGTGTCATCTCGTCCCCTTCCGGGTCAGTGGAACTGCGGCACGATCAGACAGATCCCGTACGCCACCACCGCCACGCAGGCGAGAAAGCACAGCCCCGCCTGGGCGAAGCCGAGGGACGAGGTGCCACCCGGCTGCTCGCGGGCGGTCTCGACCCGGGCGAGACCGAGGACGCCGAGGGCGAAGACGACGACCACCGCGACGGTGACGCCGATGCTCACCGCGGTGACCTGGCCGAGTGCGGTCCAGTCCAGATGCATGTCAGCTCTCCGTGGCTCAGGCGGCCGTGCCGACGTCGGTCGGCGCGGGGGTGCGGATGGCGACCTCGTGGTGGTCGTTGACGTTGTTCGCATGCACCGGGTTGCGGCGCGCGGCCAGGACGATGACCGCCGCGAGGGCGAGCGCGACCAGCGCGATCACCGCCGTACCGACGTTGCCGCCGTGCTTGACCACGCTCGCGGCGAGCCCGCCGGCCAGCGCGGCGGCGGGCAGGGTGATCAGCCAGGCGGCCACCATGCGGCCGGCGACGCCCCAGCGGACCTCCGCCAGCCGGCGGCCCAGGCCCGCACCGAGGATGCTGCCCGAGGCCACCTGGGTGGTGGACAGGGCGAAGCCGAGGTGGGCGGAGGTGAGGATCACGGTCGTGGAGGCCGTCTCGGCGGCGAAGCCCTGCGGGGACTGGATCTCGGTGAGGCCCTTGCCCATGGTGCGGATGATCCGCCAGCCGCCCAGGTAGGTGCCGAGGCCGATCGCGACACCCGCCGAGGCGATCACCCAGACCGGCGGCCCCGCCTCGTGGCCGAGCGCGCCCGCCGAGATCAGGGTGAGGGTGATGACGCCCATCGTCTTCTGCGCGTCGTTCGTGCCGTGCGCCAGCGAGACCAGCGAGGCCGAGGCAATCTGGCCGACCCGGAAGCCCTTGGTCACCGAGTCCCTGCGGGCCCGCTCGGTGAGCCGGTAGGCGAGGTAGGTGGCGATCAGCGCGGCGACGCCCGCCACCACCGGCGATGCCACCGCGGGGATCAGCACCTTCTCGACAACCTTGTCGAAGTGCACGCCGTCGGACCCCGCGCCGACCCAGACGGCCCCGACGAGCCCGCCGAACAGGGCGTGCGAGGAGCTGGACGGGAGGCCGGCGAGCCAGGTCAGGAGGTTCCACAGGATCGCCCCCACCAGACCGGCGAAGATCATCGCCGGCGTGACGAGCGTGTCGTCCACGATCCCGCCGGAGATCGTCTTGGCGACCTCGGTGGACAGGAATGCACCGACGATGTTCAGGACACCGCTCACCAGGACCGCCGTCCGTGGTTTCAGCGCCCCGGTCGCGATGGATGTCGCCATCGCGTTCGCCGTGTCGTGGAATCCGTTGGTGAAGTCGAAGGCCAGAGCCGTGACGATGACGACCGCCACGAGGAACGTGATGTGGTCCATTCCCCGAGGAAAGCAAGGGCAGGCCAATGCGAGGCGAACTGGAGGCGAAGGCCCAGTCGAACTCGGGGGACTCTGTTGTGTGTTCCTGTGCGAATGCGTTCTGTGCCAAGCTGAGGAGGTGACTCTGGAGGACCTGGTACGGCTGCGGCGGACACGCGACCGCATGGACCGCGAGTACGCGGAACCGCTCGACATGACCGAACTGGCCCGTGGCGCCCACATGTCGCCCGGCCACTTCCAGCGCAGCTTCCGCAAGGCCTTCGGGGAGACGCCGTACAGCTATCTGATGACCCGCCGGGTCGAGCGGGCCAAGGCGCTGCTGCGCCGCGGCGACCTCACCGTGACCGAGGTGTGCATGGCCGTGGGCTGTACGTCCCTCGGCTCCTTCAGCGCCCGCTTCACCGAGCTGGTCGGCCAGACCCCGAGCGCCTACCGGGCAGGCTCCCACGAGGAGAGCGCGGTGATCCCGTCCTGCGTGGCACGTACGTTCACCCGCCCCCGGCGCCGGCTGCACTGAGACGTTCCTCGCGCGGCGGCCCGGCGGGGCCTAGCGTAAGGCCATGGACCTGAAACTCAAGCAGTGCTTCATCGCTGTGGACGACCACGACAAGGCGCTCGCCTTCTACTGTGACGTCCTCGGCATGGAGATCCGCAATGACGTGAGCTTCGAGGGGATGCGCTGGGTCACCGTGGGCTCGCCGCTCCAGTCGGACGTGGAGATCGTGCTGGAGCCGCCGGGCGCGAACCCGGACATCTCGCCGGCCGACAAGCTGGCCATGGCCGAGCTGCTCGCCAAGGGCATGCTGCGCGGCGTCATCTTCACCACCTCCGACTGCGACGCCCTCTACGAGCGGGTCCGGGAGGCCGGTGGCGATGTGCTCCAGGAGCCGACGGACCAGCCGTACGGGGTCCGCGACTGTGCGTTCCGCGACCCGGCCGGGAACCAGCTGCGGTTCCTCCAGCGGGCCGCGGCCTGAAATCCCCCCGGCTCACCGGGCACCGAAGGCCTACGATCCCCGGCGTGATCACCATTCGCTGGACGTACGCCTTCGCCGACCGCCCCGCCGACCGTCTGACCGGGGCCCGCGCCTTCTGGAGCGCCGTCACCGGCACCCGGCCGTCCGAACCACGCGGCGAGCGCGGCGAGTTCATGACCCTGCTGGCCGACGGCTCGGACGCCTGCGTGAAGCTCCAGGGGGTCACCGACGGCGCGGGCGGCGCGCACCTGGACCTCTGTGTCGAGGACCCGGCTGCCCTGGTCCGGGCGGCCGTGGACCTCGGCGCGGTGCTCGTGACGGACCACGGCGACTGGGCCGTGCTGCGCTCGCCCGCCGGACAGCTGTTCTGCGCCGTGCCCTGGCACGGGGAGGCGGCACGGCCCCCGGTGGTCGAAGGCAGCCGCCTGGACCAGGTGTGCCTGGACGTCCCGCCGTCCTCGTACGACACCGAGACCGCGTTCTGGGCCGCGCTGACCGGCTGGGACCTGCTGCCGGGTTCCCTGCCGGAGTTCCGCGTGCTCACACCGCCGGCGAGCCTGCCCGTACGGATCCTGCTCCAGCGGCTCGGCGACGAACGCCCGGCCTCCGCCCACCTGGACCTCGCCTGCGCGGACATCGCGGCGACCCGGACCCGGCACGAGCGACTGGGCGCCACCCACGTGCACCAGGGCCGCCACTGGGCGGTGATGCGCGACCCTGCCGACGGCACGTACTGCCTGACCGGCCGGGATCCCGAGACGGGCGGGCTGCCCGCGGGGGTCAGGGAGCCGTAGCCGCGTACGCGCAGACGACGTGCACCGCACCCGGAGCCCGCGTCGACCACTGGGCGGTGATGCGCGACCCGGCCGACGGCACGTACTGCCTGACCGGCCGGGATCCCGAGACGGGCGGGCTGCCCGCAGGGGTCAGGGAGCCGTAGCCGCGTACGCGCAGACGACCTGCACCGCACCCGGAGCCCGCGTCGACCCGGGCTCCGGGTCCGGCGGGCACCCGTCGTCGTCCGCGCCCGTCCCGCGGAAGGGGCCGGGCGTGCCGTCCTGAGCGTTCCGTGGCTCCGAGCCGTCCCCGTTCTCCCGGACGTACGGCCCGTGCGGCCGGACCGAGCCCTGAAGCCACAGGGTGAACCCGCCCCCGGCAGCCACCGCCACGGCCCAGCCGCGGACGGCCCAGCGCCACCACCGGCGCCGTGGCGCACCCCCCTGCCCGGTCACCCCCAGGGCTCCACGTCCACCACGGCCTCGACCGGCACCGGCCCGTACACGTGCGGGAACTCCTCGCCGTGCGGTGGCATGGCGTCGTACTTCAGCGGCACATCGAGCCGGGCCGGGTCCACGACCAGCACCACCAGCTCGTCCGGGCCCTCGTAGTCGCCGTACAGGAAGGCGGCGATGCGCGGGAGTTGCTCGCGGGTGGAGAAGTGGATGAAACCCTCCTCCTGCAGAGTGCGGCCACGGGTCGACACCTCGTAGACGCCTCGTTCGCGGGCCGCCTCCCACAGGGGGCGCTCGGTGATGTGGACGATGTGCGCAAGCTTCGGCATGCGGCCACGCTACGGCCTGAGCCGTGCCGCGCGCGTCTGCAGATAGCGCCGTTCCGGCAGGCTGAGCGTCCCGGCGGCGGCCGAGGCGTAGGCGGCGCGGGCACGGTCGTGGGCCCCCGCACGCTCCCACAGATGCCCGCGCACCGCGTCCAGGCGGTGGCTGTCCCCCAGGTCCCGCTCCAGTCCCTGCAGTTCGGCGAGGCCGGCCTGCGGGCCGTGCACCATGGCGACGGCCACCGCGCGGTTGAGCCGTTCCACGGGTCCGGGCACCCGGCGGACGAGGAGGTCGTACAGACCGAGGATCTCCCGCCAGTCCGTGGCCTCGGCGGAGGGTGCCTCGTCGTGCACGGCCGCGATCGCGGCACGCAGCGCGTACGGTCCGGCGGGGCCCTGCGACAGCGCCCGGGTGACGAGGGCGACACCCTCCTCGATCGCGGCCCGGTCCCAGCGGCCGCGGTCCTGTTCGTCGAGCGGGACCAGTTCGCCGTGCGGGCCGGTGCGCGCGGCGTGGCGGGCGTCGGTGAGGAGCAGCAGCGCGAGCAGGCCCGTGACCTCGCCGTCGTCGGGGAGCAGCCGGTGGGTGGTGCGGGTCAGCCGGATCGCCTCGGCGGCCAGGTCGCTGCGCTGGAGGGCGGTTCCGGAGGTCGCGGTGTAGCCCTCGTTGAAGATCAGGTAGAGGGTGTGCAGAACGGCGGGCAGCCGCTCGGCCCAGTGGTCCGGCCGTCCGAACCGCACGCCCCGCACCTTCTTCTTGGCCCGGCTGATCCGCTGGGCCATCGTCGCCTCGGGGACCAGGTACGCGCGGGCGATCTCGGCCGTGGTCAGACCGCCGACCGCGCGCAGGGTCAGCGCGACCTGCGCGGCCGGGGTCAGATCGGGGTGGCAGCACAGGAAGAGCAGGCTGAGCGTGTCGTCCTCGCGGGGTGCCCGGTCGGGCGGGGTGTCACGGACGGCGAGGGCCGCCGCCCGTTCCTCCCGGGCCCGCCGTGCCTCGTCCGAGCGCAGCGCGTCGGTCAGCCGGCGGGCCGCCACCCTGATCAGCCAGCCGCGCGGATTGTCCGGCACCCCGCTCTCGGGCCACTGCCGGGCCGCCGCGAGCAGTGCCTCCTGTACGGCGTCCTCGGCGGCGTCGAAGTGCCCGTACCGCCGCACCAGCGCACCGAGGACCTGCGGCGCGTGCCGGCGCAGCAGGTCCTCGGTACCGGTCGCCTCCGTCATTGGGCGCAGATGTCCCCGGCGCCGTCCATGATCGGCCGGATCACCACGGGGTACTCGGTCAGGCCCTCGGGTCCGGGACAGCGCGTGACGCGTTCGGCGATCTCGGTGACCCGCTCCAGGCTCGCGCAGTCCACCACCCAGTAGCCGGCCATCAGCTCCTTGGTCTCGCCGTACGGCCCGTCGGTGATCACCGTCCCGCCGTCCGTGTCGCGCGCGACCAGCCGGGTCCGGGCGGGCTCGGCCAGGCCCTGGGCATCGACGAGTTCGCCGGACTCGGCGAGGTCGTCGTTGATCGCGCCCATGTACGCGTACATGGCCTGCAGCTGCTCCTCGTTCCAGGACGGGGCGTCCGCGGAGGCCTCGCCCCGCATCGCGTCGTAGTCCGCCTGCGTGCCCTGCACCATCACCAGGTACTTCATGGTCCGCTCCTTCGGCTCGGGGCCGCCCTCGGTGGGCGACTCTCACAGGGGACGTCGGAGCCGGGCCGGGATTCTCGACACGGGCTCAGGATTTTTCCGCGCTCAGGATTTTTCCGCGGCGGACTCATCGGGGTGCGCTTGCTCGGAGTGCGGTTGTCGCTCGTTCCCGGTGACCGGGGCCGCGGGCTCGGCATGCTTCCCATGGGACGCGCAGTCGGGGTTGCGGCACGGGCCGGGGCCCCACACCGGCACCCATGCGCCCAGTGTCTTGTGCCGCTTGACGATCGTTTCGACGGGCTGTCCGCAGACGGGACAGACGTGGTCCTCGCTGTCCATGTCCTCAGGGTAGGGCGGCCGGGGGTTCAGCGCTTCCTGCGGTACGTCCGCACGAGCGCGCCGTTGCCGAAGGTGCGCACGGAGTCCAGGGCGAACTCCTTGATGTCCAGGCCGGTGCCGAACATCGGCATGCCGGTGCCGTAGACGATCGGGTAGGTCTTGACGACGAGTTCGTCGATCTCGTCGAGCAGGGCTCCCGCCAGCTGTGAGCCTCCGCAGAGGTAGATGTCCAACCCGCCCTCCTCCGCCTTGAGTTCGCGGACCCGGCCGGTCAGGTCGCCGTCGATGATCTCGACGTGCGGGTCGGGCGAGGCGCCCAGGGTGCGCGAGGCGACGTACTCGCGCAGGTGGGCGTAGGGGCTGGTGATGCCTTCCTTCAGTGCCACCTCGTAGCTGGCGCGGCCCTGGATGACGGTGTCGAACCGCTTGTTCCCCAGGTGATCCAGGCCGAGCGGCCTGCGGCCGTGGGTGGGCAGGGTCTCCGGGAACTCCGTCTTGAGGAAGTCGAAGTACTCCTCGTCCACGAAGCGGAGCATCTCGGAGGCGTCGCCGTGTTCGTCGCCGATGAAGCCGTCGAGCGAGCAGGCGATGAAGTAGGTGAGCTTTCGCAAGCCGGTCTCTTTTCGTAGGCTGCGGAGCGATTGGATGACCACTCCGGTTGTAGTGCTTCATTTGTAGCACTCCGCCTGTAGTGGTGCAAGGTGTTTTCCGGGCTGCCGTCGGCACCGAGGGCAAGTGGGAGAAGGGATTCCGTATGGCGGGCAATCCGGAACGGCGGGCGGCGCTGGTGGACGCCGGGATCGCGGTGCTGGCACGGGAGGGCGCACGCGGGCTGACCTTCCGCGCCGTGGACGGCGAGGCGCGCGTGCCCACCGGTACCGCGTCCAACTACTTCACCGGCCGCGACGACCTGCTGCGCCAGATCGACGCCCGGCTGCACATCCGGCTCGCGCCGGATCCGGAGGTGATGGAGACACTGCTGCGCGCACCCCGTGACCGCTCGCTGGTCACGGCCTTCATGCGGGACATCATGGATCGCGCCACCCGCGACCGGACCGGCTATCTGGCCCTGCTGGAGATGCGCCTGGAGGCCACCCGGCGGCCCGAACTGCGGGCCTCCTTCACCGGGTCGGTGCGCGGTGACCTGGTGCAGGGCATGGAGTTCCACCGACAGGCCGGCCTGCCCGGCGGCGACGAGACCGTCACCGTCCTCTACCTCGCCATGCTCGGCCTCATCCTGGAACACCTGACCCTGCCCGGCGTCCTGGACGGAGTCCTGCGGGGCGTGAGCGTGCCGGAGGGACTGGTCGAGAGGATCGTGGCCACGGTGGTGCCCGAGCAGTAGCCGGCCGATCCCACGCCCCGCTCCCCATCGGCGAGGAATCCCAGCACCTCGCCACCACAATCGGCGGGCCCCGCACATTGTGGGGATGTGCGGGGCCTGCCGGCCGGAGCCGCCGGTGGCCGTGCGGGGTCAGGAACCGCGCGGTCCCGGTGGCTCCGGGGTCCTTTGCCGGCCGCCGGTCACGGCAGCCTCAATTGGTGCGCCGGGTCACGAACTCGGCCAGGGCCAGCAGACCGCCCGCCGCCTCCGGTGCGGGCACCGCGCGGGCCAGCTCCTGCATGGCGAGGGCCATCCGGTCGGCCGCCTCGGCCTGCGCCCAGTCCCGGCCGCCGGCCTGCTCGACGGCCAGGGCCGTCCGCGCGATCTCCCCGCCGTCCCCGGCCTCGCCCGCCACGTACGGCTTCCCGTACAGCGCGGCGAGTTCGCTCGCCGCCGGAGTGCCGGAGACGAGCGCCGCCACCACCGGCAGGGACTTCTTGCGGACCGCGAGATCCGCGCCGGCCGGTTTGCCGGTGCGCCGTGGATCGCCCCATATGCCGATCACGTCGTCGATCAGCTGGAAGGCCAGCCCGGCCTGGCGGCCGAAGCCGTCCAGCGCCGCCACGTCCTCCTCGCCGGCGCCCGCGTACAGCGCGCCGAGGGCACAGGCGCAGCCCAGCAGCGCGCCGGTCTTCGCCTCGGACATGGCGAGCACCTCGTCCAGGGTGACCTCGTCGGGTGCGCGGTGCTCCATGTCCGTGTCGGTGTGCTGTCCGGCGCACAGCTCGACGACACAGTCGGCGAGCCTGGCCGCGGCCGGGCCGGAGGCCGGGTGCGGGTCCTCGGCGAGCAGCCGCAGGGCCAGCGCCTGCAGGGCGTCCCCGGCGAGGATCGCGTCGGGGACGCCGAACACGGTCCAGGCCGTGGGCCGGTGCCTGCGGGAGGTGTCCCGGTCCATCACGTCGTCGTGCAGCAGCGTGAAGTTGTGGACCAGCTCGACCGCCGCGGCCGCCCGGACGGCGGCCGCCCTCGCCCTCGGACCACCGAGCGCGGCAGCCGCGGCGAGGACGAGCGCGGGCCTCATGGCCTTGCCCGCGTTGCCCGCAGCCGGGGTGCCGTCCGCATGCTCCCAACCGAAGTGGTAGAGCGCGATCCGCCGCATCGAGCCGGGCAGCGACTCGACCGCCGCACGCAGCTCCGGATCGACGACGGCCCTGGTGCGCTCCAGCAGCGCGGCCGCCTCCTGTCCGTCGAGCGGACCGGCCCCGGCCTCACCGGCGGCCCCCCGCCGCTCGGACGCTCCTGGTGAACGCTGTTTGGTCTCCGTCATGAACTCGGCCATGAGTCCCCCTCGCGCAGTCCGCGGACGGTGGCACTTCCGCTCCGGCAGGACACATACCCCGAGGATGTACCCGCCCCGAAGGGCGGGAACACGGCCGCGAAGTGCGGAAACGTCACCTCCACCGGCCGATCTCGACGTTCTCCAGCACACCGAGCGCGTCGGGCACCAGCACGGCGGCCGAGTAGTACGCCGTCACCAGGTACTTGATGATGGCCTGTTCGTTGATGCCCATGAAGCGCACGGACAGGCTCGGCTCGATCTCGTCCGGGACGCCGGACTGCCTGAGCCCGATGACACCCTGGTCGGACTCACCGGTACGCATGGCGATGATCGAGGTCGTACGGGCCTCGGTGACCGGGATCTTGTTGCACGGGTAGATCGGCACTCCGCGCCAGGTCGGGATGCGGTTGCCGCCGATCTCGACGGTCTCCGGGACCAGTCCGCGCTTGTTCAGCTCACGCCCGAACGCGGCGATCGCGCGCGGGTGGGCGAGGAAGAGCTTGGTGCCGCGCCGGCGGCAGAGCAGTTCGTCCATGTCGTCGGGGCTGGGCACACCGTCGTGCGGCTGCAGCCGCTGGTCGTACTCGCAGTTGTGGAGCAGCCCGAACTCCCGGTTGTTGACCAGCTCGTGCTCCTGGCGCTCCTTCAGCGCCTCGACCGTGAGCCGCAACTGCTGCTCGGTCTGGTTCATCGGCTGGTTGTACAGGTCCGCCACGCGCGTGTGGATGCGCAGCACGGTCTGGGCGATGCTCAGTTCGTACTCGCGCGGCCGCGCCTCGTAGTCGACGAAGGTGTTCGGGATGTCCGGCTCGCCGCTGTGGCCGGCCGCCAGCGCGACCTCCTTCTCGCCGTACTTGTTGGTCCGCTCCTCGGGGACCGCGCGCAGCTCCTGGAGGTGCTCGCGCAGCGTGTCGGAGCGCTCGGCGACCTGTTCGACGTCCTGCCGGCTGAGGATCAGCACCGTGCACGCGGTGTCCGCGCGGGCGGTGTACTCCCAGATGGCGTCCGGGTCCAGCAGCGCCTGCTCGCCGAAATAGGCGCCGTCGGCGAGGACTCCGAGGACCGCGTCGTCGCCGTACGGGCCGGTGCCGACCTTCTCGACCCTGCCGTGGGCGAGCAGGTACACCTCGTCGCTCTGGTTGCCGAACGAGGTGATGACCTCGCCGGGCGCGTAGTCCCGCTGGCGGCAGCGCCGGGCCAGCTCGGTCAGCACCTCGATGTCCTCGTACGCCCGCAGCGCCGGAAGTTCGCCGAGTTCCGCCGGGATGACCTCCACCTGGTCGCCGGTCTTCACGAACGTGATACGGCCGTCGCCGACGGCGAACGTCAGCCGCCGGTTCACTCGGTACGTGCCGCCCTGTACGTCCACCCAGGGCAGCGTCCGCAGCAGCCAGCGGGAGCTGATCTCCTGCATCTGTGGAGCGGACTTGGTCGTGGTGGCCAGGTTCCGCGCCGCCGCTGTACCGAGAGACTGCTGCGGCTTGCCCTGCTCGGTGCGGACCTCTTCGCCTACCGACATAAGAAAATGCCCTCTCATGTATGTCCCGGTGCCGCATCGCACACCGGTCTCACGAGCGAGCCTTCCATCACGCAACGTACTCGCACCATTACCCGAAAGAGCGGGAATGGATCATCACACCACTGGGCAGAAAGAGGGATCTTGTCCAGTGCCCCCCACTTGCGAGGTCTGTCCGGATCGGCTCGCACAGTGTGCGAACGATGTAGTCCGGGACGTCCGGTTTCGGTAGAAGCAGCGGTACGACAGGGCCGCGACCGGCGGCACCGGGCACAGCACGAAGGAGGCGGCCGTGGCCCCACCCATGTCCGCGAGCGGGTTTCTGGATGCGCTTCGAGCGGAGGGCGTCGAGATCGTCGAGGTCGGCGACTGGCAGACCCACAACCGCAACCACAAGGGCCCCTGGGGTCCCGTCCACGGTGTGATGATCCACCACACCGTGACCCGCGGCAGCGCGCACACCGTGGAGCTCTGCCGCAACGGCCACTCGGCGCTGCCGGGCCCGTTGTGCCACGGAGTGATCACCAAGGACGGCAGGGTCCATCTGGTCGGCTACGGCCGCGCCAACCACGCAGGGCTCGGCGACGACGACGTCCTGCGCGCGGTGATCGCCGAGAAGCGGCTGCCGCCGGACAACGAGGCGAACACCGACGGCAACCGGCACTTCTACGGCTTCGAGTGCGAGAACCTGGGCGACGGGGAGGATCCCTGGCCCGAGGCGCAGCTCGACGCGATCGCGCGGGCCGCCGCGGCCGTGTGCCGCCACCACGGCTGGACGGAACGCTCGGTGATCGGCCACCTGGAGTGGCAGCCCGGCAAGGTGGACCCGCGCGGCTTCTCGATGGCGTGGCTGCGGGAGCGGGTCGAGGAGCGCCTCAAGGCGTAGCCGCGCGGGATGCCGGGCGACAATGAGGGCGTGACCAGCACCGACCCGCTCGCCCCGCGCCTCCCCTCCCCCCTGGAGGAGATCCGGGACGACCGGTTCGCCCGGCACGGCCTGCGTCTGCTCCTCAAGCGGGACGACCTGATCCACCCGGACCTGATCGGCAACAAGTGGCGCAAGCTGGCGCCGAACCTGGAGGCGGCGCGCGGCCGGGCGCTGGTCACCTTCGGCGGGGCCTACTCCAACCACCTGCGGGCCACGGCCGCCGCGGGCCGGCTGCTCGGGCTGCCGACCACGGGCGTGGTCCGCGGCCAGGAGCTGGCCGGCCGCCCGCTCAACCCCTCCCTGTCCCGGTGCGCGGCCGACGGCATGCGGCTGCACTTCGTCGACAGGTCGACGTACCGGCGCAAGGGCGAGCCGGAGACCCTGGCGGCGATCCTGCGCGCGGCCGGCGCCGAGGAGGCGTACGTCGTCCCCGAGGGCGGCAGCAACGCCGCGGCCGTACGCGGCTGCCGGGCCCTCGGCGAGGAGCTGCGCGGCCGGGCCGACGTCGTCGCGGTGGCCTGCGGCACCGGCGGCACCCTCGCCGGGCTGGCCGCCGGACTGGCCACCGGGCAGCGCGCGCTCGGCGTACCGGTGCTCAAGGGCGGCTTCCTGGAGCACGACACAGCGGCCCTCCAGAACCGCGCCTTCGGCGCCCGCACCGGCGACTGGTCGCTCGACGACCGCTTCCACTTCGGCGGCTACGCCCGTACGCCCCCCGAACTCGACACCTTCGCAAAGGACTTCGAACAGCGCCACGGACTGCCCGTGGAGCGTCTCTATGTCGCCAAGTTGCTGTACGGACTTGTCGCCCTGGCGGGTGAGGGCGCCTTCGCGCGCGGGACGGCGCTCGCCGCTGTCGTCACCGGGCGGCCGTTCCCGTAGTACTGGGCCCTGTCGTCGAACTCCCGCCTGCATCGCGACGCCATGGACGCACTAGGCGGCCTCTCGGTAGGCGGCCGCTTCCTCCAGGTCCAGTCGTCTCAGCAGCGCGCGGAGCATCTCGTCGTCGATGTAGCGGTGGTCGCGGAGCGTGACGAAGACCTCGCGTTCGGCGCCGATCATCTCGCGGGACAGTCGCCGGTAGGTGTCGTCGACCGACTCGCCGGTGACGGGGTTGACCTGGCCGAGGCGCTCCCAGACGGCGTTGCGGCGGCGCTCCAGGACGGCGCGCAGACGGTCGGCGAGCGGCGGGGGCAGCGCGTTGCGTTCGTCGGAGAGGAGGTCGTCCAGGCGGTTCTCGGCGGCCCTGGAGGCCTGTGCCTGGGCGTTGGCCTCGGCAAGGGTCTCGGCCTGCTGGTCGTGGCCGGGGAACTTCAGCCGGCGGATGAGGACCGGGAGCGTCAGGCCCTGCACGACCAGTGTGCCGATGACCGTGCTGAAGGTCAGGAACAGGATCAGGTTGCGCTGCGGGAAGGGGCCGCCCCCGTGCACCTCGGCCGGGATCGAGAAGGCGATGGCCAGGGAGACCACGCCCCGCATGCCGGCCCACGACGTCACCATGGCCCCCCTCCAGGTGGGGTTGTCCTCGCGCTCCCGAATGCGCCTGGAGAGAACGCGCGGCAGGAACGCGGCCGGGTAGACCCACACGAAGCGGGCGGCGACGACCACGACGAAGACGGCGGCCGCGTACCAGGCGGCGTCCACACCCCGGTACTCCCCGAGACCCCTGAGCACCGGCGGCAGCTGCAGTCCGATCAGCGCGAAGACCGCCGACTCCAGGAGGAAGGCGACCATCCGCCACACCGCGTCCTCCTGGAGCCGGGTGGCGAAGTCGACCTCCCACGCGCGGTGTCCGAGGTAGACGCCGACCACCACGACCGCGAGGACGCCGGAGCCGTGCATCTGCTCGGCGACGCCGTAGGCGACGAACGGGATCAGCAGGGAGAGGGTGTTCTGCAGCAGCGCCTCCTTGAGGTGCGTGCGCAGCCAGTGGATCGGCACCATGAGCACCAGTCCGACGACCACACCGCCCACCGCGGCGCGCAGGAACTCGCCCACCCCGCCCGCCCAGGTCGCGCCCGCGCCCACGGCGGCGGCGAGCGCCACCTTGTAGGCGGTGATCGCGGTGGCGTCGTTCAGCAGGGACTCGCCCTGGAGGATGGTGGTGATCCGCGACGGCAGCCCGACCCGGCGCGCGATCGCCGCGGCCGCGACCGCGTCCGTCGGCGCCACCACGGCGCCCAGCACCAGAGCGGCGGGCAGCGGCAGCCCCGGAACGACGACATAGGCGGCCCAGCCGACGACGAAGGTCGCGAAGAGGACGTACCCGACCGACAGCAGCGCCACGGGCCGCATCTGCGCACGCAGGTCGAGATAGGAACTCTCGGTGCCCTCCTTGTACAGCAGCGGGGGCAGCACCAGGGGCAGGACGACCTCGGGGGAGAGCGTGTAGTCGGGGACGCCGGGCACATACGAGACCGCGAGCGCCACGGCCACCAGCAGCAGTGGCGCCGGCACCGGGGTGCGCCGCGCGGCCCCCGCCACCGCGGCACTTCCCGCCACCAGCAACAGCAGCGGCATCACGTCCATCGTCCTCGCCCACCCTCGTTTTCCGCGCGGCCACCCGCACACCCGTCGTAATCTGGCAATCATGAAACAGTGCACGCACTCCGACGCGCTGCCGCACCCGGAACCCGAGCCCCTGACCGAGACCTGCCCGGAGTGTCTCGCCCGTGGGACGCATCCGGTGCAGCTGCGGATCTGTCTGTCGTGTGGCCACGTCGGCTGCTGCGACTCCTCGCCGGGCAGACACGCGACGGAGCACCACGAGGCGTCCGGCCACCCGGTGATGCGGACCTACGAACCCGGCGAGGACTGGCGCTGGTGCTTCGTCGACCACGTTCTCGTGTGACACTGCACTGACAGGGCATGCGGCCAATGGCCGTGGACGGTTCGGGCGTCCGACGCCGGGGTACGTCAACCCGGCGCACGCTCTTCCCATTTGGGCCCGCAAACCCTCTAGACACGGAGCGTATCCACAGCTTTACTGTGAGTGACGTCGGGGGGTTGGGGTCCCGGGGACAGGACCGTTCGGGGCGCGATAGCGTCACCGCGGAACCACATATGCGTTACCCCGGGGGGCGACCCTCGGCCCCGTAAAGCTTGTACCACCATGGAGGTGAGGGTGTCCCAGATCGCAGGCGAGCCCGCGACCCAGGACTTCGTGGAAGTCCGGCTGCCGGCTGCGGGTGCCTACCTGTCGGTGCTGCGGACGGCCACGGCCGGTCTCGCCGCCCGCTTGGACTTCACCCTGGACGAGATCGAGGACCTGCGCATCGCCGTGGACGAGGCCTGCGCGATCCTGCTGCAACAGGCCGTGCCCGGCTCCGTGCTCAGCTGCGTCTTCCGGCTCGTCGACGACTCGCTGGAGGTCACGGTGTCGGCACCGACCACCGACGGCCACGCCCCCTCTCGGGACACCTTCGCCTGGACGGTGCTCTCGGCCCTCGCGGGCAAGGTCTCGTCCGCCGTCGACGAAGACAAAACCGTGTCGATCAGCCTCTACAAACAGCGCGGCGCGGGCCCCGGGCCGGCGTGAGGAACGGGGACGGGCCGGTGCGGGACGAAGAACGCGGCACACGGGAGCTGCCGACGGGGGACCGAGGCCCCACGGACGCTTCCCGGCGCATGGCGGACGGCATCGACGGCATCCCCGAGCAGGCCAGGCCGCATCCGGAGGACGACTCCGCTGAGGCCGGCAGCGACGGTGCCGTGCAGAGCGCGCCTTCGGAGGGACGCGGCGGCGTCGGGTCCGCCGCCCCCGCGGAGGCGAGGGCTCGGGGAAGGGCTACGGGCGGGACGATGAGCGAGCACGAGCGATACGCCGAGGACGCCGCGCTGGGCGCGGAGGCCGTGCAGGCCACCCAGCACGACCCCCAGGACCGCAGCGGGACGCGTGCCGCGGAGGCCGTGCGGGCCACCCGGCACGACCCCCAGGACCGCAGCGGGGCGCGCGCCAAGTTCGTCGAGCTGCGCAAGCTGAAGGAGGGCAGCCCGGAGTACGCGGAGCTGCGCAACCAGCTGGTCCGTATGCACCTGCCGCTCGTCGAGCACCTGGCACGCCGCTTCCGCAACCGCGGCGAGCCGCTGGACGACCTCACACAGGTCGCCACGATCGGCCTGATCAAGTCGGTCGACCGCTTCGACCCGGAGCGCGGCGTGGAGTTCTCCACGTACGCCACCCCGACCGTCGTCGGCGAAATCAAGCGGCACTTCCGCGACAAGGGCTGGGCGGTCCGTGTGCCGCGCCGGCTGCAGGAGCTGCGTCTCGCGCTGACGACGGCGACGGCCGAGCTGTCCCAGCAGCACGGCCGCTCCCCCACGGTCCACGAGCTGGCCGAGAAACTCGCCATCTCCGAGGAGGAGGTCCTGGAGGGCCTGGAGTCCGCCAACGCGTACTCCACGCTGTCGCTGGACGTCCCCGACACCGACGACGAGTCCCCGGCGGTCGCCGACACCCTCGGCGCCGAGGACGAGGCGCTGGAGGGCGTGGAGTACCGCGAGTCCCTCAAGCCGCTGCTGGAGGACCTGCCGCCGCGCGAGAAGCGGATCCTGCTGCTGCGGTTCTTCGGGAACATGACCCAGTCGCAGATCGCGCAGGAGGTCGGCATCTCCCAGATGCACGTCTCCCGGCTGCTCGCCCGCACCCTCGCTCAGCTGCGGGAGAAGCTGCTCGTCGAGGAGTGAGCCCTACTCGGCCCGGCCCGGTCCCTTGATCCCGAGGGCCTGGGTCGTCGCCGGGTTCACCAGCAGCACCAGCGCGGCAAGGGCCACGACGGCCAGGGCGATGCCGCCCGGGATGGCCATGCTGTCGGCCTGGAGCAGGTTGTAGGCCACCGGAAGCGCCATGATCTGCGTGATGACGGCGGGGCCTCGGCTCCAGCTGCGCCTGAGCATCAGACCGCGGGCGGCGAGCAGCGGCAGCAGCGCGAGCACCACCAGAGTGATCCCGCCGGTCACGGCCTGCTGTCGGTCGTCCGGGTCGCCCGTGAGTCCGAGGACGACGATCCAGACACCCCCGATCACCAGGGCGACGCCCTCCAGCGCGGCCAGCGCCGCCGCGTACGTCAGCCGGCGCGGGCGGGGCCCGTCGGCCGTGGCGGCTCGGGCGGTGTCCGGGGCGGTGTTCTGCTCACTGCTCACCCCGGAAGCGTAGCCCCGTGCCCCGTGGCGGCCGCCTCCACCCCGCACGCCGGACAGTCATGAGTGTCCAGGCTCACGCTCCTTTCTCTTACCGGATCCCTACCTCGGTCTGGGCCGGGTACCCCCCAGTAGGTACGCTGCCATCCATGCGTGCACTTCTCGTGGTCAATCCGGCGGCAACCACCACAAGCGCACGCAGGCGCGATGTCCTGATCCACGCGCTCGCGAGCGAGATGAAGCTGGAAGCGGTCACCACCGAGTACCGCGGCCATGCGCGCGACCTGGGCCGGCAGGCAGCGGAGAGCGACGACATCGACCTGGTCGTGGCCCTGGGCGGCGACGGCACGGTCAACGAGGTCGTCAACGGCCTCCTGCACGCCGGCCCCGACCCGGACCGTCTGCCCGGACTCGCCGTGGTCCCCGGCGGCTCGACCAATGTCTTCGCTCGCGCCCTGGGCCTGCCCAACGACCCCGTCGAGGCCACCGGCGCGCTGCTGGACGCCTTGCGCGAGAGCAGCGAGCGGGTCGTCGGTCTCGGACTGACCTCGGGCACGCCGGGCACCGAGGACGAGGCGGTGCCGGACCGCTGGTTCACCTTCAACGCCGGACTGGGCTTCGACGCGGGCGTGGTCGGCCGGGTCGAGCAGCAGCGCGAGCGCGGCAGGAAGTCGACGCACGCGCTGTACGTGCGGCAGGTGGTCCGGCAGTTCCTCGGCGAGCAGAACCGCCGGCACGGCGCGATCACCCTGGAGCGGCCCGGCGCGGACCCGGTCACCGATCTCGTTGTCGCCATAGTCTCGAACACGTCCCCTTGGACGTATCTCGGCAATCGCCCGATGTACACGTCACCTAAGGCATCGTTCGATACAGGCATCGACGTGCTCGGTCTCAGCCGACTGTCGACGGCCGCGGTTGCCCGGTATGGCACCCAGTTGCTCACTTCGTCCCCCGAGCGCGGACCCCATGGCAGGCATGCCGTCTCACTGCACGATCTGGACCAGTTCACCTTGCATTCGAAGGTCCCTCTGCCCCTTCAGATGGACGGCGACCACCTCGGACTGCGTACGAGCGTGACGTTCACAGGCGTACGCCGCGCACTGCGTGTGATTGTGTGAGCGGAACGGGCGAAAGTCCTTTCACTCGAACGTTTAGGCCAGGATCCACCCCATGGAAGTACGGCTGTGACCCAGTCGACACCGAGGAATCAAAAAAAACTTTCCGGAAGGGGTTGTATCCGCCGCTGAGGTTTGCGAGTCTCTACGTGGCGATCGGGACGGCCCGCAACACCGGCCTCCACTGATCACCGGAACCCCTCTTCAAACCACAGGACCCCGCCGGGTGAAGACTTGGCGTTCGGCCCTTCACTTGTTGAGGGATTCGTGAAAGCGTTCACATTCACAAGCAACTTGCATGTAATACCAAGGAGAGGTAGCAGCCATGGACTGGCGTCACAACGCCGTTTGCCGCGAGGAAGACCCCGAGCTCTTCTTCCCCATCGGCAACACCGGTCCTGCGCTGCTGCAGATCGAGGAAGCCAAGGCCGTCTGCCGTCGCTGCCCGGTTATCGAGCAGTGCCTGCAGTGGGCGCTCGAGTCCGGTCAGGACTCCGGCGTCTGGGGTGGTCTCAGCGAGGACGAGCGCCGCGCGATGAAGCGCCGCGCCGCCCGCAACCGGGCCCGTCAGGCCTCCGCCTGACAGTCCCACCCCTGCTGACAGCCTGAGCTTGGCGGCGCGTACAGCGAGTACGCATCTCCCGCCCCCGAGCCGCAGCGCGCAGTACCCCCGATGCGCTTAGCGACATAGCAGAGCAGCAACGAGCTTTAAGCCCCGGACCACCAAGTGGCCCGGGGCTCAATGCTGTTCGGGGCCGATCGGGTACGCCGTCCGTTCGGCCTTCCGGGTGATTCCTACTTCTGCGCCCGCACCGGGATGTCGAGGATCACCCGGGTCCCCCGCTCCGGTGCCGGGACCATGTCGAAGGTGCCGCCCAACTCGCCCTCCACCAGGGTGCGTACGATCTGCAGGCCGAGGTTGCCCGAGCGGTGCGGGTCGAAGCCCTCGGGCAGGCCGACGCCGTCGTCCTGGACGGTGACGAGGAGACGGGCCTCCTTGGTGGTGCCGCCGCGGACCGCGGAGACCTCGACCGTGCCGGTGTCGCCCTCGCGGAAGCCGTGTTCCAGGGCGTTCTGCAGGATCTCGGTCAGGACCATGGACAGCGGGGTGGCGACCTCGGCGTCGAGCACCCCGAAGCGTCCGCTGCGCCGGCCCGCCACCTTGCCCGGCGAGATCTCGGCGACCATCGCGAGCACCCGGTCGGCGATGTCGTCGAACTCCACGCGCTCGTCCAGGTTCTGCGAGAGCGTCTCGTGCACGATCGCGATGGAGCCGACCCGCCGTACGGCCTCCTCCAGGGCCTCCCGGCCGCGCTCGGAGTCGATGCGCCGGGCCTGCAGACGCAGCAGCGCCGCCACGGTCTGCAGGTTGTTCTTCACCCGGTGGTGGATTTCCCGGATGGTCGCGTCCTTCGTGATCAACTCGCGTTCGCGGCGCCGGAGTTCGGTGACGTCCCGGAGCAGCACCAGGGAGCCGATCCGGGTGCCCTTGGGCTTGAGCGGAATGGCCCGGAACTGGATCACCCCGTCACCCGACTCGATCTCGAACTCGCGCGGCGCCCAGCCGCTCGCCACCTTGGCGAGCGCCTCGTCCACCGGACCCCGGGTCGGGGCGAGTTCGGCCGTGGTCTGCCCGAGGTGGTGGCCGACCAGGTCGGCGGCGAGGCCGAGGCGGTGGTAGGCGGAGAGGGCGTTCGGGGAGGCGTACTGGACGACGCCGTCCGCGTCCAGCCGGATCAGACCGTCGCCGACGCGCGGCGAGGCGTCCATGTCGACCTGCTGGTCGGGGAAGGGGAAGGAGCCGGCCGCGATCATCTGCGCCAGGTCCGAGGCGCTTTGGAGGTAGGTCAGCTCCAGCCGGCTCGGTGTACGGACAGTGAGCAGATTGGTGTTGCGGGCGATGACGCCGAGGACGCGGCCCTCACGCCGTACGGGGATCGACTCGACCCGCACGGGGACCTCTTCGCGCCATTCCGGGTCCCCCTCGCGCACGATGCGCCCCTCGTCCAGCGCCGCGTCCAGCATGGGCCGCCGGCCGCGCGGGACCAGGTGGCCGACCATGTCGTCCTGGTACGAGGTCGGGCCGGTGTTGGGGCGCATCTGGGCGACCGAGACGTACCGGGTGCCGTCGCGGGTGGGGACCCACAGCACCAGGTCGGCGAAGGAGAGGTCGGAGAGCAGCTGCCACTCCGAGACCAGCAGGTGGAGCCACTCGAGGTCGGAATCGCCGAGGGCCGTGTGCTGGCGTACGAGTTCGTTCATGGAGGGCACGGTGCGAGCGTACCCGGGGCCTCGCCGGCGGCCGAAAAACACCCGCGGGCCGCGGCGCCTGGGAGGGACCCTCAACCCACCCGGCACCGCAGCCCGGAGCATCATCGGCCGTGGGGTGTGCGGTCCCGGTCGGCCGAAGGTCGAGGAGCCGGGGCAGTCAGGGCAGAGAGCACCGGTTCCTCGGTCCGTCCTCCTGTGCGGGGAAGACGGAAGCTGTTCAGTTTTCCCTACGATGGTCGCCTACGCATTGTGGACTAGACCACGATGGCGTGTCCATGCGGGAGAGGGTATGCGTTGAAGTCCGCGGGCACGCAATGCCACGCAGCCTAGCCCGCTCGGGTCAGCCTCGGGGCCAGATGGCCATGGCAATTTCCGCGAGCGCCTCGAGTTCCGCCCGGCTCGCGCCGTCCCGGGCCTGCTGGGACATGCCCTGGATCATGGCTCCGGCGTGCCGTGCGAGGGCAGCGGCGTCGGTGCCTGCCGGCAGCCGCCCCGCGGCCACGTCGGTCCGGATCCGGGACTCGACGGCCGCGATGCCCGTGTTGCGCCGCTCCCGCAGCAGTTGTTCGACCTCGGGGCTGGTGCAGTTGGTCGCCGCGTGGACGACCAGACTGCCGTACGGGTGGGCTGGGTCGGTGTACACGGCGGCGGCCTCGCGCAGCGTCCGCTCGACGGCGGCGCGGGCGGTGGGCTCCTCGGCGAGGGCGCGGTCGCCGAAGGCGCCGTGGGTGTCGGCGTAGACCCGGACGACCTCTTCGAACAGGGTCCGTTTGTCACCGAAGGCCGCGTACAGACTCGGGGCGCCGATGCCCATGATCCGGGTGAGATCGGAGACCGAGGTCGCCTCGTAGCCGTGCTCCCAGAAGGCCATGAGCGCCTTCTCCAGCGCGGTGGCACGGTCGAAGGAGCGCGGACGGCCCCGCGACCGCGACGCCCTGACCTGCCCTGTCGCCTCTGCCGTCTGCCGGACCGTCTCCCGGGCGCTCACCATGGAGTGCATTTTATAGCGTCCCCTAGAGAAATGCCGGAGAAGTGCCGGCACAACAGGCGCCTCACCTGGGCCCGGGAGTCCGATTCTGTTAGATTGGTCTAAACCACATAGAGACCTTTGCTCTGACCTCTCCCAGACCTCCAGGCCCTCTTCAGAACGGCAGGCCCAGCGTGGAAGTTGTCATCGTTCCGGACGCCGCGGCGGGCGGCGAGCTGATCGCCGAGGCCATGGCCCAGCTGCTGCGACGCAAGCCCGATGCCCTGCTCGGTGTGGCCACCGGCTCGACTCCACTGCCCGTCTACCAGGCGCTGACCGGCAAGGTGCGCTCCGGTGCCGTGGACACGTCGCGGGCACGGATAGCCCAGCTCGACGAGTACGTGGGTCTGCCCGCCGAGCATCCCGAGTCCTACCGCTCGGTGCTGCGCCGGGAGGTGCTGGAGCCGCTCGGGATCGGGATGGACGCGTTCATGGGGCCGGACGGCACGGCCGAGGACGTCCAGGGGGCGTGCGAGGCGTACGACAGGGCGCTCGCCGGGGCCGGCGGTGTGGACCTGCAGCTGCTGGGCATCGGGACGGACGGGCACATCGGGTTCAACGAGCCGTGCTCCTCGCTCGCCTCGCGCACCCGGATCAAGACGCTGACCGAACAGACCCGGATCGACAACGCGCGCTTCTTCGACGGCGACATCGAGCAGGTGCCGCACCACGTCATCACCCAGGGCATCGGCACCATCCTGGAGGCCCGGCACCTGGTGCTGCTGGCGACGGGCGAGGGCAAGGCGGACGCGGTCGCGGCGACCGTCGAGGGGCCGGTCGCGGCCGTCTGCCCGGCCTCCGCGCTCCAGCTGCACCCGCACGCCACGGTGGTCGTCGACGAGGCCGCCGCGTCCAAGCTCAAGCTGGCCGACTACTTCCGGCACACCTACGCGAACAAGCCGGACTGGCAGGGGATCTAGTCCGGGGCGCCGGCACCGCTCCGGCACCCGGGACAGGCACCGCTCGGGCGGTCGCGCCGCCGTAGGAGCGTCGCCACCGCACACCTCCCGCCCCCCTGGACTAGACCAACACCGGGTCCGACGGTATATAGAGGAGATCACGGAGCGTGCGGGTGGAGCCCTGAGGCGCGAAGCCGTGCCACGATGTGAGCCGTGACCGATGGGATGTCGGTCGCTTTCGGCATCAGGAGCCGGGAAGGCAGAGCATGAGCACCGACGTCGGCAGTGCGGAGAACGAGGCCGGGACGACGGTCCGTACCGCGCGCGTGCCCAAGTACTACCGCTTGAAGAAGCACCTGCTCGACATGACGGAGACGCAGGCGCCGGGCACGCCGGTCCCGCCCGAGCGCACACTGGCGGCCGAGTTCGACACCTCCCGCACCACCGTCCGCCAGGCCCTGCAGGAACTCGTCGTCGAGGGCCGGCTGGAGCGCATCCAGGGCAAGGGCACCTTCGTCGCCAAGCCGAAGGTCTCGCAGGCGCTGCAACTCACCTCGTACACGGAGGACATGCGCGCCCAGGGCCTGGAGCCCACCTCGCAGCTGCTGGACGTCGGCTACATCACCGCCGACGACCGGCTCGCCGAGCTGCTCGACATCACGGCCGGCGGGCGCGTGCTGCGCATCGAGCGGCTGCGCATGGCCAACGGCGAGCCGATGGCGATCGAGACCACCCACCTGTCGGCCAAGCGCTTCCCGGCCCTCAGACGCTCGCTGGTGAAGTACACGTCCCTGTACACGGCCCTCGCCGAGGTCTACGACGTCCATCTCGCCGAGGCCGAGGAGACCATCGAGACCTCGCTGGCCACCCCGCGCGAGGCCGGCCTGCTCGGCACCGACGTGGGCCTGCCGATGCTGATGCTCTCCCGTCACTCCCTGGACCGGGAGGGCAAGCCGGTGGAATGGGTGCGGTCCGTCTACCGGGGCGACCGGTACAAGTTCGTGGCACGGCTGAAGCGCCCGCAGGACTGACCGGAGTTCGGTTCTTCACGCCACAACCCCGAAATCGACATACCGATATACGGACGAGGTCTTCCGCTGCCCTGACACCGTCACCTAGATTGCCTGCGCATTACACAGATGATCAGCGAGGGGACGGAGCCATGGCATGTCCGAAACGCCTGAAGTGAGACCACCGGTCGTGACACCGGTCCGCGTGATCATCGGCCTGTGTCTCGTCGCGCCCTTCGTGGCGATGCTGTGGGTGGGCTCGTACGCCAAGAACGATCCCGCGTTCATCGGGATCCCGTTCTTCTACTGGTACCAGATGCTGTGGGTGCTGATCTCCACCGCGCTCACGGTGCTCGCGTACAAGCTGTGGCAGCGCGACCAGAGCGCCCGCAGGGCCACGCAGGACAGGGGGGCGGCGCAGTGAAGGACGGCGTCAACGGCGTCGCGCTCGGCGTCTTCATCTTCTTCTTCCTGGCCGTCACGGCCATGGGCTTCCTCGCCGCGCGCTGGCGCAGGGCCGACAACGAGCAGTCCCTGGACGAATGGGGCCTGGGCGGACGGTCGTTCGGCACCTGGGTCACCTGGTTCCTGCTCGGCGGCGACCTGTACACGGCGTACACCTTCGTCGCCGTACCGGCGGCGATCTACGCGGCGGGCGCGGCCGGCTTCTTCGCGGTGCCGTACACGATCCTGGTCTACCCGCTGATCTTCACGTTCCTGCCCCGCCTGTGGTCGGTCTCGCACCGCCACGGCTACATCACCACCTCGGACTTCGTGCGCGGCCGCTTCGGCTCGAAGGGGCTGTCGCTGGCGGTGGCGCTCACCGGCATCCTCGCGACGATGCCCTACATCGCGCTCCAGCTCGTCGGCATCCAGGCGGTGCTGGACGTGATGGGTGTCGGCGGCGGCGAGAACACCAACTGGTTCGTGAAGGACCTGCCGCTGCTCATCGCCTTCGGCGTGCTGGCGGCGTACACCTACTCGTCGGGGCTGCGCGCGCCCGCGCTGATCGCGTTCGTGAAGGACACGCTGATCTACATCGTCATCGCGGTGGCGATCATCTACATCCCGATCAAGCTGGGCGGGTTCGACGACATCTTCGCCAAGGCGGGCGACAAGTTCACCGCGGCGGGTGCGGGCGGTCTCGTACCGGCCCCCGCGGGCCAGTGGACGTACGCCACGCTGGCGCTCGGCTCGGCGCTCGCGCTGTTCATGTACCCGCACTCGATCACCGCGACGCTGTCGTCCAGGAGCCGTGAGGTGATCCGGCGCAACACCACGATCCTGCCGCTGTATTCGCTGATGCTGGGCCTGCTCGCGCTGCTCGGCTTCATGGCGATCGCGGCCGGGGTGAAGGTCACCAACGGGCAGCTGGCGATTCCGCAGCTGTTCGAGGACATGTTCCCGGACTGGTTCGCGGGCGTGGCCTTCGCGGCGATCGGCATCGGCGCCCTGGTGCCCGCGGCCATCATGTCCATCGCGGCGGCGAACCTCTTCACCCGCAACATCTACAAGGACTTCATCCGGCCCGACGCCACGCCCGAGCAGGAGACCCGGGTCTCCAAGCTGGTGTCGCTGCTGGTGAAGGTGGGTGCGCTGGTCTTCGTCCTGACGATGGACAAGACGGTCGCCATCAACTTCCAGCTGCTGGGCGGCATCTGGATCCTGCAGACCTTCCCGGCCCTGGTCGGTGGCCTGTTCACCCGGTGGTTCCACCGCTGGGCGCTGCTCGCCGGCTGGGCGGTCGGAATGATCTACGGCACGTTCGCCGCGTACGGGGTGGCCTCGCCGACCCAGAAGCACTTCGGCGGCTCCGCGAAGGAGATCCCGGGCATCGGTGAGATCGGTTACATCGGTCTCACGGCCTTCGTGCTGAACGTCGTCGTCACGGTGGTCCTGACCTTCGTCCTGAAGGCCGTGAAGGCCCCCGAGGGCCTCGACGAGACCAGGCCGGAGGACTACACGGCGGACGCCGGCGACGCGGGCGTCGAGGTGGAGCTTCCGCCGGCCACGGCAGGCGCCGGTCACTGAACCGCGCCCGAGGGGCACGGGCAACCCCACGCACCCCGCAGCGGGCCGCCGAGCACCACGGCGGCCCGCTGTTCGTGCCCGCCCGCCGTGGGGCCGCCGTCCGCCCAGCGCCCGATGCGCAGCGCCCCACCGCATCGGCGCCCGGAGGAGCCACGAACACCTCGGCCCCGTTCGCACACGCGCGCGGAACCGGAACCCCGTCCCCCACCTGGACGCCGTCCGGATCCCCACCTACGAGTTGACACTCTGAAGCCGCCGCAACACGCAACAGACACAACATCTGGGGGTGACACCACAGCCCGGCACTAGATGTATGCTCGTCCTCGCTGTCGTCGCAGGGGAATCCGGTGCGAATCCGGAACTGTCCCGCAACGGTGTACTTGCGTGTATCCGCACGCCTGTTCAGTCCGAGGACCTGCCGGCAGCGCGCGCCCGGCCGTCCGGTCCGGGTGCCTCCAGACGTCCGGGCTTCGTGGAGTGGGCCGGTGGACGCGACGCCGTGCGCGCTCGTGCTGCCCCCTGCCCTCCGCCAGGCCCCCGTGCCGAGCGAGGGAGAGCCCCACGTGACCATCGCGCCAGCCGAACCGGCTTCAGCCATCCAGGCGACGCAAGCCCCGGTGGACACCGACGGTCCCGGTGCCGCGCTGCTGCGGACCCTGACCGAGCTGACCGCCGACCTCCCCGACGCCGACCCCGGCCGCGTCGCCGCGGCCGCGCTGCGGGGCCGCTCCGCCCGGGCGGACGAGGCGGAGTTGCGCGAGCTGGCCACGGAGGCGGCCGCCGGCCTCATCTCCGAGGACCCCGCCTACTCCCGGCTGGCCGCCCGGCTGCTGACCGTCTCCATCCGCGCCGAGGCCGCCTCGCAGGGCGTCACGTCCTTCACCGAGTCCGTCGCCGTGGGGCACCGCGAGGGCCTGGTGGCCGACCGCACGGCGGAGTTCGTGCGGCTGCACGCCGAGCGTCTGGACGCGCTGGTCGACCGGACCGCCGACGACCGCTTCGGCTACTTCGGCCTGCGCACCCTGCACAGCCGCTACCTGCTGCGGCACCCCATCACCCGCAAGGTGATCGAGACGCCCCAGCACTTCATGCTGCGCGTCGCCGCGGGCCTCGCCGAGGACGACACGGCCCGCTCCGTGGACGAGGTCTCGGCGCTGTACGGGCTCATGAGCCGCCTCGACTACCTGCCTTCCTCCCCCACCCTCTTCAACTCCGGCACGCGGCACCCCCAGATGTCGTCCTGCTACCTCCTCGACTCCCCGCTGGACGAGCTGGACTCCATCTACGACCGCTACCACCAGGTCGCCCGCCTCTCCAAGCACGCCGGCGGCATCGGTCTGTCGTACTCCCGGATCCGCAGCCGCGGTTCGCTGATCCGCGGCACCAACGGGCACTCCAACGGCATCGTCCCGTTCCTGAAGACCCTGGACGCCTCGGTCGCCGCGGTGAACCAGGGCGGCCGACGCAAGGGCGCCGCAGCGGTGTACCTGGAGACCTGGCACTCCGACATCGAGGAGTTCCTGGAGCTGCGCGACAACACCGGTGAGGACGCCCGCCGTACGCACAACCTCAACCTGGCCCACTGGATCCCCGACGAGTTCATGCGCCGGGTCAACGCCGACGAGCAGTGGTCGCTGTTCTCCCCGGCGGACGTGCCGGAGCTGGTCGACCTGTGGGGCGCGGAGTTCGACGCCGCCTACCGCAAGGCGGAGGCGGACGGGCTGGCCAAGAGGACCATCCCGGCCCGCGACCTGTACGGCCGCATGATGCGCACCCTCGCGCAGACCGGCAACGGCTGGATGACCTTCAAGGACGCCTCCAACCGCACCGCCAACCAGACGGCCGAGCCCGGCCATGTCGTCCACTCCTCCAACCTCTGCACGGAGATCCTGGAGGTCACGGACGACGGGGAGACCGCGGTCTGCAACCTGGGGTCGGTCAACCTCGGCGCCTTCGTGAGCAACGGGGACATCGACTGGGAGCGCCTCGACGAGACGGTCCGCACGGCCGTCGCCTTCCTCGACCGCGTGGTCGACATCAACTTCTACCCGACCGAGCAGGCGGGCCGCTCCAACGCCAAGTGGCGCCCGGTGGGCCTGGGTGCGATGGGCCTGCAGGACGTCTTCTTCAAGCTGCGTCTGCCCTTCGACTCCCCCGAGGCCAGGGCCCTGTCCACCCGGATCGCCGAGCGCATCATGCTCGCCGCGTACGAGGCCTCCGCCGACCTGGCCGAGCGCAACGGCCCGCTGCCGGCCTGGGAGAAGACCCGGACGGCCAAGGGTGTCCTGCACCCGGACCACTTCGACACCGAGCTGAACTGGCCTGAGCGCTGGGCGGCCCTGCGCGAGCGGATCGCCGCGGTCGGCATGCGCAACTCGCTGCTGCTCGCGATCGCCCCGACCGCGACCATCGCCTCCATCGCGGGCGTGTACGAGTGCATCGAGCCGCAGGTCTCCAACCTGTTCAAGCGTGAGACGCTGTCCGGCGAGTTCCTCCAGGTCAACTCCTACCTGGTGCAGGACCTCAAGGACCTGGGCGTGTGGGACGCGCGCACCCGTGAGGCGCTGCGCGACTCCAACGGCTCGGTGCAGGACTTCGCGTGGATCCCGGCGGACGTGCGGGCGCTGTACCGCACGGCGTGGGAGATCCCGCAGCGCGGTCTGATCGACATGGCCGCGGCCCGTACCCCGTTCCTGGACCAGTCGCAGTCCCTGAACCTGTTCCTGGAGACGCCGACCATCGGCAAGCTCTCCTCGATGTACGCGTACGCCTGGAAGTCGGGCCTGAAGACGACGTACTACCTGCGCTCCCGCCCGGCGACCCGGATCGCCCGCGCGGCCCAGGCGCAGACGCAAGCGACCATCCCCGTCCAGCAGGCGGCCGACCCCGACGCCGTCGCCTGCTCCCTCGAGAACCCCGAGTCCTGCGAGGCCTGCCAGTAATTCCCGCCCGCCACCCGACCGCCACCCCTGGAGGACGGCGCTTCGCGCCGACGACAATGACTCGTAACACCAACCTGCTCGACCCGGGCTTCGAGCTGACTCTCCGCCCGATGCGCTACCCCGACTTCTACGAGCGCTACCGCGACGCCATCAAGAACACCTGGACCGTCGAGGAGGTCGACCTCCACTCGGACGTCTCCGACCTCGCGAAGCTGACGCCGGCCGAGCAGCACCTGATCGGCCGTCTGGTGGCCTTCTTCGCGACGGGCGACTCGATCGTCGCGAACAACCTGGTGCTGACGCTGTACAAGCACATCAACTCCCCGGAGGCGCGCCTCTACCTGTCGCGCCAGCTGTTCGAGGAGGCCGTGCACGTCCAGTTCTATCTGACGCTGCTCGACACCTACCTCCCCGACCCGGAGGACCGCGCCGCCGCCTTCGCGGCCGTGGAGAACATCCCGTCCATCCGTGAGAAGGCCGGGTTCTGCTTCAAGTGGATCAACGAGGTGGAGAAGCTGGAGCGCCTGGAGTCCAAGGCGGACCGCCGGCGCTTCCTGCTCAACCTCATCTGCTTCGCCGCGTGCATCGAGGGCCTGTTCTTCTACGGCGCCTTCGCGTACGTCTACTGGTTCCGCAGCCGGGGTCTGCTGCACGGTCTCGCCACCGGCACCAACTGGGTGTTCCGCGACGAGACCATGCACATGTCCTTCGCCTTCGACGTGGTCGACACCGTCCGCAAGGAGGAGCCGGACCTGTTCGACGACGAGCTGCAGCAGCAGGTCACCGACATGCTGGCGGAGGCCGTCGAGGCCGAGCTGCAGTTCGCGCGCGACCTGTGCGGTGACGGCCTCCCGGGCATGAACACCGAGTCCATGCGGCAGTACCTGGAGTGCGTCGCCGACCAGCGCCTCACGCGCCTCGGCTTCGCCCCGGTGTACGGCTCGGAGAACCCGTTCTCCTTCATGGAGCTGCAGGGCGTTCAGGAGCTGACGAACTTCTTCGAGCGCCGCCCGTCGGCGTAC
This sequence comes from Streptomyces sp. NPDC101151, assembly GCF_044768335.1. Classification (NCBI taxonomy): domain Bacteria; kingdom Bacillati; phylum Actinomycetota; class Actinomycetes; order Kitasatosporales; family Streptomycetaceae; genus Streptomyces; species Streptomyces sp. NPDC101151. Next base: position 83,443 of record NZ_JBIWPP010000028.1, on the reverse strand, counting down.
CAGGTCGCGGTGGAGGGCACCGTCGACCTGGACGAGGACTTCTGAGCCTCCTTCTCCCGCTGGTTCCCTGTGCGGTTCTCCTGGGCCTCCCTGAGCTGCCGGTCGATGCGCCTGTCGCGCACGATGCCGAGCACGGACGGGAGGACCAGGAGGACCAGGATGCCGAGCGTGACGAGCATTCCGATCAGGCCTTCGATCTGGTTTCCGTTCATGTCACTACTGTCGCGCTGAATACTCCTTACCGGGAGTGGCAGGACTGCCGTACACCATCGATTTACTGCCAGCGGTGAGGCACACTGGCCCCATGCTGAAAAACGTGGCGGCCGTGCTGCTCGACGGCGTGCATCCCTTCGAGCTGGGCGTGGTGTGCGAGGTGTTCGGCATCGACCGCAGCGACGAGGGCCTGCCGGTGTACGACTTCGCCGTGGTCTCGGCCGAGAGCGAGACGCTGAGCACCCATGTCGGCGGGCTCACCGTGTCGACGCCGTACGGCCTGGACCGGCTGGAGGAGGCCGATCTGATCGCGGTGCCGGCCGGGAGCGACTACGTCAGCCGGGAGTACCCGCCCGCGCTGCTCGACGCCCTGGTGCGGGCCGTGGAGCGGGGCACACGGGTGCTGAGCGTGTGCTCGGGCGTCTTCGTGCTCGGCGCCGCCGGGCTGCTCGACGGGCGGCGGTGCAGTGTGCACTGGCGGCAGGCCGAGGAGCTGGCGGTGCGCAATCCCCGGGCGATCATCGAGCCCGATGTCCTGTACGTCGACGAGGACCCGGTGATCACCTCCGCCGGCACCGCGGCCGGTATCGACGCCTGTCTGCACCTCGTACGCAAGGAGCAGGGCCCGGAGGTCGCCAACAAGATCGCCCGGCGCATGGTGGTGCCGCCGCACCGGGACGGCGGTCAGGCGCAGTACATCGAGCGGCCGCTGCCCAAGGCCCCGTGCGACACCGTCGGCGAGGTGCTGGTGTGGATGGAGGAGCACCTCGACCGGGAGGTGACCGTCGAGCAGCTCGCCGCCCGCGCCCATCTGGCACCGCGCACCTTCGCCCGCCGTTTCCAGCAGGAGACGGGGACCACCCCCTACCGCTGGATCCTGCGCCAACGGGTGCTGCTGGCACAGCAGTTGCTGGAGGGCACGGACGAGACCGTGGACGCGGTGGCCGCGCGCACCGGGTTCGGTACGGCAGCCGCGCTGCGCCACCAGTTCGTCCGTGCGCTCGGCACGACCCCGAACGCCTACCGGCGCGCGTTCCGGGGCCCCGAGGCCGCCTGAACGCGCGCCGGCCGGCAGTGGACGCCGCTCACCACTCCACTGGCTTGAGCAGCAGCCGGTGGGGCCGGAGGGTGATGCCCACACGGGTGCCGTCGTTCGACCCGCTGACCTGCTCGAAGCGGTACTTCGCGGATATCGCCGCGGTGATCAGGCTCAGCTGGGCCATGGAGAAGTGGTCGCTGGGGCACTTGCGGTTGCCGACACTGAAGGGGCTCATGGCGTACTTGGGCACCTCCTTGACCCGCTCGGGCAGCCAGCGGTCGGGGTCGAAGTCGAGGTTGCGGTCGTAGGAGCGGCCGTCGCGCTGGATGGCGTAAGGGCTGTAGACGATGTCCGCCCCGGCCGGAATGCGATAGCCGCCGAGCGCGGTGTCGGTCACCGCGCGCCGCGTCAATATCCATACGGCGGGCCGCAGCCGCATGGCTTCGACGACGACATTGTTGGTGTGCCTGAGTCCCCGGACGTCCGCGAATCCAACGGGCCGACCGCCGGTCACGGATTCGACCTCGGCGCGCACCTTCTGGGCGTGTTCCGGGTGTTCCGCGAGCACCTGGAGCAACCACATGATCGTGGAGGCGACTGTTTCGCTGCCTGGGGTGACTATCGCGACGACCTGGTCGTGGATCTCCTGTTCCCCGATGGGGTCGCCATTGTCGTCCTTCGCCTCCAGCAATGCCGTCAGCAAATCGTCCGGCTTTTGACCAGATGACCTCCGCTCGGCGACGATCTCGTCGACCAGCAGATGCAAATCGGCCAGCGCCCGGTTGAATTCGCGGTTGGCGGGGAACGGCAGCCGGTACAGCGGCCCGAGCGGGACGACCATCCTGCGGTACATACCGCGGAAGACGGTGGCGAGGTCGATGCTCAGCCGCTCCGCGCGCTCGTCCATGTACTCGCCACGCAGCAGGCAGCGGGCGGCGATGCGCACGGCGACCCGGAACGACTCCGAGGTGCAGTCGACGGTCTCACCGGGCTGCCAGCGCTCGGTCAGCGCATGCGCCTCCTCCTCCATGACCGCGCCGTACGCGGGGATCGCGTCGAGCCGGAACGCGGGCTGGATGGTGCGCCGTTGGCGGCGGTGCCGGGGGCCGTTGGCGGTGGCGACGCCCTCCCTGCCGAGCAGGCCCTCGAGGGACTCCCACAGCGGACCGTCGATCTTGTAGTCGGGGCTGAGCGCGAGTGCGCCGGTGAGCGCGGGCGTGGTGACGGCGTACACCGTCTTGGGGCCGAGCTTCAGGCGCACGACGTCGCCGTGCTCGCGCAGCCCGGACATGAAGGCGAGCGGGTCGCGCACCAGTTTCAGACCGTGCCCGAGGACCGGGACGGCGCCGCCGGCGAGGGGCGGTTCACGCAGTTCCGTGGCCTCGGGGGCCACTGGCTTCACAGACTCGACGGTCATTTCTCACCTGCCGCTTCGTTGTTGACGTACGGGGGCGTGGACCGGTCGTCCCAACTGTCGACCATGTACCGGCCGGACTCGTGGTGGAACCAGTAGACGGAGCTGAACCAGTTCCGCATATTGCCGACACAGCCGCGCACGGCGGCGCTCAATTCCCCGCCGCTGGGCGTGCCGTCGGACAGTTCGGCGGCGAATCGCAGGGCGACCCGCTCGGCTTCGAGAAATTCATCGACGCATTCCTCGACGCGCCACCTGACTTCATCCACCGCTTCTTCGAGGGTCATTCCCTCATGGGTGATGAGACTGATTCCGAGATTGTGCACCTCATCGCCCGCTATTTCCTTGGGCAGCGAGCAGAGGTCGTTGTACCAGGCGGCGAATTCCTGGCTCAGGAGTGCCGGACGGTGATAGGCCGGATGTTTCCTCACGGCGTCCGGGAGTTCACACCCGGCGCTCGGCTCCAGCAGGTCCGTCCATATCCAGTGTGCGAACGTGAGCCGCCGCAGGGCGAGGTATTCCTCGACCTTCGGTACGTACCCTTCGGTACGGTTTCGGAACTCGCGGTCGTAGGCCTCGATCACCTCGTGGAAGTGCCGGGCGAACCGCAGGTTCCAGGTACGCGGCAGGAACGAGTACAGCCGCAGCACGCTGTCCGCGAACCCCGCCACCAGGGGGTCCGGGTGGTGCAGATGGTGCCGCGGTGCGTCGAGGGCCGCGTGCAGGCGGTACCTGAGCCGCCGCCAGTCGGCCACCCGGCCGTGCACGATGTCACGGTCGTGGCGGTCGTCCCAGACGAAGAACCAGGCGCTGTAGTCGGCTATGGCCTGCAGGACCTCGTCGGGGGCTCCGGTGTAGTACCCCGCCATGAGGTCGGTGTAGCAAAGTCCGTCGGCATATTCACGTACCTTGTCCGCCGGCATGAGCCGTTTTTCCAGCAGCCACTGCCGAGTCTTCTCCTGTAGCTTCGGCCAATACGGGTGGAGTTGCCGGGGAAAGACGTCCTCGATCACCGGGAGGGCGAGAGACGGCGGTACTGCGACCGCAGTCGACGATGTGGTGCCGTGTGAGAAAGCGTGCACGAACAGTCCCCTCTCAGCCGCCTGGAGCACACACCCTTCGCTCCGTGTCGTGCCGGGCGCGTGCCGTTGCGTATCCCCGCACTTCCCATTCAGCACCACAACTGACCGTTATGGGAACGGATTTGCTTCACTCACCACCCCAAGATGCCGGGAATCATGCGACGAACAAACGAACGACGCCCGGTCGGGAAGGATCCCGACCGGGCGTCGTAGCGTGCGTCGTCGCTGCTCTCGTACGGTGCTCGTACGTCTCGGCCCGACGTCTCAGTCGTTGGCGACCACGGGGTAGCGTGGCTCGTTCTCGGCCATCTGCCGCAGCGCGTCCTTGCGGTCCCGCTTGGACAGACGGTCGATGTACAGGTAGCCGTACAGGTGATCGGTCTCGTGCTGCAAACACCGTGCGAAGTAGCCGGTGCCGCGGACCTTGATCGGGTTGCCCTTCTCGTCCTGGCCGGTCACCTCGGCGTAGTCGGGACGCGCCAGCGGCGCGTAGGCGGTCGGCACGGACAGGCAGCCCTCGTTGCTGTCGTCCAGGCGGCGCCGGTCGGCGGGCAGGTCGACCAGCTTAGGGTTGCACACCACGCCGACGTGCCGCGCGCCCTCGTCGTCCTGGCAGTCGTAGACGAAGACCTTCAGGTCGACACCGATCTGGTTGGCGGCCAGGCCCACGCCCTCGGCGGTGCGCTGGCTGGCGAACATGTCGGCGACCAGCCGGCCCAGCTCCTCGCCGAACTCGGTGACGTCCTTGCACTCCTTGTGCAGGACCGGGTTGCCGACGACCGTGATCGGCCGCGAGGTGCCGCGCTCGCGCCAGGCGTTCTCGCGCTCCTCGCAGTCCTCCGTGTCGACGACATAGCCCTCGTCGTCGACGGGGAGCACGCCCGCGTGCTGCTGATCGGTGTCCTGCTGCGCCATGACCGACGTACGCCTTCCTCAAATGAACAGGGGGGTGAAGTTGCTGATACAGGGTACGTGCAGCGCCCCTGCGGGGTCCTCAGCAGACCTCTTCCAGGTCCCTCCAGTCCCGGGAATCAGGGCTGTCCGCCACCCAGCCGTCCAGCAGCCCCCGGACCAGCGAAGCCGGCGCAGCGACCCCGCACTCCCGCTCCGGCACCCACAGCTGCCCGTCGGTGCGATGGCCCAGCGGCCCGGGATGGCCGGGCTCGCTGTGATCGTGCGGATCCAGGTGGACACCGTCGCCCTCGTCGGACGGCATCCGCGACTCCGAGCACATCCGGCACAGCAGCCGCACCGAGGAGGACCAGTCCTCCGCCGCGAACCCCGCGTCGGCGGCCAGCTGCTCCAGCGCGTCGCGGTCGGCCTCGGTGGCCGCCTCCAGCAGTACCACCCAGGTGGGGACGGGCGAGGGCGCCCACAGCTCGATCTCGTCGAAGACCGGGTAGGAGTGCCCGGCGGACGTCGTGCGTTCGCCGTGCGGGACACCGTCGTGCAGCACGACCTCGCCCCAGCGCCGTCCGGACGAGGGAAGCGGAATGGACAGCACCTCGATCCGGGCGGGGTCCAGCCTGCGGCCCCACACCACTTCGGCCTCGCCCTCCGGGGAGAGCCGTACGGCCGCGCTGCCCAGCTCCATGCCGAGCGGCTCGCCCGAGGCGGTGGCCCCGCCGGGTACCCGCAGCCCGTACGCCTGCCAGGCGCGGCGGGCCAGCGGCCAGTCCTGCAGGGCGGTCGCGGCGATGCCGACGTTCCACCAGTCGGGAGCGCCGCTCTCCCGGTCCAGGAGGGCCACGGCGCGCAGTCCGGCGGCGCGGGCCTGCTCCCAGTCGTGCCGGAACTTGTGCAGCAGGGCGAGGTTGAACCAGGACTCCGACAGCCAGGGTTCCAGGTCGGCCGCGCGTGTCAGCAGCTCTCCCGCGTCCTCGTACCGGCCGTCGCCGATGAGCGTGAACGCGCGGTCGGTGGCCTGCCGCCAGGAGGCGGAGGGCCGGTGCCGTCCCTTGCCGAAGATCCTCACGATTCCCGCCTGCCAGTTCCAGTTCCGCACGTGGGCTGGCTTGTGCCCCCGGACACCCTCTCCCTCGCATCCAACCACGTACGGTCTCAAGGGCGCTCATTACCCATGGGTTACCCCGCCACGGGCAGGGTCAGACAGTCCCGGGACAGAACCCGGGCGAGCGACTCCACCACCTCGGGAGCGTAGTCGCCGGCGGTGGCCAGACGCAGCTCCTCCAGGGCCCGGAGCGGCCCGTCGGGCCCGGCGTCCCGGGCCTTCTCGTCGTAGGCGTTCACGGCCCTGATGATGCGCGCGGCCGGCGGCTGCTCCCGGCAGGGATCCGCCTGCCGTTCCACCACAACGGCGACCGCCGCGTCCACCCCGGTCTGCCGTACGACGGCCCCGCCGAGCAGGGCGATGCGCCGCTGCTCCGCCGTGGGCAGGGTGGCGGTGGCGCCGACCGGGACCGGGTCGACCAGGCTGAGCTGGCCGATGTCGTGCATGAGGGCCGCGTACTCCAGGACGGTCAGCTCGGGACCTGACAGGCCCAGGTCCCGGCCGACGGCCAGACTGAGCGCGGCGACCCGGCGGGCGTGCCCGGCGGGCGTGTATCCGGCGATCTCGGTGGCCCGGGCGAGGGAGGCGATGGTCTGCCGGTAGGTGGCGCGCACGGCGGCGTAGCGGCGCACGGACAGCTGGGCCAGCAGCAGCGGCAGACAGAACACCGGCAGGGCCCACAGCCCGACCACGGCGACCGCGAGCGCCATCACCGCGCCGGTCGCGCACACGGCGGATCCGATGCCGAGCAGCCCGCGCAGTTCGTCGCGGAGCAGCGGGCCGAAGGGCCAGCGGGTGCGGGAGTGGGCGAGGGCGGCCGCGAGGACGGCGTCGCACAGGGCGGTGAGGACGAGGAGGGCGACGAGCAGCAGCGCGTAGGCGGGGCCGCTCCAGGTCGCGAACACGCCCTTGTTGGAGAGGGGTTGGAAGCAGACGGCGGCGAAGCCGACGGTCAGGACGCGGCGGGCGAGGTGGTCCAGGGTCGGGGTGCGGCCGCACCAGATGTGCGGCACGCTGCCGAGCAGCGAGGCGGCGAGAACGACGGTGACGACCTGCGGGGCGTCGTGCAGCGTCTGGTGTCCCGCGTCGGGTCCGAGCAGGGCGTACGACAGCGATCCGGCGGTGCCCAGCGGCGCGGCCTGCCGCACCTGGGCTCCGCTCCACCGGGTCAGCTCGCCGACGGCTATGAGCATCCCGAAGGCGAGGCCGACGCCCCGGTCGGCTATGCCGGTCCACAGGATGACCGCGAGGGAGGCGGTGACGGTGAGGGCTGCGGAGGCGTGGATGAGCCGGAGGGCGGTCATCGCGGGGCCCCGGTGCGAGCGCCGGCGACCGGCTGCTGGGCCGGGACCTCCTGCGCCCTCTCGTCGGCCGTGACGGCCGGGTGCCAGCCGTGGCGGCCGAGGGCCCGGGCGAGCGCCGTGACCATTCGGGGGTCGAACTGGGTTCCGGCGCACCGCTCCAGCTCGGTGACCGCCGCCTCGACCGGGCGCGCCCTGCGGTAGGAGCGGGTGGAGGTCATCGCGTCGAAGGCGTCCGCCACGGCCACCACGCGGGCGCACTCGGGGATCTGAGCGCCCACCAGCCCGTACGGGTAGCCGCTGCCGTCGAGCCGTTCGTGATGGTGCAGGATCGCCGCGCGGGCCTCGCCCAGAAAGGAGATCCCGCGGACCATCTCGTGGCCGTACTCGGGATGCAGCTCGATGATCCGCCGTTCCTCGGGGGTCAGCGGGCCGTCCTTGCGCAGCAGCCGGGTGGGCACGCCGAGCTTGCCCACGTCGTGCAGGATGCCCGCGAAGCGCAGCACCTCGACGCGTTCGTCGTCCATGCCGAGTTCGCGGGCGATCATCACCGAGGCCTGGCCGACGCGTTCGCTGTGGCCGCGGGTGTAGCCGTCCTTGATGTCGACGGCCTGCACGAGCGCGCGGATGGTGGCCTGGTGGGCGGCCCGTTCCCGGTGGTACTGGGCGAAGACCCAGCAGGAGACGCACATCGGCAGCAGCACGAGCAGCGCGGCGACGGGCCCGTAGCGGCTGCGCCACAGCACGGCCATCATCAGCCCGGCGAGTCCGTGCACGGCGACCGGCGCGAGGGAGCGCAACAGCAGCCCGCGCCAGGCCCTGCGCAGGGGCACCCTCCCCCACTGCCTGAACGGCGTGGGCGGTACCCCCACGCCCGTCGCGCGGATCCCGCCGTCGAGTGCGGTGAGCACCAGGCAGAAGGCGAGGACGGCCGCCCCCGCGGGCACGAGGGCATAGGGGAAGTCACAGGCCACGACGGCGTCCCGGCCGCCGAGTGCCCAGTGGACCCGGGCCGCGCCCCACACGGCGAGCGAGGGCCGCGCGGCCCGCCACACGCGGCGCAGCAGGACGGGCCGGTCCTCGACCCCGCCGAGCAGGGCGGCCGACAGCGGGACGAGCGCGGCGGCGGGCGGGGGCAGCAGGAACGCCCCGGCGAGCAGGACGGGATAGAAGGTGCCGCCGAAGCGGCGCCGTACGACGTGCTCGCAGGCCGCGTAGAGCGCGGCGAGCAGGGCGAGCGCCCACCAGGGGCTGTGTGTGGCCGGCACCGGCAGGACACAGAGCACGGCCAGCAGAGCGACGCAGGCCACATAGCCCCGCGCTCTCGCCGGAACCGCCTCCATCGCGCCCCTCCCCCGACCATGCCGGTCCAGGCTCGGAGCCTAGGGCGGGAATCGGGGGGGCCGGGGGCTTATGACCCGAGGATTAGCACGTTCGGGTGACGGCTGGTGCTCAGCTCTCTTGAGGAGTTGCGGTCACGTCGTGATCCGGGACGGCCTGCCCGGAGCGGATCAGGTCGAGCCGCCCCATGACCTTGGCCCGCAGGTCGGCGGGCACGTCGTCATGTCCGCAGCACCGCTTGACCAGCTTCTTCACGGCCTGCTCCAGGCCGTACTTCTCCAGGCACGGAGAGCATTCCTCGAAGTGGTGCTGGAACTTGTCGCGATCGACGTCCGGCATCTCGCTGTCGAGGAACTCGTACAGGTGGTCGAGGACCTCACTGCAGTCAGTCTCGTGCGGCTCTCCGCAGCTCATGAGCCCGAGCCTTTCGCTTCGTTCGACTCTCCGGCGCCCGCCGGGACCAGCCCGCGCTCACGGGCGTAGTCCTCCAGCATGCCGCGCAGTTGACGGCGGCCCCGGTGCAGCCGGGACATCACCGTACCGATGGGTGTCCCCATGATGTCCGCGATCTCCTTGTACGCAAAGCCCTCTACGTCCGCGAGGTAGACGGCGATGCGGAACTCTTCGGGGATCGCCTGCAGCGCTTCCTTCACGTCCGAGTCGGGCAGGTGGTCGAGCGCCTGCGACTCGGCGGAGCGCAGACCCGTCGACATGTGCGACTCGGCGCGGGCGAGCTGCCAGTCCTCGATCTCCTCGGCCGCACTGCGCTGGGGCTCGCGCTGCTTCTTGCGGTACGAGTTGATGAAGGTGTTGGTGAGGATCCGGTACAGCCACGCCTTGAGGTTGGTGCCCTCGCGGAACTGGTGGAAGGACGCGTACGCCTTGGCGTACGTCTCCTGCACCAGGTCCTCGGCGTCGGCCGGATTGCGCGTCATGCGCAGCGCGGCCGAGTACATCTGGTCGAGGAATTCGAGCGCGTCCCGCTCGAAGCGCGCGCTGCGCTCCGTGGTCGTCTCCGCGCTGTCGCCCCGGCCCTCGGGCTGCTCCGCCTGGCCGTTGTCGGTCCCTGCGTCGGTCCCAGTGACCGGACCCACCTCCTCAAGATCCCGGGCGGGACCGAAACCGGCCCCACTCGTTTCGGAGGATAGAACACGACCCGTGCCTGCCGCCGCTCGAATAGGCGTGGTCTTGGCCGAGTGCAGCACCGTCCAGTCCAGGTCAGTGCGGCTGCTGCGGCTCGAATCGAACTCTGTCGGGCGCGACCCGTCCACGGGGTGGTGGTGGGCGACGGGCGGGCAGATGGTCGAACCCATGCGGCGGACTTCCTCTCCTACGACGTCGGTGCCGGTCGCTCAGCACTTCTGTCCGCCACAACAGCGATGCGCCGCGTGACATTCCCGGGGTCACCCGAGTGACGCGATCCACTCCACGACACCGTCGGTGACGATCTCCAGCGCCCGCTCCTGGGTGATCTCCGCGCGCTTGGGGACGGCCAGGCCGTGATCGCCGTACGGCACCTCGACCAGTTCGAAGTCACCTTTCGGGAACTCGTCCGGCTTCCCGAAGGGGTCGTTCCCGCCCTGGACGACGAGCGTGGGCACCCCGGCGCCGAGCAGCTCACCGGCGCGGGACCGCTCCGGCCTGCCGGGCGGGTGCAGTGGGAAGCTGAGGGCGAGCACGGCGTGTGCCTCCAGCTCCGTGGCGGTCCGGCAGGCGACCCGGGCCCCGGCGCTGCGGCCGCCGGAGATCACCGGCAGCCCGGGACCGGCCAGCGCGGGCCAGATCCCGCGCCAGCCGACGTCGAGGGTCTTCGGCGCGGGCGCGACCTTCTTGCCCGCGACCCGCCAGGGCTGCTCGACGAGGGCCACGGTCACACCGTGTGCGGGGAGCACGTCGGCGAGCGCCCGCAGATCCCGCGCCTGGATGCCGCCCCCGGCGCCGTGGCTCGCGGCCAGCACCAGCCGGGCCTTCTTCGCCCTGTGCCAGGTGATACGGGCGGGGCCGGCCTCGGTCTCGGTGGTCTCCTGCGTCACGTCGCTCTCTTGTGCCACGTCGCTCTTTCGCGTCACGTCGGACTCTTGCGTCACGTCAGAAGAGCGTGCCCGCTTCCGGTGCCGCCAGCTCCTTCAGCAGCTCCGGGCCGTTGTTGCGGACGTTGCTGACGGCCGTGCCGACCGGGTAGGCCCGCATCAGGCCGGCCGGGGGCGGGGCCAGCAGCTCACGCAGGCTCTCCGGGTCGGTGCGGGAGGGGTCGAGCCAGGCGTCCCAGCGGTCCGGAGTGAGCATCAGCGGCATCCGGGGGTGGATCTCGGTGAGCGAGTGCGGCCCCTCGGCGGGGGCGACGGCCAGCGGGGTCTGCTCCGCCTCCGTGGTGATCACCGAACAGGTGACCCACCAGGCCTGCGGGTGGTCGTCGGGCAGGGTCCGGTCCCGCCAGAACTCGTACAGCCCGGCCATCGCGAACACCGAACCGTCGGCGGGCAGCACGAAGTAGGGCTGCTTGCGCGGCCGTTTCTTCTTCCCCTCGGCCTCCAGCTCCCGCTCCTCCTTGCCGGTGACCCACTCGTAGTAGCCGTCGGCGGGCACGATGCAGCGCCGGGCGGCGAAGGCGCGCCGGTAGGCCGGCTTCTCGTGCACGGTCTCCGCGCGCGCGTTGATCATCCGGGCGCCGCCCTCGGGCGTCTTGGCCCAGGAGGGCACCAGCCCCCACTTGAGCTTGCGCAGCTGCCGAACCGGACGCGGTGTGTCCGCGTCTTTCAACGGACGGTCCAGGACCGCGTAGACCTCCTTGGTCGGAGCCACGTTGTAGTCCGGCTCCAAGGTCTCCTCGGGTTCCCACTTCTCGATCTCAAAGATTCCTGCGAGATCCTCGGGCCTACGACTGGATGCATACCGTCCGCACATACGTGCCACACTGCCAGGCCCACCCGCCACCCGACCACCACTCCTCGATGCCGGCGCCGCACGCCGACCCCGATGGATGACGACGACAGGGAGCCATCTCCGGACATGGACAGCCTCGCCGCCACCGCGCTGCCCGACCTCTGGGGCCGTCTCACCGGCACCCAGCCCGACCCCGACCTGTGGGTGGTGCTCGCCACCCTGGGCGCCGCGCTCGCCGTCGTCGTCCCGCACACCGTGTGGCGGCTCTCGCGCAACGCCATCACCATCGCGCACGAGGGCGGCCACGGCCTGGTGGCCCTGCTCACCGGCCGGCAGCTCACGGGTATACGTCTGCACTCCGACACCAGCGGCCTCACGGTCAGCCGCGGCAAGCCGTACGGCGTGGGCATGATCCTCACGGCGGCCGCGGGCTACACGGCGCCCTCACTGCTGGGCCTGGGCGGTGCCGCACTGCTGGCCGCCGGCCGCATCACCCTCCTCCTGTGGGTGGCCACCGCCCTGCTGGTGGCGATGCTGGTGATGATCCGCAACGCGTACGGGGTCCTGACCGTGGTCCTGGCCGGGGGCGCCTTCCTGCTGGTGTCCTGGCTTGCGGGGTCACAGGTGCAGGCGGCGTTCGCGTACGCGGTGGTGTGGTTCCTGCTGTTCGGCGGTGTACGACCGCCGTTCGAGCTGCAGGCCAAGCGGGCCCGGGGCGGCGCGGGCGACTCGGACGCGGACCAGTTGTCGCGGCTGACGCATGTTCCGGCGGGCCTTTGGCTGTTCCTGTTCCATGCGGTGTCACTGTGTTCGCTGATCGGTGGGGGCCGCTGGCTGCTGGAAGGTTGACGGCCGACCCTCCTTATAAAGTGGCCCCATGGCCCCGAACACCGCACACCCCGCCCTCTGGCCCGCCCCGCACGCGAGCGGAGCCGTCGACGCGACGGTCCACGTGCCCGGGTCCAAGTCCGTCACCAACCGCGCCCTCGTGCTCGCCGCCCTCGCCTCCGAGCCCGGCTGGCTGCGCCGCCCGCTGCGCTCCCGCGACACGCTGCTGATGGCCGGTGCCCTGCGGGCCATGGGTGTGGAGATCGAGGAGACGGTGTCGTCCAGCTCCTCCGGCGCGGGGGGCCCGGACGGCTCGGGGGAGGCCTGGCGGGTGCTCCCCACGGGCCTGCACGGTCCGGCCACGATCGACGTCGGCAACGCCGGCACGGTGATGCGCTTCCTGCCGCCGGTGGCCGCGCTGGCCGACGGCGCCATCCGGTTCGACGGGGACCCGCGGTCGTACGAGCGTCCTCTGAACGGTGTGATCGACGCGCTGCGTGCGCTCGGCGCCCGGATCGACGACGACGGCCGGGGCGCGCTGCCGCTGACCGTGCACGGCGGCGGGGCCCTGGACGGCGGCCCGGTGTCGATCGACGCCTCCTCGTCCTCCCAGTTCGTGTCGGCGCTGCTGCTGTCGGGGCCCCGTTTCAACCAGGGCGTCGAGGTCCGTCACACCGGTGCGAGCCTCCCCTCCGTGCCGCACATCCGGATGACCGTGGACATGCTGCGCGCGGTCGGCGCCCAGGTGGACACCCCGGAGTCCGGCGGCGAGCCGAACGTGTGGCGGGTGACGCCGGGCGCGCTGCTCGGCCGGGACCTGACGATCGAGCCGGACCTGTCGAACGCCCAGCCGTTCCTGGCGGCGGCCCTGGTCACCGGGGGCAAGGTGCTGATCCCGGACTGGCCGGCCCGCACCACCCAGCCGGGTGACCGGCTGCGGGAGATCTTCACCGAGATGGGCGGTTCCTGCGAACTGACCGAGTACGGACTGGAGTTCACCGGCTCGGGCGCCGTCCACGGCATCGACGTGGACCTGGGCGACGTCGGCGAACTGACCCCGGGCATCGCGGCGGTTGCCGCCCTCGCGGACTCCCCCTCCACCCTGCGCGGCGTGGCGCATCTGCGCCTGCACGAGACGGACCGGCTGGCCGCGCTCACCAAGGAGATCAACGAACTCGGCGGTGACGTCACCGAGACGGCCGACGGCCTCCACATCCGCCCGCGCGCGCTGCACGGCGGGGTCTTCCACACCTACGACGACCACCGCATGGCGACGGCCGGGGCGATCATCGGCCTGGCGGTCGAGGGCGTGCAGATCGAGAACGTGGCGACGACGGCGAAGACCCTGCCCGACTTCCCCGACCTGTGGACCGGGATGCTGGGGAACTGACGGGCGGACTGGGACCATGCGCCGCTACGGCAAGCACACCGACGAGGACGACATCCGCACTCGTCCCAACCGCAAGGGCAACCGGCCGCGTACGAACATCCGGCCCAAGCACGAGGACGCGGCCGAGGGCATGGTCCTCACCGTCGACCGGGGCCGGCTGACCTGCCTGGTCGGGGACCGCACGATCATGGCGATGAAGGCCCGCGAGCTGGGCCGCAAGGCTGCCGTGGTGGGCGACCGGGTGGCCCTGGTCGGTGACCTGTCCGGCAACAAGGACACGCTCGCGCGGATCGTGCGCATCGAGGAGCGCAGCTCGCTCCTGCGTCGTACGGCCGATGACGACGACCCCTACGAGCGGGTGGTCGTCGCCAACGCCGACCAGCTGGCGATCGTCACGGCCCTCGCCGATCCGGAACCGCGCCCGCGGCTGATCGACCGCTGTCTGGTCGCGGCCTACGACGGCGGTCTGGAACCGCTGTTGGTGATGACCAAGTCGGACCTGGCCCCGCCCGACAAGCTGCTGGAGCTGTACGGCGCCCTCGACATCCCCTACATCGTCACCAGCCGCGAGGAGCTGGGCAGCGGCGATGCCGCGGACCTGGTGCGTGAGCATCTGGACGGCCGGATCACCGCTTTCGTGGGTCACTCGGGCGTGGGCAAGACGACCCTGGTCAACGCCCTGGTCCCGGTGGAGCGCCGCCGTACGACGGGCCACGTCAACGCGGTGACCGGACGCGGCCGCCACACCACCACCTCGGCGCTGGCGCTGCCCCTGACCAGTCCGGGCGGCTGGGTCATCGACACCCCGGGGGTGCGTTCCTTCGGCCTCGCGCACATCGACCCGTCCCGGGTGATCAACGCCTTCCCGGACCTGGTGCCGGGCACGGAGGGCTGCCCGCGTGCGTGCAGCCACGACGAGCCCGACTGCGCGCTGGACGCGTGGGTCGAGGAAGGCCACGCGGACCCGGCGCGGCTGTATTCGCTGCGCCGGCTGCTGGCCACACGGGAGCGCCGGGAAGGCGACTGAGCACCGCGGTGTTTGCCGGGGTGCGAGCCAGGTAAGTGCATAATCGCACCGAGCCGGAGGGCCGGACCTACGGGAGGACAGCACATGGCGTGGCTGCTGGTCATCGTGGCCGGGATTCTGGAGACCGGTTTCGCCGTGTGTCTGAAGCTCTCGCACGGGTTCACCCGACTGTGGCCGACGGTCGCCTTCGCCACGTTCGCGCTGGGCAGCTTCGGCCTGCTGACCCTCTCGCTGAAGAAGCTCGACGTCGGTCCCGCGTACGCCGTGTGGACCGGGATCGGCGCGGCGGGCACCGCGATCTACGGCATGATCTTCCTCGGTGACCTGGTGTCCACCCTGAAGATCGTCTCGATCTCCCTCGTGATCGTCGGCGTGATCGGCCTCCAGCTGTCGGGCTCGTCCCACTGAGCGCAGCGGGGCTCACGCCGGCTGCCGGAGCAGGGCGCTTCGCACCAGCGCCGCCACCCCGCCCTCACCCGGCGGGGCCGCGACGCAGGACAGCGCGACCCGTACGGCCAGCTCGCAGGACCGGGCCAGCTCGGCGGTGTCCGCAGCGGCGGCGGGACCGGACAGCACCGTCACCGCCCGGTCCCGCACGATCTGCACGAAGTCGCGGGGCGACGGCAGCGGCCCGTCCGCCCGGCGTTGCGCGGGAACGGCGGAGGAGGACGGCACGGCGGACAGGGTCGGCGCAGGCAGGCGCTCGCTCCAGCAGCCGGTGAGCATGGCCCGCACCAGGGCGTTGTCCCGGGCGGCCGACGCCATCCACTCCGCGGTGGCGGTCAGTCTCTCCCGCGGGTCGGTGTGCGCGGCAAGGGCCCGCTCCACCCCGGCGAGATATCCGTCGGCCTCCCGGCGCACCAGTGCCCTGGCCAGCCCGTCCTTGCTCCCGAACTCGTTGTACAGCGTCTGCCGGGACACCCCGGCCGCCACGGCCACATCGACCATCCGTACCGCGGACCACGGCCGACGCACGAGCGCCGCATAGGCGGCGTCCAGTAGCGATTCCCGCGCTGCAGGCATCATCGCCTCCCTGGGGCGAGCGGCTCTGCGCCCAGATTTGACGCGCATACATGCACTGTCAAGGGTTCGCGGTGGTACAAGGGGGCGCCCCTCGGCCACGATGCACCGCACAGCCGCGGGCCGCCGCGGGCGCCGCGCCCTCTCCCCCGCCCGACTCCCGGGCCCCCTGTAGCCCCGCACCCCCTCGACAGATACCGTTCGTCACATGCCGGACTACCTTGACGACCTCCGTCTCTCCCATGTCCTCGCGGACGCGGCCGACGCAGCCACCATGGCCCGCTTCAAGGCCCTCGATCTCAAGGTGGAGACGAAGCCGGATCTGACCCCGGTGAGCGAAGCGGACAAGGCGGCGGAGGAACTCATCCGCGGCCAGCTCCAGCGCGCCCGCCCGCGGGACGCGGTCCTCGGCGAGGAGTACGGCATCGAGGGCACGGGCCCGCGCCGCTGGGTGATCGACCCGATCGACGGCACCAAGAACTACGTACGCGGCGTCCCCGTCTGGGCCACGCTCATCTCGCTGATGGAGGCGGGCGAGGGCGGTTACCAGCCCGTCGTCGGGCTCGTCTCCGCCCCCGCCCTCGGCCGCCGCTGGTGGGCGGCGAAGGGCCACGGCGCCTTCAGCGGCCGCAGCCTGACCTCCGCGACCCGCATCCACGTCTCCGGCGTCGCCAAGCTGTCGGACGCCTCGTTCGCCTACTCCTCGCTCTCCGGCTGGGAGGAGCAGGGCCGCCTGAACGGCTTCCTCGACCTCACCCGCGAGGTGTGGCGCACGCGCGCGTACGGCGACTTCTGGCCGTACATGATGGTCGCCGAGGGCTCGGTCGACCTCTGCGCGGAGCCCGAGCTTTCGCTGTGGGACATGGCCGCCAACGCGATCATCGTCACCGAGGCCGGCGGCACCTTCACCGGACTCGACGGCCGCCCGGGTCCACACAGCGGCAACGCGGCCGCGTCCAACGGCCCGCTGCACGACGAGTTGCTGGGGTATCTCGGCCGGCGCTACTGAGCAACGGGAGAAACCCGCGCACGCCCTCAACTGGCCCCGCGCGCCCTCTTGTTGACCCGCTCTTTACCTGGCACTCTGAAGCCACCCCACTTGTGAACTTGTGAATCCCTGAACTAACGGCCATGCCGCCGCAGGTCAGGGATTCCCATAGGAGGTGGCCCATCCCATGCTCGTACGTGACGCCATGAGCACCGTGATCCTCACCCTCGGCCCCACCCACACTCTCCGCCAGGCAGCCGCCCTGATGTCCGCCCGCCGGGTCGGCGCCGCCGTGGTCCTCGACCCGGACGCAGGCGGCATCGGCATCCTCACCGAACGCGACATCCTCAATTCCGTCGGTCTCGGCCAGGACCCGGACACGGAACGCACCCACGCCCACACCACCAACGACGTCGTCTTCGCCGCCCCGACCTGGACCCTGGAGGAGGCGGCCCGCGCCATGGCACACGGCGGCTTCCGGCATCTGATCGTCCTCGACCGCGGCGAACCCGCCGGCATCGTCTCGGTCCGCGACATCATCCGCTGCTGGGCCCCGGCCCGGGAGCCGGCCCCGGCGCTCTGAGTACGCCGAGCGGGCCGGAACCCGCAGGGATCCAGCCCGCCCGGTGACGGTGGAGTCTCAGCCGCGCAGCTCCCGGACCGCGGCCTCCAGCCGCTTGCCGAAGTCGTCGTCCGCCCGACGGAAGTTCCCGATCGCGCGCTCGGCGATGGCGTCGCGGGAGACGCCCGCGATCCCGCCGGCCAGATTGGCGACCAGGCGCTCCTTCTCCTCCTCGGGCATCAGCCGGTAGAGGTTGCCCGCCTGGCCGAAGTCGTCGTCCTCGGCGTGCGCCGGGGTCGGATGGTTGCCCGTGACTCCGGTGACGGAGGTGGACCGCCACAGCGGGCGGTCCGTCTGGGCGGGGCCGCCGAAGCTGTTCGGCTCGTAGTTCTTGGCACCGCCGTGCCGGCCGTCGTAGAGGAAGCCGTCGCGGGAGTGGGTGCGCGCCTCGGTGGCGTGCGGACGGTTCACCGGCAGGTGGTCGGCGTTGATGCCGACGCGGTAACGGTGCGCGTCGCCGTACGCGAACAGCCGGCCCTGGAGCATCTTGTCGGGCGAGGGGCCGATGCCCGGGACGAAGTGCGCCGGCGAGAAGATCGACTGCTCGACCTCGGCGAAGACGTTCTGCGGGTTGCGTTTCAGCTCCAGCCTGCCGATCTCGACGACCGGGTAGTCCGCGTGCGGCCACACCTTGGTCAGGTCGAACGGGTTGAAGCGGTACGCCGCCGCGTCCGCGGCCGGCATGATCTGCACGCCCACGGTCCAGCTCGGGAACTCGCCGCGCTCGATCGCCTCGCGCAGATCGCGCTGGTGGGAGTCGGGGTCCCGGCCCGCGAGGACCCCGGCCTCCTCGGCGGTGAGGTTCCGGATCCCCTGGTCGGTCTTGAAGTGGTACTTGACCCAGAAGACCTCGCCGGCCTCATTGTTCCACTGGAAGGTGTGCGAGCCGAAGCCGTCCATGTGGCGGTAGGACGCCGGGATGCCGCGGTCGCCGAACAGCCAGGTCACCTGGTGGGTGCTCTCCGGGCTGAGCCCCCAGAAGTCCCAGACGTTGTCCGCCTCCTGGCTGCCGGTGTACGGGTCGCGCTTCTGGGTGTGGATGAAGTCCGGGAACTTGATCGCGTCGCGGATGAAGAACACCGGGGTGTTGTTGCCGACGAGGTCGTAGTTGCCCTCCTCGGTGTAGAACTTCAGCGCGAAACCGCGCGGGTCACGGACCGCGTCCGCGGCGCCGAGGTTGCCGGCCACGGTCGAGAAGCGCAGGAAGACCTCGGTCTCCTTGCCGGCCTCGGAGAGAAACGCGGCACGCGTGTACGGCGTGACGTCGGCGGTCACCGTGAAGGTGCCGTAGGCACCGGCACCGCGGGCGTGCACCACCCGCTCCGGGATGCGCTCGCGGTTGAAGTGGGCCAGTTTCTCCAGGAGCAGCTGGTCCTGCGCGAGCACCGGGCCGCCGACGCCCGCGGTCTCGCTGTTCTGGTTGTCGGCCACCGGAGCTCCGGCCTCCGTGGTGAGCGGTCCCTGCGTCACGTGCGCCTCCTGCGTCATCACTGACCAATCCTGTCCATTGGCCAGAGTCAAGCTAGATCCTACATTGGACTTAATCTAAATCAATTAGAGTTCCAAAGTCACACCTGTTCGGAATCTGGTCCCCTTGCTGTTACGCTGGACCGCATGAGCGACCTTCTGGAACGGCTGCGCGGACGCGGATGGCGGATGACCGCACAGCGGCGCGTCGTGGCCGAGGTACTCGACGGCGAGCACGTCCATCTGACGGCCGACGAGGTCCATGCGCGGGCCGTCGCGAAGCTGCCCGAGATCTCCCGGGCGACCGTCTACAACACGCTCGGCGAGCTGGTCTCCCTCGGCGAGGTGCTCGAGGTGGCCACCGACAAGCGCGCCAAGCGGTACGACCCGAACGCGCACCAGCCGCACCACCACCTGGTCTGCGCCCGGTGCGGCGCGATCCGTGACGTGCATCCCACGGGAAACCCGCTCGCCGACCTCCCCGACACGGAGCGCTTCGGCTTCACGGTCTCGGACGTCGAGGTGACGTACCGCGGGCTGTGCCCGAACTGCGCGGGGATGTAAGACAGGACGCCCACAGGGCGTACGGCCGGGGGGCTCGAACCCCCGGCTCTTTGCTTTGCTCTGTCGCTTCCGGAAAGCACCGAGGGCCGGAATCCATCTCTGGATTCCGGCCCTCGGCCTTCAGTAGCGGGGACAGGATTTGAACCTGCGACCTCTGGGTTATGAGCCCAGCGAGCTACCGAGCTGCTCCACCCCGCGTCGGTGAACACGACATTACGCGAGGGAAGCCCGCTGAAGCAAATCAATTACGGCGGAGTGGCCCGGGTCACCTGCCGGCCGACCGAGACGTGCGGACAGACGACAGAAATCCATCGAGACCCGGCACATCGTCACGCCGACAGCTCCTCCCGGAGCGCGTCCCGCAGCCGGCCCGCCCGCTCGGAGACCTCGGCCGGCCCGAGCGCCACCGCCCGGTCCGCCCACTTCTGTCCTTCCGCCAGCTCACCGCGACGCGCGTAGACGAGGGCGAGCCGCAGCGCTGCCCGGCCGTGCCCGGCGTCGGCGGCGCGGGTCCACCACACCGCCGCCTCCGGCTCGCTACCCTCCCGGGCCAGCAGCAGCCCCAGATTGAACGCCCCGTTGCGCGAACCCGCCTCGGCCGCCGCCCGGTACCACCGTGCCGCCTCGACCACGTCGCCCCGGGCCGCCGCGAGCATGCCCACGCGCACCTGTGCCCGCCGGTGCCCCTGGGTGGCAGCCCGCTCGTACCACTCCTCGCACTCGGCCTTCTCGTGGACGATCTCGCCCAGCTCGTGCGCGGGCTCCGGCGGGCGCCGTGCGTCCAGCACGGTGGCCAGCCGATAGGCCGCCTCGGCGCTGCCGCCGCCGGCCGCGCACCGCAGATGCCGCTCGGCCTCCTGCTCGTTGCCCGCGCGCAGCCGCGCGATCCCGACCTGCAGCGCGGCCTCGGTATGCCCGGCGGAGGCCGCCCGCTCGTACCAGCGCAGCGCGATCTTCGCGTCCTCCCGGGTGCCGCGCCCGGCGTGCAGGATGCCCAGGTTGAACGCGGCGTCCACGCTGCCCGCCTCGGCCGCCTTGGAGAACCACGGCTCGGCGCCGGCCGTGTCGCCGCCCTGGAGCAGCAGGATCGCCAGCGCGTTCGCCGCCTCCCGGTGCCCGGCGTAGGCGGCCCGCCGGTACCACTGCTCGGCCTGTGCGGTCCGCCCCTGCTCGGCGCAGAGCAGCCCGAGGTTGTACGCCCCGTTGTCGTCCCCGGCGTCCAGCGCCGCCCGGTACCAGCGCTCGGCGGTCTGCGTCTCGCCGCGCTCGGCGTGCAGCGCGCCCAGCGCGTTGGCCGCGTTGCCGTCGCCGTCCTGGGCGGCCTTGAGCCACCACACGGCCGCGCTGTCGGCGTCCCCGGCGTCCCGCAGCAGGAAGCCGAGCGCGCAGGCGGCGCGCGGCTCCCCGTCCTTGGCGGAGGTCAGGTACCAGCGACCGGCCTCCTTCAGCTCTCCGCGCTTCTCCAGGATCGCCCCGAGGTGCAGCGCGGCCCGCCGGTGGCCGCGTGCGGCGGCCTGCCGGTACCACTGCTCGATCTCCTCGACAGCGTTGTCAGATCCGGTCTCGTCCTCGCGCACGGCCTTGCGATCAAGGGCGCGCGCCAGCCGGTAGGCGGCCTCACGGTGCCCGCGTTCGGCGGCGGCCCGCATCCAGTGCTCGGCGTCCACGTCCCCGCGGTGCTCCAGCAGGTCGGCGAGCGCGTACGCACCGAGCGCATGGCCCTGTTCGGCGGACTGGCGCAGCCAGTACTCGGCGGCGGGCTCGTCCCCGCGCTCGCGGTGGTGACGGCCGAGCGCGTGCGCGGCGGCGGCCGAGCCGGCGACGGCGGCGATCCGCCACCAGCCGGCGGCCTCCTCGGGGTAGCCGCGCTGGTGCAGGAGGACACCCAGGTTGTTGGCGGCGGCCCGGTCCCCGGCCGCGGTGGCGGCACGCAGGCAGGGCTCGGCTCCGTCGAGGTCGCCACGGCGCAGCAGGATGGCTCCGAGGACGCTCATCGCCTCGGCGTCACCGGTCTCCGCGGCGAGCCGGAGGCGTACCTCCTCGGCCGCGTCCCCCATGTCGCCCATCTCGTCCCGCGTCGGCTCCTCTACCGAAGGCTGCACAAATCGCCCTGTCTCGAACAGAGTTGCCTTGTCCCCCATAACGTCCATCGTCGCACCACCTGCAACCTGGGTACACCCGGTATACCGCAGCCCGTGAGGTCACTTCAGCGTTTTGTCGACATGCCCACAGAGAGATAAGTCAAACACAGTTCCCCCAACTCCCCACGGCGGCGAGGCCGTCCCTGCCCTCAGCACATGAGTTCGCACACCACGAAGGCCCGGATCCTGTCAGGATCCGGGCCTTCGACTGCAGTAGCGGGGACAGGATTTGAACCTGCGACCTCTGGGTTATGAGCCCAGCGAGCTACCGAGCTGCTCCACCCCGCGCCGTTTGCCTGGTAACAGTACCACGGTGCGGAGCCGCCTTGATCAATTCTTGTTGCCGCTTGTCCTATCGCTTGTCTTGTCGCTTGTCCTGTCGGCCGTCTTGTCGACCTTGGACTGTGCGTCCTCGGCCCGCTTCAGCGCGTCCTCAAGATCCTTCTGCGCCTTGGCGTACGCATCCCAGTCCGGCCCCTCCTTCAGCGCCTGCTGCCCGGCGTCGAAGGCCTTCTGGGCGTCCTGCAACGCCTGCTGGACCGTCGGGTTGCCGGAGCCGGGCGGTTCGGTGGTGCCGGTGTCGGGTGGCGTGGTGGACCCCTTCACCCCGAACACCTTGTTGAGCGCCTCGTCCAGGGTGTCCTCGAAGGCCGTCTTGCCCTCGTAGGTGACCAACACCTTGCGCAGCAGGGGGTACTTGAGCTCGCCGCCGCGTACGTAGACGGGCTCCGCGTACAACAGTCCCCCGTCCAGCGGGACGGTCAGCAGATTGCCGTATTCGACCTTGGAATGGCCTCTGCTCAGCAGGCTGATGGTCTCGGCGATGTCCTGTTCGGAGTTGAACTGGCTCTGAACCTGTTTGGGTCCGTCGACGGTCGTGCTCGTCGGCAGTTTCAGGATTCTGATCTTGCCGTAGTCGGTCGCGCGCGGATCGGAGTCGACGGCCATGAAGGCGCTGAGGTTGTCCCGCCCGTTCGGCGTGAACGTCGTCGTCAGCGAGAACGCCTGGGCGCTCTGGTCCGGCATCTTCATGCTCAGGTAGTACGGCGGCACCGCGCTGCCGGAGTCGTTGGTCGGATCGTCCGGGACCTCCCACACCTCGCTGCCGCTGAGGAAGGTCTGCGCGTCGGTCACGTGGTACCGGGTGAGCAGCTCGCGCTGGACCTTGAACAGGTCCTGCGGGTAGCGCAGATGGGCCATCAGGTCCGCGGAGATGTCCGCGCGGGCCTTCACCGTGCCGGGGAAGGCCTTCATCCAGGTCTTCAGCACCGGGTCCTTGGTGTCCCACTGGTAGAGCTTGACCTCGCCGGTGTACGCGTCGACGGTCGCCTTCACCGAGTTGCGGATGTAGTTGACCTGGTTCTGCTGGGCCACCACCGCACGGGAGTTGTTGGTGGCGGTCAGCGAGTCGGCGGTCGTGTCACCGAGGGTCGTACGGGAGGCGTACGGGTATCCGTTCGTGGTCGTGTACGCGTCCACGATCCACTGGATGCGGTGGTTCACCACGGCCGGGTAGGCGTCGCCGTCGATGGTCAGCCAGGGGGCGACCGCCTCGACGCGGTCCTTGGGCGTGCGGTTGTACAGGATCCGCGAGCCCTTGCCGATCGCGCCGGAGTAGAGGATCTGCGGCTCGTTGAACGCCACCGCGTACGCGGCCCGGTTGATCGGGTTGTCGAGGTTGACCCCGCTCTTGCCGGTGTAGCTGGTGGTCTTCTCGCCCTCGTCGTCGGAGTAGTCGATCTCCTTCTGGGGACCGCCGACGATCGAGTAGGTGTCGGTCTTCTCGCCGTAGTAGATCCGCTGCTCGTACGTCCCGAGGTCGCCCTTGGACGGCAGGTTCTTCTCGGTGAAGACCGGCCGGCCCTCGGGGTCGGCCTCGGTGCCCTTGGCGGCGACCGCGCCGTAGCCGTGCGTGTAGCGGAAGTGGTCGTTGATCCAGTTGTTCTTCGGGATGCCGTCCAGGTTCAGCTCGCGCAGGCCGATGACGGTGTCCTGCTCCTTGCCGTCCTTGGGGTACCGGTCGACGTCGAGGTTGGTCGGGAACCCGTAGTAGTTCCGGATCTGCTGCAGCTGCTGGAACGTCGGCGAGACGACGTTCGGGTCCATGATGCGGATGCTGGCCGTGTCGTCGACCTGGTCGCGCAGCTTGGTCTTGTCCGAGGTGGTGGACTTGCCCGGGTACTCGGTGACCTTGGTGTCGTCGATGCCGTACGCCTCACGTGTCGCCTTGAGGTTCTTCTGGACGTACGGGGCTTCCTTGGCCTGCTCGTTGGGCTGGACCTGGAACTTCTGCACGATGGCCGGATACAGGCCGCCGATCAGGATCGCGGAGAGCACCATCAGGCCGAAGCCGATGACGGGCAGCTGCCAGGTGCGCCGCCAGAGGGTCGCGAAGAACAGCAGCGCGCAGATGACGGCGATGCAGAACAGGATGGTCTTGGCCGGCAGATAGGCGTTGGCGTCGACATAGCGCAGGCCGGTCCAGTTGCCGGTGGCCTTGAAGTCGCTGGACTTGACGGCGAGGCCGTACCGGTCGAGCCAGTAGGCGACCGCCTTGAGCGCCACGAAGACGCCGAGGAGCACCGACAGGTGGCCGGTCGCGGCGGCCGTGGCACGGGCGCCGGGGCTGGTGACGCGCAGCCCGCCGTACAGGTAGTGGGTGAGCGCGGCGGCGATCAGGCAGAGGATCGCGGTGGCGAAGCCGAAGCCGAGCAGGAACCGGTACCAGGGCAGATCGAAGGCGTAGAAGGAGACGTCGAGGTGGAACTGCGGGTCCTTCTGGTGGAAGGGCACGCCGTTGACCCACATCAGCCAGGTGCGCCACTGGCCGGCCGCCGACGCACCCGCGATCAGGCCGACGAGGGAGGTGACGGCGAGCAACAGCCACGTCTTGTACGGCGCGATCCCCATCCGGTAGCGGTCCAGGCTCTGCTGTTCCATGGACATGGCGCTCAGCGGGGGCCGCATCCGGTGCGCGAGCCAGATGTTGAAGCCCACGGCGAGAGCCATCAGCAGGCCGAAGACGAAGAACAGCCCGATCTTGGTCGACAGGGTGGTGGTGAACACGGACGAGTAGTGCACCGACCGGTACCACAGCCAGTCCGTCCAGAAGCCCGCGAACATGGTGAACGTCATGCCCAGGACGGCAAGGACGCCCAGTGTCATGAGCAGGGTCCGGACGCGCCGGGACGGGCGGCCCGCTCTGATCCGCGGTCCCGTCGGGCCTCCGCCGCGGTCCGGCATCTGGAAAGCCAAGGTGCGCACCTCGAAGTTCGCTGTCGATCCGTCAGGCCCTCGTGTTCGCGGGCCCACCGTGGCCCCCCGTGATCGCGGGCCCACACCTATGCAACTTACTCACGGTTTACTCGGTTCCCGATTCCGGCCGGGAACGAGGCAGGATTGTGACCATGTCGAACACTCCCATGGCAGCGAACCCGCTCACCCGGGCCGTACTCGAGATCGACGAGTACACCTCCGGCCTCGGCTGGGACCAGCCCGCTCGCCTTTTCGCCCTCGTAGACACCGCACGGCTGCGGGCTCAGGAACCCTCGCTCGCCGCCCAGCTCGGTCTGCAGGACGCGCCCGAGACCACCGGTCTCACCCCGATCGAGCAGGACGAGGTACCAACGGACAAGGCGCTCGACGAGTTCCTCGGGACCATCGCCTGGCCGGACGCCGTGGTCGGCTGTGCGCTCACGGTGGAGCGCATGATGCTGCCTCCGTCGGCCGAGGCGCAGGTCCCGCAGGGCCTGAGCGATGCCAAGCTGGCCAGGTGGGTGGCGGAGCACCCCGAGCGCCAGGAGGTCCGCATGACCGTCGCGGTGCTGCGCGACGGCAGCCGTGACTCGGCGCTGCGCCTGCGCGAGAAGGACTCGCCGACGGAGGTCCTGACGGGCCCGGACCTGGTGCCGGGACTGGCGCAGGCGCTGGCGGCCACGTTCGAGGACTGATCTCCTCCTGTACGGCGCTGGGGGCGCCCCTTGCCTGAAGGGGCGCCCCCAGCCGTGTACCGGGGTCCGTCGGTCAGCCCTTGGCGGTGCACTTCGGCAGCTCGGCGGTGTCGCCGCTGCGGATGTCCTTCAGGGCGTCGAGCGCGTCACCGATGGTCTTGACCTTGACCAGGGTGAGCCCGCCGGGGGTGTCCTTGGCGGCGGCCGCGCAGTTGTCGGCGGGCGTCAGGAAGTACTGGGCGCCCTTGTTGCGCGCGCCGACGGTCTTCATCTCGATGCCGCCGATGGGCCCGACCGTGCCGTTGTCGTCGATGGTCCCGGTGCCGGCGACGAACTTGCCGCCGGTGAGGTTGCCGGGGGTGAGCTTGTCGTAGATGCCCAGCGCGAACATCAGACCGGCGCTGGGCCCGCCCACGTCGGCGAGCTTGATGTCGATGCTGAACGGGAAGGTGTGGTCGGTCCCGGCGGAGATCCCGACGATGGCGCGCTTGGCGCCGCTGTCGTCGGAGGTCGTCGTGGTGATCGTGACGTCCTGCGTCCTGGTCGCCGTCTTGTGCTCCTTCTCGGCGGCGGCCTGCTCCTTGACCGGGACGACGGTGAAGACGACGTTCTGGCCGGGCTTGTGCTTGGTGACGAGCTTGGCGACGTCGGACGGCTGCTTGACCGCGGTGCCGTCCACGGCCTTGATCACATCACCTGCGTGCAGCCTGCCCTGGGCCGGGGAGTCCTTGACGACGGTGGAGACGATCACCCAGGACTTCACCGGAACGCCCAGCTCCTTCAGGGCGGCGACCTTGGCGCTCTCCTGGGACTGGCTGAACTCCTCGGCGTTCTCCTGGGTGGACTGCTCCTCCGTCTTGCCGTCCGGGTACAGCGTGTCGTGCGGCACGATCTTGCTGTCGTGCGCCAGCCAGCCGTAGACGGCTTCCACCAGGTTCATCCGGAAGTCGGCACTGGTGACCCGGACGGTGGTCATGTTCAGGTTGCCGTCGGCCGGATACGTCTTGTGCCCCGCGATCTGCAGCACCGGCTCACCGTCGTGGTCCCCGAGCGTGTTCACGGTCGGCCCCGGGGACATCTCCGAGTACGGCACGGGGATGAGCACTCCCGCGCACAGGAGCGCGATCAGCATCAGGGTGGAGGCGAGCATCGTCGCGGTGCGGCGTGGCATGGCACGACAGTACGGGACGCCTCTGTCAGCGCACCGTCAGGGCACCCCGTCAGGCGCCGCGTGCGCCCGAGCCGGGCTTCTCCATGGCCTCGCGGAATCGCGCGTACCCGTCCAGTTCGGGCCCGTCACTGCGCACCTTCCGCGTCCGGTTGGCCCAGCTGCCCCACAGACCGGCACCTACCGCAGCCACCAGCGGAATCAGCAACCATGCAAGCGCCGCCATGCCGACCTCCCAACCCCTTGAGTGTCCGCGACTGACTGATCAGCAGATTACCCATCCGCACTGACAACGCTCACGCGCGGGGGGTGGTTACGCAACCGGAGGGGTGGAGGGCCGAACGTGACGGGTGGTGCGACCGGGGTCAGCAGGCGCCGACCCACTCCTCGGTACCGTCGGAGAACTTCTGGTGCTTCCAGATGGGGACTTCGTGCTTGAGGTCGTCGATGAGCCTGCGGCAGGCCTCGAAGGCCTCGCCCCGGTGGGGGCAGGAGACACCGACGACGACGGCGAGGTCCCCGACCTCGAGGTCCCCGACCCGGTGGACGGCAGCCAGCGCCCGCACCGGGTACTCGGCGACGATCTTCTCGGCGATCCGGCGCATCTCGGCCTCGGCGCTGGGATGGCAGGAGTACCCGAGTGCGTCCACGTCGGCTCCCCCGTCGTGGTTCCGCACGGTGCCCACGAACAGCGCGAGGCCGCCGGCGGCCTCGTCCCCCACGGCCCGGAACACCTCGTCCACGGACAGCGCCGTCTCCCGGATGCCGATCAGCTTGATGGGATCCTGAGCCGCCTGCTCACCGGGGTGATCGTTCGTGGGTGCCATGCCTCCATCGTGCCGCATGCCCCCGACTACCCGGAATACGACTTTCACCAGGCACGCGCGCGGACCGCTTTGGAGCCTCCTACAGTCCCTTCCAAGGGGCGGGACCCTTGGAAGCACAGCCACCGCCATCTCACAGCCGCCGCCGTCTCACAGCCGCCGCCGTCTCACAGGCGCCGCCGTCTCACAGGCGCCGCCGTCTCACAGGCGCCGCCGTCTCACAGGCGCCGCCGTCTCACAGGCGCCGCCGTCTCACAGGCGCCGCCGAGCCTTCCGAGCCCGCCGCACCACAGCGGCAGCGCCCAGCAGAGCCACCGTCGCTCCCGCGGCACCCGCCGCCGTGGCGTCCTTGCGCCCCAGTCGACGCCCCGCCACCGTGTGCCGGCCCGAAACCTCCTCCAGCAGCTCCGCGAGGACCTCCTCGTTGGTCCATCCCGGCCGCCATCCGGCCTCGTGCAGCCGGCTCCCGCTGACCACCCAGGGGTACATCGTGTACGCCAGGTCCCCCGCCGGGGACGGAGTGAGCCCGATCCGGTGCAGCCGAGCGGCGGCGCCGAGCGCGACCGTCGACGGCAGCTCCATCCGCCGGATCCCGCTCAGCTCCTCGACCTCCTCCTGCTCCAGCCACCCGTCACAGCCGACCACCAGCTCCCCGTCGACCTTCTCCAGAACGGCGTACTCCAGAGCACTGCACAGGTCCTCGACATGGCAGAACTGCCAGGCCGGCCGCGATCCGGCCACCACCAGCAGCCGAGGCGACTCGAAGTACCGGGTGAGCGCGGTGTCCGTACCCCCGACCAGCACGGCCGGCCGCACGACGGTGACGTTCAGCCCCGGATGCGCCCGCGGAGCGCGCCGCGCCAGCCGTTCGATCTCCAGCAGGTCACCGACCCCGGTGGCCTCGGCCGTGGCCTTCAGCTCGGCGTCCTCCGACAGCGGCAGCTCGTTGTCCGGCAGCGCTCCGTACACCATCGAGGACGTGCACAGCACCACCCGGTGCACGCCTGCCGCCGCGGCGGCGGTCAGCACGGTCTGGGTCCCCCGGACGTTGTAAGCGGTACGAGCGGCCGCGTCGCTGCCCAGGTCCAGGTCGAGCGCCAGATGTACCACCACGTCCGCGCCCCGCAGTTTGTCCGCGATCGCCGGGTCGCGGACGTCGAGGATGTGCCACTGCGCGGCCGCGCACTCGCCGCGCCGCTCGTCGATGGCGATGACCTGCTTGATCTCCTCGGAGGCGGCGAGCCGCTCGGTGAGCAGGGCGCCCACCCCTCCGGCGGCGCCGGTGACCGCGACGACGGGCCCGCGCAGGGCGGGAGGGGTTGAGGGGTTTCGCGCTGCGCGAACCTGCGGATCTGGGGAACTCACCGGGCGTCTCCAGCGGTTGTCTTCAGTACGGGCGCGAGTGACGCGCACGTACCAGGTGCATCCATCCTGCCGCAGGCGTTCTGTGGACGAAGCACCGAGGCCCGATCGGGTCCGGGTGTCTACGCTGGGTGGTGATGTCGGGCAGCCGCGCCTCCGGTGAGAAACCGGTGGCCTTACCAGCCGAGGAACCCCGTGAGTGACACCCCATTCGGATTCGGCCTTCCGCCGGAGGAGCCGGACGACGGCGACGAGGGCAAGAAGAAGGACCAGCAGAGCGGTGGTGGGCAGGGACCGGCCAATCCGTTCGGCTTCGGCGGCCTGCCCGGAGCCGGTGGTTTTGGCGGCCCCGGCGCCGACAATCCGCTCGCAGCGATGTTCGGTTCCCTGAACCCCACCGACCTGGGCGCCGCGTTCCAGCAGCTGGGCCAGATGCTCTCCTACGAGGGCGGCCCGGTGAACTGGGACATGGCCAAGCAGATCGCCCGCCAGACGGTCTCCCAGGGCACCCCGGACGGCGTCAAGGACGCGAGTATGGGCGCCTCCGAGCGCTCCGCGGTCGAGGAGGCCGTACGCCTGGCCGATCTGTGGCTGGACGACGCGACGTCCCTGCCGTCGGGCGCCGCCTCGGCGGTGGCCTGGTCGCGCGCGGAGTGGGTCGAGGCGACCCTGCCCGCGTGGCAGGAGCTGGTCGACCCGGTCGCCGAGCGGGTCGGCGCGGCCATGGGCGATGTCCTGCCGGAGGAGATGCAGGCCATGGCGGGCCCGCTGATCGGCATGATGCGCTCGATGGGCGGTGCCATGTTCGGCACCCAGATCGGGCAGGCCGTCGGCGTGCTCGCGGGCGAGGTCGTCGGTTCGAGCGACATCGGCCTGCCGCTCGGCCCGGCCGGCAAGGCCGCGCTGCTGCCCGCCAACATGGAGTCCTTCGGCAAGGACCTCGGCGTGCCGCAGGAGGAGGTCCGGCTCTATCTGGCCCTGCGCGAGGCCGCCCACCAGCGCCTCTTCGCGCATGTGCCGTGGCTGCGCTCGCACCTCTTCGGCGCGGTCGACGGGTACGCGCGCGGGATCAAGGTCGACACGGCCAAGCTGGAGGACGTGGTCGGCCAGTTCGACCCGCAGAATCCCGAGCAGCTGCAGGACGCCCTCCAGCAGGGCATGTTCCAGCCGGAGGACACGCCCGAGCAGAAGGCGGCTCTGGCCCGTCTGGAGACCGCTCTGGCGCTCGTCGAGGGCTGGGTGGACGCGGTGGTCCACGCGGCCGCCAAGCCGCGTCTGTCGTCCGCCGACGCCCTGCGCGAGACCCTGCGCCGCCGCCGTGCCACCGGCGGCCCCGCGGAGCAGACGTTCGCCACGCTGATCGGCCTGGAGCTGCGCCCGCGCCGGCTGCGCGACGCCTCGCGTCTGTGGGCCTCGCTCACGGACGCGCGCGGGGTCGACGGCCGGGACGCCCTGTGGGCCCACCCGGACATGCTGCCGACGGCCGGCGACCTGGACGACCCGGACGGGTTCGTGCACCGTGAGCAGCTGGACTTCTCCGAGCTGGACAAAATGCTCGGCGAGGCGGCCGAGGGGCCTGACCTGCGCAAGAAGGACGAGGGCAAGCCCCAGGGCGACGACGAGGCCAAGGGCGACGGCGCCGAGTGAGTCTGTACGACGACGCGGTCCTCGTGCTGAAGGGGCACGAGGGCCAGGAAGACCTCCGCCAGGCGTACCTGGACCATCTGGCGGCTCACCCGGACGGCATGTGGAAGCCCTGCCGGGCGGGCCATGTCACGGCGAGTGCCCTGGTGATCGACCCCGAGCGCGGCCGGGTGCTGCTCACGCTGCACAGGAAGCTGCGGATGTGGCTGCAGATGGGCGGCCACTGCGAGCCGGGCGACGCCTCGCTGGCCGCGGCGGCGCTGCGCGAGGCGACCGAGGAGTCCGGCATCACGGGCCTGACGCTGCTGTCCGGCGGCCCGGTGCGCCTGGACCGGCATCCGATCCCGCCGCCGTGCAACTGGCACTTCGACGTGCAGTACGCGGCCCTGGCTCCGCGCGACGCCGAGCACGCGATCAGCGACGAGTCGCTGGACGTGCGCTGGTTCCCCTACGCCGAGGTGCCGGGCGTGGCGGACGAATCGGTCGTACGTCTGCTGGACGCGACCCGCGCCAGGCTCTGAACGGGTAAGGGGCGACCGCCAAGGCGGTCGCCCCTTGCGTGTGCTTTCCGGACGGTCAGCTCCAGACGTTGCCCTGGTTCTGTCCGCGTACCCCGTGCTGCCCCATACCGAACTGCGCGGCGACGCCCTGGCCGATCTGCGCGTTCTGCGGCGGCAGCAGCTCGCTGGGCTGCACCAGCGCGAATCCGGAGCCCATGAAGCTCAGCTCCCAGCCCTCACCGGTGTTGCCGCGGCGCCGCCACACTCCCGAGGAGTGCGTCTGGGCCTGCATCTGCACGCGCAGCCCGGTGGACCAGGCGACGATCGCGTCGGCGTCGCAGTTGACGTACTTGTCGGGCGTGACCTGCATCAGCAGCGGAGCGCCCGAGGTCATGAGGGCCACCTTGCCGCGTCCGGTGATGTTCAGCTGGTACTTCCCGGACCCGGAGATGCCGTAGAGGCTGTCGACGGCGATGACCTCGTGGTGCAGCGAGGAGTCCATGGCGAGGACGTAGCTGCTGTCGACCGTCAGCCCGTCCTGCTCGACGTCCATGATGTGCACGTGCTGGGCGAGATTGGCGAGATAGACCGTGCCCTGCCCGTGGCAGCGCATCAGGCTCAGGCCCTCGCCGGTGTGCGCACGCGCGCGTGCCTGGCTGTTGCTGCGGTACTCGGCGTCGAACTCGACGAGTCCCTGGTAGGCGACCATCGTGCCCTTGCGGGCGAGAAGGTCGTCGTGGCCCTCCAGCGTGACGCGGAGCATCTGCTTGTTCTGCAGGCTCCAACGCTCCTGCGTCTGGAGGTCGTTGTGCGCGAAAAGCGGGCTCTGCATGGTGTTTCTGGCTCCCCCTCAGCCCCGGAACCGGAGGCGGTCGGTGCTGTCCTCGCTGGGCTGGACGACGACGATGCCCTGGCCGGAGAAGGCCATCTGGTAGGCCTCGCCGCTGCCCCGGCCGATCAGTGACTGCGCCTTGAAGCTGCGCTTGCCCTTCACCTTCAGGTTCGGGGACCAGGCGACGAGCGCGTCGGGGTCGACATACGTCTCGTCCTCGCCGCCGCCGCAGTCGACGACGATCGGCTTGCCCCGGGAGGTCAGCGCGACCCAGCCCTGCCCGGAGATCTTGGTGTTCCACAGGCCCTGCCCGGCGAACTTGGCGAGCCCCTTGACGCGCTCCACGCCCCAGCTGAGGTGGGCGTCGAAGGCGAGCAGGTTGGTGGCGTTGACGGAGATGCCGTCACCGTTGAGGTTGATCACGACGACGTCGGCGCCGTAGTCGGCGAGGTACAGCAGTCCGTCGCCGGTGCACTTCATCAGCGGGGCGCCCTCGCCGGTGATCCAGTCGCGGGCGATCTGGCGGACGGCCGGCGGGTTGGGCTCGTACTGGATGAAGCCTTCGTAGGCGACCATCGACCCCACGCGCGCGAGGAGGTCGTTCCCGGTCTGCATGGCGACCTTCAGCATGTGGTTGCCGTGGTTCTCCATGCGGGCGGTGACGGGTGCGGGAGCGTAGCCCGCGAGCGGCTGGTTCATGACGGGCTCCCTCAGACCTCGTACGGCTGGACGACGATGAAGTTGCCGGGCGCACCCCGGAACTGGAGGTTGACGCTCTCCCCCGTGTCGCCCGGGTAGGCGTTGCGGCGCATCCGCACCTGGCTGGAGACGATCACCTGGGAGGCGGCGGACCAGGCGACCACCGCGTTGCAGTCGGCGAACGTGGTCGGCGTGACGGGCAGGACGACGGGCGTGCCGTGCGTCTTGACCACGATCGTGCCGGTGCCCTGGAACTGCATGGTGAACAGCGCGCCGCCGGGGATGCCGTGTCCCTCGATGCGACGCACCTCGTGCTGGAGGCTCTCGTCGAAGGCGAGGACGTTCTCCGCGGAGACGCAGATCGCGTCGCCCTGCAGCTCGACGGGGTGCAGGTGGGTGGAGTTCTCGGCGAGGAACACCTGGCCCTGGCCGGTGCAGCGCATCAGCTGCATCTCCTGGCCGGTCGCGTTGCCCACGATCCGCCCGGCGAACCCGGCGCCCTTGTAGCTGAAGTCGACCTTGCCCTGGTAGAGCACCATGCTGCCCTGCCGGGCCAGCACGGGCTGCCCGCCGATGCCGAGGTCGACGCGGATGAGCTTCTTGTTCTGCTGTGTCCAGCGCTGCCCGGTGGGCGTCTCCTTGAACGCCTGGAGCGCCGCCGACACACCGGCACCGCCCTGGGGAGTGCCCTGCGGCACTCCGTAGGCGGCGGCCTGCTGGCCGGGGACCTGGCCGTACGACGGCTGCTGGCCGTAGCCCGGAGGCATGGGCGCGCTCGGCTGGCCGCCGTAGGAGGGCTGCTGGCCATATCCCGGAGGCATCGGCGCGCCGGGCTGGCCGCCGTGCGACGGCTGCTGCGGCGGCTGGCCGTAGGGCGCGGGCGCCGGGGCAGGCGGATGGACGGTGCCGCCGGGGGGCGGGGTCAGGGGGGCGATGACCGTCGGCGCCGCGTGCATGTTCGGCGCGGGCGCCGGAGCCGGCGGCGGAGTGGTGCCGGGCGACGGGAGGCCCTGCGGAGCGGGAGCCGGGGCGGGCGCGGGGACCGGAGCGGGCGCGGGTGCAGTCGGGGCGCCGAACGCGGGCGGCGGGCCGGACTGGGCGGGCGGGGCGAAGCCGGGGGCGGCGCCGGACTGCGGCTGCTGCGGGGCGGCGGGCGCCTCCTCCTCCAGCACCTCGCCGCCGAAGTTCTTCAGCAGCGCGTCCAGACCGCCGTCGAAGCCCTGCCCGACCGCGGCGAAGCGCCACACGTCCTTGAAGTAGAAGTCACCGAGCATGACGGCGCGCTCGGTGGAGAACTCCGAGCCGTTGAAGGAGTACCGCGCGACCTCCTCGCCGCCGGCCACGATGCGCACATATCCGGGACTGACCTGCGACATCTGCCCGGCGCCGTCGAGGGTCGCCGTGAACGACAGCTTGCGGATGCCGGCGGGGATCCGGTCCAGAGTGATCCGGAACGACTCCGTGTCACCGGACTGGGCACCCAGCAGCTGGATGGACTCCTCCGGGGACTTCGGCTGGTTGAAGAAGACGAAGTACCGGTCGTCCGAGAGGCGCTCGTCGGCGTCCAGACCGAAGCAACTGATGTCGAAGGTCAGTCCGGGTCCGGAGATCTGCACACCTACGTACAGATCCGTACCCGCCGTGAGGTCACTGATCCTGGCCTTGTGGCCGCGTTGGAATTCCCTGGCCATGCGTTACGACCGTCCCCCATCCCGAATATGAGTGCGTCGCGCCAGGCTAACGGCAAACCCCGGCATCGGACGCAGCCGGTACAGACCCGGTACACAACCGCGCCCGGGAGCGGACGTACGGCGCCCGGCTCACTCCCCGCGCGCCCCGGGCACATGCGGCAGCCGCTCGGCGGCCACCACCCCTTCCAGGTAGCCGCGGGCCCGCTCGGTGCGCGGGTAGGACTCCAGCAGCCGCCAGAAGTCGGGCCCGTGACCGGGCACCAGCAGATGCGCCAGCTCATGGCAGAGGACGTAGTCGACGACGTACTCCGGCATCCCCTGCAGCCGGTGCGAGAGACGGATGCTGCCCTCGGCCGGCGTGCACGAACCCCAGCGGGTGTTCTGGTTGGTCACCCAGCGCACGGAGTCGGGCCGCGCCCGGCCGTCGAAGTACTGCGCCGAAAGCCGCTCGGCGCGCTCGGTCAGCTCGGCGTCGCCCAGCACCCGTTTGCTCTCCTGGGCGGCGAGCTTGTCGAGCATGACGGTCACCCAGCGTTGCTCCTCCGCCTCGGACATCCGGGCGGGGATCAGCACGACAGTGCGATCACCCTCGCGGTACGCGGAGACCGTACGGCGACGCCGGGTACTCCTGCGGACCTCGATCGCGCTCGCCCCCGAGCCACTCGGCGGCTGGCTCGTCGTGCTGCGCTGTGGCTTTCCGGCGCGGTGCAGTGGGTCGGCGGGCACGCCCCGACGTTACCCGCTGGACAGGGCCGAAGTCCCGGCTCCGGGACGGTTCGATGCCGATGCCCCACCATGCGTTTGATTTGTACGACCGATATGCCCGACTGACCCGACCGGCTTATATGACAATCACCCCCTGCCTGTGGACAACGCCCCTCACCCCACCACACGACCCGGCATGCTGACAGGCGTCGGCAGAGCGTGACCAGCTCCACCGACACCGGACACCTGCCGACCCAACAGGCATTTCGGGTCACATCAAGGAATACGGGGGCCTGTCATGCATCCGATGGTGAAGCCCGCGCTGCGACGCGGCTGGCGCGACCTCAACACCGTCCAGTTCGGGATGACTCCCGCACACGCGATGACACTGGGACCGATGGACACGGCCACGGGCAGCTTCCTGGAACTGCTCAACGGCACCCGCGGACTGCCGCTGCTGCGTGAGGAAGCCCGGCGCATGGACCTGCCGGACGGCCATGTCGACGCACTGGTGGACCGGCTCGCCCACGCCGGCCTGCTCGACGACACGCGTGGCGGCGGCCCGGCCGCCGACGCACTGCGCGAAGAGACGGACGCCCTGGAGCGACTGCGCCCCGACCTCGCCTCGCTCTCCCTGACCACTCCCGAGCCCGGCGACGCCCTCGGCCGGCTCGCGACCCGCCGCGCACTGCGCGTGCAGGTCCAAGGCGCCGGACGGGTCGGCGCCCTGCTCGCCTCGGTGCTGTCCGGCGCGGGCGTCGGCGAGGTCGACGTACGCGACGTGGGACGCGTGGAACCGTGGGACGTGGCCCCGGGCGGACTGCCCGCCGAGTCGCTCCGCGAACGCAGGGACGAAGCGGCACGGGCGGCCGTCCGCCGCGCAGCCCCCGGCCGCCCACCGCGCCGCACCCGCTCCTCCCACCCCGGCACAGAACATCCCGGCCTCTCCCTGGTGATCCTCACCCCCCGGGACGACGTCGCCGTCCACACACCGGACCCCTTCGCCGCCGAACCACTCATGACCTCGGGAACACCCCACCTGTACGCGGGCGTCGTCGAGGGAACCGGCATCGTCGGGCCACTCGTCCTGCCCGGCGGGACGAGCTGTGCCGGCTGCCTCCACCAGGACCGCACGGACCGGGACCCGGCCTGGCCCCGCCTCGTCGCCCAATGGCGTTCCGGCAAGGCCCGCCGTGTCGGGGCCTGCGATCTGGCCCTCGCCACGACCGTCGCCGGACTGGCCGCCGCACACGCCCTCGCCTTCCTCGACGGCGAATCCCCGTCCAGCGCGGGCGCCCGCTGGGAGACATCCCTACCCGGCCTGAACTGGCGTTCCCGCCCGGTGTGGCCGCACCCGGCCTGCGCGTGCGGGGTGGCGGAGAGAGGTAAAGGGGAGCACTCCTCAACCGACGGGGAGCCGCGCGAGACAATGGCGGTGCAACGGCCGTCGCCGGAGCGACGACGCGAGGCAGGTGCGGCGCGGCCGACTGGGACTTGGAGGGCGCATGTCTGATCTTCCCCGGAAAGCGGTCACCCGTACCGCCAAGCTCGCCGCACTCCCGCTCGGCATCGCCGGCCGGGCGACCTGGGGGCTCGGCAAGAGGATCGTGGGCGAGTCCGCGGAGATCGTCGGCCGGGAACTGCAACAGCGCACGGCCGAGCAGCTGTTCAAGGTCCTCGGGGAGCTGAAGGGCGGGGCCATGAAGTTCGGACAGGCCCTGTCCGTCTTCGAATCCGCCCTGCCGGAGGAGGTCGCCGGCCCCTACCGCGCGGCACTCACCAAGCTCCAGGACGCGGCGCCGCCGATGCCGACCCGCACGGTGCACGCGGTGCTCCAGGAGCGGCTCGGCGCGGACTGGCGCGACCTCTTCCTGGAGTTCGAGGACAAGCCGGCCGCCGCCGCCTCCATCGGCCAGGTCCACCGGGCGATGTGGCACGACGGCCGGGAGGTCGCGGTCAAGGTGCAGTACCCGGGCGCGGGCGAGGCCCTGCTGTCCGACCTGAACCAACTGAGCCGATTCGCCCGCCTGTTGGGGCCGCTCATCCCCGGCATGGACATCAAGCCGCTGATCGCGGAGATGCGGGACCGCGTCTCCGAGGAACTGGACTACGCACTGGAGGCCCAGGCCCAGGACGCACACGCGCAGGAGTTCGAGGACGACCCGGACGTGGTGGTCCCGGCGGTTGTGCACCAGTGCGACCAGATCCTGGTCACGGAGTGGATCGACGGGATCCCGCTGTCGGAGATCATCACGGACGGCACCCAGGAGCAGCGCGACCGCGCCGGCCAGCTCCTGGCCCGCTTCCTCTTCTCGGGCCCGGCCCGCACCGGCCTGCTGCACGCCGATCCGCACCCGGGCAACTTCCGCCTGCTGCCCGGCGGCCCGGACGGCGACGACGACTGGCGCCTGGGCGTCCTGGACTTCGGCACCGTCGACCGGCTCCCGGGCGGCCTGCCGACACCGATCGGCATCTCACTGCGAATGGCCCTGGACGGTGAGGCCGACCCCGTCTACGAGCTTCTGTGCACGGAAGGCTTCGTCAAGGAGTCGATAGAGCTGAACCCCGACGCGGTCCTCGACTATCTACTGCCGATCATCGAACCGGCCCGCGTCGAGACGTTCACCTTCACCCGCTCATGGATGCGCAGCCAGGCCGCCCGCATCGCCGACCCCCGCTCCCCCGCGTACCAGCTGGGCAAGCAGCTCAACCTGCCGCCGGCCTACCTGCTGATACACCGGGTGACCCTGAGCACGATCGGCGTCCTGTGCCAGCTGGGAGCCACGGTCCGGCTACGGGACGAACTGGAGGAATGGCTGCCCGGGTTCGTACTCGAAGACGACCTGGACGAGGAGGAGCCGGCTGCGGAAGCGTGACCGCGGGTGCCGGGCTGCACTGCAGCCCGGGCTGCCACGACGTTGGCGAGGGGCGGGGTGGGTGGGGAGGGGGGAGGGGAGGGGCCCCGAGAAGCGTTCTCACCACCAGGCCGAGTCCAGCCGCCCCTCGATCGCCCGCAGGTTCTCCCGGGAGCAGACGTCGCAGAAGTACTGACGGATGCCGTTCTCCACGGAGCAGGTCCAGGTGGTCGGCTGGGGGCCGCCGGCGGGGGTGCCGCAGCGGGCGCACACGAGGGGGCGGGGCTCCGTGGTGGAGCCGCCCTGATCACTTCCTCCGGGAAGACTCGTCACTCACCGACGATAACTCTCCGGCCGGTGGATCGCCGTGCACAACGCACCGCGGGGGCCGGTCCGTTCGGTCGGACCGGCCCCCGCGGGAAGGTTTCGCCTCCCTGGGCCGGGAGGCCACCGCTTCGGGTGTGCTCGGTTACTGCATGACGGCCATGGCGAGCGCACGGCGGGCGCGCAGCGAGGCACGCTCCGCCCGGCGCTGCATCCGCCGGGCGGTCACCAGGCGCGCGGCCCGGCGTTCCTGCTCGGCCTCATGCAGGCGGTCGTGCATATGCGCACGGGCCAGGGCTTCTGGGATGAGTTGCATCTCTCGGGTCCTGTTCTGACGCGAGCCGGTCGCGCCGCTGGTGCTGAAGTCTGGGGTCGCGGAGCCGGTGGGCTCGCTGGTGGACGGCTTCATCGGGGCCTGCTTCTTGGGGTCGTGCGTGAGGGGGCGGTCGATCGTTCCTGCGGTGTTCATGCCGTGACCGGGTTCTTGCGCGGGCGGCCACGAGGCCGCTTCCGGGCGACGACGACACCCTGGACGAACAGCTCGCCACCCCAGACGCCCCAGGGCTCACGCCGCTCCTTGGCGCCGGCGAGGCAAGCCTCCATCAGCGGGCAGGTGCGGCAGAGGGACTTGGCGTACTCGACGTCCGCCGGCGACTCCGCGAAGAAGACCTCCGGGTCGTAGGAGCGGCAGGGGACGGGTACGCCGAGGTTCTCGATGGCGTCGTCGAGCGCGGTGAGCGCCGTGAGGGGGGTCAAGGTGGAGTCCTCCGTGAGGCCGGGCGGGGGGATCGTTTGTGAAGGCGGTACGGACGGGGCGTGCGCTTCGAGTTGCACGGTTGGTCTTCCTCGTCTGGTCGTTCCGGCCGGTTGACCGGGTGTCGGCTTGGTACCGGGTTCTTTTCTTGTCCCGAGGCCCCTTCGCTCTGTTGCCCTGTTCGGGGCAAACAGAAGGGCCGCGGATCCCGGGTGGGGTTCCGCGGCCCTGAAGGCGCCGGCCTGATCGGCTGTCAGGCTGGATCACTCCAGGGTTCTGGCCCACGGAAGGCCCACATCAGGTGGTGCTGCGTCGTCTGCTTCCGGAATCCGGCACCGGCCGCCGCAATGGCATAGGCATGTGCCTGTGCCGCTACCGCTTCCAGTGCCTTGGTCGGTCGCTCATTGCGCTCACGGATGGGAAGACCCGCGAGAGACAGGTAGGACGTCGGCCGGGCGGCACGAATGCCGGACAGACCGGTGCCCTGGGCCGAGGCGCCGAGCATGCACGTGGAGACGGCCGAGCGATCGGTCAGTTTGGCCGTGCTGATGGTGCTGGTGTTGATGCTGATCACTGGACTCGCCTCCTCTCGGCGTCTTGGGGACTGGGGTGAGCCAGTCCGTTCGGATATGCAAGTACAACACGGAATCAGGGCCTTCGAGAAGGCGCTGTTTCCGTGCCTAGAACCTATGGGGATTGCTGGGGCATGCGCAAACTATTTTTTCGACGAGTTCGTATCAGTCGTCCTCGTCGCCCTCGGTACCCTCCTGGCCTGCACAGATGGCCAGAACGTCGGCTCCGTAGCGCTGCAGCTTGCGGTTGAGGACGCCGGGGATGCGGGACAGCTCGGCGGGGCTGTCGGGCCGTGCTTCGGCGATGGCCATCAGGGTGCGGTCGGTGAAGACGCAGAAGTCCGGCTGTCCGCTGCGCTCGGCCTGGACCGCGCGCCATGCGCGCAGTCGCTCGTAGAGGCCTTCGTCCATGTCGGAGGGGCAGTCCTCGCAGCGCATCAGCTTCATCTCGCCGGCGTCGGTGAGTGTGCGGCCGCAGACGCGGCAGCGGGCCGGGGTGCGTTGGGTGCGGCGGGGGACGGCCGGGGTTGCTGCGAGGGTGCCGCGTTCGATGCCGCCTCCGGCGGCTCCCGCGCCGGTGCGGCCGACGGTGGCGGTCGAGCCGGGGCGCAGTCCGTCGAGGAAGTGGCTGGGCCGGCGGTTGGGGCGGCCGCCGGGTGAGCGGGACAGGGACCAGGAGAGGTGGAGCCGTTGTCGGGCGCGGGTGACGCCGACGTAGAGGAGGCGGCGTTCCTCCTCGATCTGTTCGTCCGTCTTCGCGTAGGTGATCGGCACCATGCCTTCGGCGATGCCGACCAGGAAGACGACGTCCCACTCCAGGCCCTTGGCGGCGTGCAGGGAGGCGAGGGTGACGCCCTGGACGGTCGGGGCGTGCTGGGCGTTCGCCCGTTCGTCGAGTTCTGTCACGAAGTCGCCGAGGGTTGCTCGGGGGTGGGCGGCGGCGAAGTCGTGGGCGAGGTTGACCAGGGCGGTGAGTGATTCCCAGCGTTCTCTGGTGGTGCCGGAGCCGGCGGGGGGTGTGCTGGTCCAGCCCTCGCCGGAGAGGACGGCGCGTACTTGCGAGGGCAGGTCCACGGCGTCGTCGAGCAGGGAGTCGTTGCCGCCGAAGCGGGCTGCGCCGCGCAGGGCGATGCCTGCTTTGCGTACTTCGGGGCGGTCGAAGAAGCGTTCGGCGCCGCGCAGCTGGTAGGGGACTCCGGCGTCGGCGAGGGCCTGTTCGTAGGTTTCGGACTGGGAGTTGGTGCGGAACAGGACGGCGATCTCGGCGGCCGGGACGCCGGCGTCGATCAGTTCGCGGATGCGGCGGGCGGCGCCCTCGGCCTCGGCGGGCTCGTCGGTGTATTCGGTGTAGACGGGTTCGGGGCCCGGGGGGCGCTGGGAGACGAGTTCCAGCCGGTGGTCGGCGGCGCGGCCGCTGGCCTGGGCGAGCAGGCCGTTGGCGAGGTGGACGACCTGGGGGGTGGAGCGGTAGTCGCGGACGAGTTTGACGACGGTGGCGCCGGGGTGGCGGGTGCGGAAGTCGAGGAGGTGGTCGGGTGTTGCTCCGGTGAACGAGTAGATCGTCTGGCTGGCGTCGCCGACGACGCACAGGCTGTCGCGGTTGCCGAGCCACAGCTCCAGGAGTCGCTGCTGGAGGGGGCTGACGTCCTGGTATTCGTCCACGACGAAGTGCTGGTACTGGGTGCGGACCTGTTCGGCGATGTCTTGCCGGTCCTGGAGGACGGCGACGGTCAGCAGCAGGACGTCTTCGAAGTCGATGACCGCGCGGTCGCGCTTGAGGTCTTCGTAGGCCGCGTAGAGGTGGGCGATCTCGGCGGGGTCGCGTGGGGTCTCGCGGCCGGCCTTCGCGGCCGCGTACGGGTAGTCGGCGGGGACGGTCTGGGTGACCTTGGACCATTCGATCTCGGCGGTGGCGTCTCGCAGCTCGCCGCGGTCGAGGCGGAGCTTGCAGGCGGCGGCGGCGTCGGCGACGAGTTGGATCTTGCGGTCGACGAGCCGGGGCACGGAGCCACCGATGGCTTTCGGCCAGAAGTAC
The DNA here is from genome assembly GCF_044768335.1 of Streptomyces sp. NPDC101151. Taxonomy (NCBI): domain Bacteria; kingdom Bacillati; phylum Actinomycetota; class Actinomycetes; order Kitasatosporales; family Streptomycetaceae; genus Streptomyces; species Streptomyces sp. NPDC101151. The sequence goes on along the minus strand of NZ_JBIWPP010000028.1, from coordinate 42,197 downwards.
TGGAGCTGGCGCAGGGCGGCGGAGTGGAAGGTGCGGGCCTGTACGCCGTGGGCGCCGAGCTGACGCAGGCGGCCGCGCATCTCGCCTGCGGCGCGGTTGGTGAAGGTGACGGCGAGCACGCTGGACGGCTGGAGGATCCCGGCGCGCACCCCGTAGGCGATGCGGTGGGTGATGGCGCGTGTCTTGCCCGTGCCCGCTCCGGCGAGGACGCACACCGGGCCGTGCAGGGCGGTGGCCACCTCGCGCTGCTCGGGGTCGAGCCCTTCGAGCACCGCGTCGGCCGAGTCCGGTGTCTGCGGGAAGAGGGGGGAGTGCGTTGCTGCTGTCACATGGCCATGCTGCCAGGTCGTCCGAGGCTGCTGTGCCGGTTGTCCACAGGGGGGCACTCGCAGTCGTACTAATGCGGCGGTCGTCACAGCGCGGGCGGGGTACCCCGGGCGGGAATGTATGGCGGGGTCCCTTGTGTTGTGCCGCTGGACGACCTTCCCCGAGCTGCCTGAGGAGCGCGAGACATGCAGGGCACTGTGACGATGTACAGCACGACTTGGTGCGGTTACTGCCGCCGGCTGAAGAGCCAGCTGGACCGCGAGGGCATCGCGTACACCGAGATCAACATCGAGCAGGACCCCGAGTCCGCTGCTTTCGTGGAGAAGGCGAATGGCGGAAACCAGACGGTCCCGACCGTGCGTTTCGCGGATGGCTCGACGCTGACGAACCCGTCGCTGGCGCAGGTGAAGCAGAAGCTCGCCGCGTAACGGGGCGGGCCGCGCCTGCTGGGGAGGCGGCTCCTGAGGCTGTGGTGCCTCAGGGGCCGCTTTCTTATGTCTTGTCGCCTTGCGTCTTGTCTTCTTGTGTCTTGTCTCCTTGTGTCTTGTCCCACACCAGGGTGTAGCGCCACAGCGGCCGTCGCCGGAAGCGGCACCCCGGCAGGAGCTTGTGGGAGGCCTTGCGGACCTCGCCCCAGTGCATGGCCGGGTCGTCGGTCGGCATGCCGAGGGGGCCGTGCTTGCCGCCGCGCAGGAGCGCGTACAGGCGGCTGACGGGCAGCCCGCAGCCGCTGATCACCCGGTCCATGAAGGTGTGGTTGTACGCCAAGCCGACGATCATCAGGCGGCCGCCCGGCGCGACCAGCCGGGTGAGGCGGTCCACAGCTTCCTCGAAGCGGGCGTGGTGGACGACGGCGACCGCGCTGACATAGTCGTGGGCACCCTCGTCGAGCGAGTTCTCCCCGAGGTAGTCCGCCTCCAGGAAGGTGACGTTCGCCGGCTGCCGCTCGCGGGCAAGCCGGATCATCTCCGGGGAGCGGTCCACGCCGGTCACCTTCGCCGCCCTGGTGGCGAGCTTGCGGGCCAGCAGGCCGTCGCCGCAGCCGACGTCCAGGGCCGTGCGGCAGCCGTCGGGTACGGCGGCCAGCACGGTCCGGTGGTAGTGGACGTTGTGGTTCCAGTACGGGTCGGCGGTCATCCGCGCCGTTTCGGCCGCCTCAGACGAGGCTCCTCGTCGGCAGCGGCTTGCCGTACCACATCTCGATCAGCCGGGCGGCGATGGAGATGCCGTACGGGGGCAGCACGTCGCCGGTTTCGAAGGCCGCGTGGAGCTCCTCGCGGGAGAACCAGCGGGCTTCGTGGATCTCGTCGCCGTCGACGTTGATGTCGGTCGAGGTGGCGCGGGCCATGAAGCCCAGCATGAGGCTGGACGGGAAGGGCCAGGGCTGGCTGGCCACGTACTCGACCGGGCCGACGGTGATGCCGGCCTCCTCGAAGACCTCGCGGCGCACGGACTGCTCGATGGACTCGCCGGGCTCGACGAAGCCGGCGAGCGTGGAGAAGCGGCCCTCGGGCCAGTGGACCTGGCGGCCGAGCAGGATCCGGTCCTCCTCGTCGGTGACGGCCATGATCACGGCGGGGTCGGTGCGCGGGTAGTGCTCGGCGCCGCAGGCCGGGCAGCGGCGGATGTGGCCGGCGGCGGCGATGACCGTGCGCTCGCCGCAGCGGGAGCAGAATCGGTGGGTGCGCTGCCAGTTCTCCAGGCCGACCGCGTGGACCATGAGGCCCGCGTCGCGCGGTGACAGGAGGAGTCCGGCCTCGCGCAGGCCCGCCGGGCGCGCGGACTGGTCGATGCGGCCGGGCAGCGCGTCCTTCTGGAGCGCGAAGTAGCTGACGCCGTCGTCGTCGATGCCGAGGAAGTAGCGGTGGGCCTCGGTGAGCGGTGCCTCGAAGGAGGGGGTCATGACGAGTTCGGTCCGGCCGTCGGGTGTCTCGTCGATCAGTACCTGGCCGCCGGAGACCACGAAGCAGCGGGTGGTTGGGTGGCTCCACGCCGCCGCGAGCCAGGCCTCGTCGAGCCGGTGGTGGGCGGCGCGGTCGATGCCGCTCGGGGCGGTCAGCGAGATGGGTCGGTCTGCGGTGTGGTCGGTCCAGGTGGTCACGGGTGCTTCCAACTCCCCCAGTGGAACGGTTCGTTTCGGCGGGCGGTTCGGCGGGACGTAGGGCGGGAGGGCACCGGGCCGGGCCGGCGGGGTGTGCGGGCGGTTTCTCCAGTGTGCCCCGCGCCCGGTGCCGTCCCGTACGGCGTCTTCCGGTCAGGGGGCGTGACGCCAGTTCTCGGCGAGGTCGCCCCACAGGTAGGCGCTGGTTTCGACGCCCTTGAGGAGGAGGTCGAGTTCGACCTTCTCGTTCGGGGCGTGCCAGCCGTCGGAGGGGACGGAGATACCCAGGAAGAGGACGGGGGCGCCGAGGACCTCCTGAAGGTCGGCGGCGGGTCCGGAGCCACCCTCACGGGTGAAGCGGACCGGCCCCTGGAAGGCGCGGCTCATGGCGCGGGCCACGGACTGCAGCGCGGGGTGGTCGAGCGGGGTCAGGCAGGGGCGTGTGGCGGAGCCAAAGCTGATCTCGTGTCCGATCCCGGCGGGTATCTGCTCGGCGGCCCAGGCGCGGACGGCCTTCTCGACGTGGTCGGGGTCCTGGCCCGCGACCAGCCGGAAGGACAGCTTCACCATGGCCGAGGACGGGATGATCGTCTTGCTGCCGGGGCCCTGGTAGCCGCCGCCGATGCCGTTGACCTCGGCGGTGGGGCGGGCCCAGATGCGCTCCAGGGTGGTGTGCCCGGACTCGCCGTGGGTGGCGTGGGACTTGGCGGTGCGCAGCCACTGCTCCTCGTCGAACGGCAGCTCGGCGAAGAGTTCGCGTTCGCGGTCGGTCAGCTCCACGATGCCGTCGTAGAAGCCGGGGACCGCCACGCGCGCGTGCTCGTCGTGCAGGGCGGCCACGAGGCGGGCGGCGGCGGTGGCCGGGTTGGGCACGGCGCCGCCGAAGGAGCCGGAGTGGATGTCCTGGTCGGGTCCGTGGAGCCGGATCTCGCACTCGGCGAGGCCGCGCATGCCGGTGCAGACGGTCGGGGTGTCCTCGGACCACATGCCGGTGTCGGAGACGATCACGGCGTCGGCGGCGAGCCGGCCGGCACGGTCTTCGACAAGGTCCCGGAAGTGCGGGGAACCGGACTCCTCCTCGCCCTCGATCAGCAGCTTCAGGGTGAGGGCGGGGGCGGTGCGCCCGGTGGCCGCGAGGTGGGCGCGGACGCCGAGTGTGTGGAAGAACACCTGGCCCTTGTCGTCGGCCGCCCCGCGCGCGTAGAGCCGGTTCTCCCGGATGACGGGCTCGAACGGCTCGCTGTCCCAGCCGTCCTCGCGGGCGGCGGGCTGCACGTCGTGGTGGCCGTAGACGAGGACGGTGGGCGCCTCGGGGTCGTCCGAGGGCCACTCGGCGAAGACGGCCGGGGCGCCCGGGGTCGGCCAGACCTCGACGGTCGGGAAGCCGGTCTCCCGGAGCTTGACGGCGAGCCAGTCGGCGCTGTGCCGTACGTCGGGCGCGTGGTCGGGCTGGGCCGACACGGAGGGGATGCGCAGCCATGCTGTGAGGTCGTCGAGGAAGGCGGCGCGATGCTGCTCGATGTACGTGCGGACGGCGCTGTCCGGGGTCTGGCTCATGTTCACGAGCCTATCGGCCCGCACCGACATCCTCGGCGGGCGGTTCGTCACACCTGGGATCCCCGACGAGCCTCTTGCGTGTCGCCCGGGAGATCCCCGGTGAGCAGCCGTTCCAGGGCGGCCCGGTCCGGCAGGCCTTCGGGGCGTACGACCTCGCCGCTGCGCACGTACAGGAAGGATGCCGTGACCGACTCGGGCGGTACGCCCTGCTGCTCGGCCCAGGCCAGCCGGTACACGGCGAGCTGGAGCGGGTCGGCGGTGCGGGTGCGGCCGGTCTTCCAGTCGACGATCTCGTAGGTCGCCGCGTCGCCGTCGCCGTTCCTGTAGACGGCGTCGATACGGCCGCGTACGACCCGGCCGGCGAGGGTGAGCTGGAAGGGGGTCTCGATCCGGTACGGGGTGCGGTGGGCGTACTCGGTGCGTTCGAAGGCTTCCTTGAGGGCTTGGAGGTCGCGTTCGTCGGCGATCTCGGCGTCGCTGCCGGGCAGGTCGTCAGGCTCCAGCAGGGGCAGCGTCAGTTCCTCGAAGCGCGCCTCGACCCAGGCGTGGAAGCGGGTGCCACGGCGCGCGGCGGGTTGTGGCGGGCGCGGCATGGGGCGCGCGAGTTCCTGCGCGAGCCCGTCCGGGTCCTCGGCGAGACGCAGCAGCTGGGACGCGGTCAGCGTGGCGGGCAGGGGGACGTCCGTGACGCTGTTCCGGGCGCGCAGCAGCTCGCCGGTGAGCGCGTCGAGGTCGCGGTCCCAGGAGGCGATCGTGCGGGCCTCCTCGGGCGTGGGGGGCGTGGGGTGCTCCGTTTCGGCGCGGTGGTTGCGTGCGCTGCCGTGGGCGCGGTCGGCCGGGGCGGGCGCCTGGTGGGGGACGGTCGGCCGCTCGGCGGTCCAGGAGTCCCAGTCGTCGGGGTCCTGCGGGGAGGGGGCAGCCTTTGGTGCCGTGTCGTACGGTGCCGAGTCGTACGGTGCCGAGTCGCGCAGTGCCTCGTCGTACGGTGCCGCTTCGCCGAAGGGGTCCTGGTCGTACGAGGACTCTTCGCCGTACGGGTCCTCGTCGTCCGTCGGGGCGGCCCAGTCGGGGGTGTCTTCGTCAGGTGGCGCGGGCCAGTCGGGGTCGTCGAAGGCGGCGGGGTCGTGGGCGGCGGGCGGGTGGCCGTCCTGCCGGGCGGCGTGGGCGGCCAGGGCGTCCAGGTGGGTGAGGACGGTCTCGGCGGCGGTGCGGCGGCGGGCCAGGGCCGCCTCGTCGAGGGGCAGGGGCCACACCTGATCGGCGGTGGCCGTGTGCAGGGCCGGGTTCTCCTCGTCCTCGGCGGGTTCGTCGGCCCACGCCTCGGTCTCGCCGTACCCGGCGGCGCAGTGGTCGTGGAGGGCCTGGAGGAAGTCGGAGGGCCCGCGTGGCTTCTTCTGGCTGGGCCCCCACCAGTGGCCGGAGCCGAGGAGGAGGGAGCGGGGGCGGGTGAGGGTGACGTAGCCGAGGCGGAGTTCCTCGGTGTGCTGGTGCTCCTTCATCGCCTCGTGGAAGGCCTTCATGCCCCGGGAGTCCCAGGAGTCGACGTCGGGCAGGGTGTCGGTGTCGCCGCGCAGGGCGTGCGGCAGCACCTTGGCCTGCGCGGTCCACTTCTCGCGGCCCTGGGCGCTGGGGAAGGTGCCGTTGACCAGTCCGGGCACGGCGACGACGTCCCACTCCAGGCCCTTGGACTTGTGCGCGGTGAGCACCTTGACGGTGTTCTCGCCGCCGGGCAGGGCGTTGTCGAGGCCCTTCTCGTACTGGGCGGCGGTGCGCAGGAAGCCGAGGAAGGCGAGCAGCGTGGCCTCGCCGTCGCCGGCCGCGAAGGACGCCGCGACGTCCAGGAAGTTGGACAGGGTCTCGCGGCGACGGGCAGCGAGCGCGTGCGGGGACGCGGACAGCTCCACCTCCAGGCCGGTGACCGCGAGGACGCGGTGCAGGACGTCCATCAGCGGGTCGGACAGGGAGCGGCGCAGATCGCGCAGTTCGGCGGCCAGGCGGGCGAAGCGCACGCGCGCGTCCGGGGAGAACGGCAGCCCGTCGTCGTCCTCTTCGCCCTCGTTCAGGGGCGACTCCAGGAACGTGTCCAGGGCGTCCGCGAGGGATATCACCTCGGACGGGTCGACGCCTTCGACGGCCTCGGCGAGCCTGCGGTCGGGGTCGTCGCTGCCGTCGCCCACGCGCGCGTGGGCGACGAGCAGGCGGGCGCGGCGGCCGAGGAGGGCGAGGTCGCGGGGGCCGATGCGCCAGCGCGGGCCGGTCAGCAGGCGGACCAGGGAGGCGTTGGCCCCGGGGTCCTGGAGGACTTCGCAGACGGCGACGAGATCGGCGATCTCGGGCAGGTGCAGCAGCCCGGAGAGGCCGACGACCTCGACGGGGATGTCGCGGGCGACGAGGGCGCCCTGGATCTCGGCGAAGTCGGTCGCCGTGCGGCACAGTACGGCGATCTCGCCGGGGGCCTTGCCGGTACGCACCAGGTGGGCGATGGAGTCGGCGATCCAGTCGATCTCCTCCGCGTGGGTGTGCAGCAGGGCGCAGCGGACCGTGCCGTCGCGTTCGGCGCCGGGCGCCGGGCGGAGGGCCTCTACGCCCGCGTGCAGGGCTCGCAGCGGCTCGGCGAGGCCGTTGGCGAGGTCGAGGAGGCGGCCGCCGCTGCGGCGGTTCTCGCTGAGCGCCTGGCGGGTGGCGGGGCGGCCGTCGGCGCGGGCGAAGTGCTCGGGGAAGTCGTCCAGGTTGGCGACGGACGCGCCGCGCCAGCCGTAGATGGCCTGGCAGGGGTCGCCGACGGCGGTCACCGGGTGGCCCGTGCCGCCGCCGAACAGGCCCGACAGCAGGACCCGCTGGGCCACGGAGGTGTCCTGGTACTCGTCCAGGAGCACCACGCGGAACTCCTCGCGCAGCAGGCGGCCCGCCTCGGGGATGCCGGCGAGGCGGGCGGACAGGGCGATCTGGTCGCCGAAGTCGAGCAGGTCGCGTTCGCGTTTGGCGGCCCGGTAGCGCACGACGAGGTCGGTGAGTTCACGGCGGGCGGCGGCGGTCTCGGGAACCTTGCGCAGGTCGGCGTTGGTGAGCCTGGCGCCCTCCAGGGTGCCGAGCAGGCGGGCGTCCCAGGCACGCAGTTCCGCGGGGTCCACGAGGTGTTCGGCGAGTTCGGAGTCGAGGGCGAGCAGGTCGCTGACGAGGTCGGCGAAGGAGCGGGTCAGCGCCGGGTAGGGCCCGGGAGCCTCGCTGAGCACGCGAGCGGCGAGCTGGTAGCGGGTGGCGTCGGCCAGCAGCCGGGAGGTGGGTTCGAGCCCGATGCGCAGTCCGTGGTCGGCCAGCAGGCGGCCGGCGAAGGCGTGGTACGTCGAGATGACCGGCTCGCCCGGCGGGTTGTCCGGGTCGATGACCTCGGGGTCGGTGACGCCGGCCTTGATCAGTGCCTTGCGCACTCGCTCGGCCAGCTCGCCCGCGGCCTTGTTGGTGAAGGTCAGGCCGAGGACCTGTTCGGGGGCGACCTGGCCGGTGCCGACGAGCCAGACCACGCGGGCCGCCATCACCGTGGTCTTGCCCGAGCCGGCTCCGGCGACGATCACCTGCGGTGCGGGCGGCGCGACGACGCAGGCCGTCTGCTCGGGGGTGAACGGGATACCGAGGAGCTCTTTGAGCTGCTCGGGGTCGGTGATACGCGCGGGCATGTCGTCAGAGGCTAGCGGCGAGCACTGACAACCGAGGACGGATCGGCCGCCCGGGGAGGAAGAGACGCAGGTCAGCGCGGGTGGTGCCGTACGTCACTCGGGTACCCGCCGCGCTGCGGTGCCGTACGTCACTCGGGTATTCGCCGCGCTACGGCAGCCGTGCGTCACTCCACCACGTGCCGCCCCTCGGGCCGGGCACTGCAGGAGGCGCGGAACGCGCAGTGGGTGCAGTGCTGGCCGGTGGTCGGTGTGAACCGCTCGTCGAGGACCTTTCCGGCGGCGGTTGCCAGCAGGTCGCCGGCCCACTCCCCCGTCAGTGGCTCCTGGGCCTGCACCTTGGGCACGCTGTCGCCGCCGTCCCGTTTGGCCGCGGCCTGCCTGAGGTGTACCAGTTCCGCGCCGCCGGGTTCGGGTCGTACGCCGTCGAAGGCGCTGTCGGCGGCGCCTTCGCGGACGGCGAGCTGGTAGACGGCGAGCTGCGGATGGCGGGTCACCTCGGCGGCGCTGGGTGCCTGCTTGCCGGTCTTGAAGTCCACGACGTAGGCGCGGCCCTCGCCGTCCGCCTCGACGCGGTCCATCTGGCCGCGGATGCGGACCTGGTAGTCGCCGGCTTCGAGGGTGATGTCGAAGTCCTGCTCGCTGGCCACCGCGGTGCGGCCGGTGCGGTCCAGTACGTGCCAGTTCAGGAACCGTTCGAGCGCCACGCGCGCGTTGTCCTTCTCCTGCGCCGACTTCCAGGGCGCGTCGAAGGCGAGCGCGTTCCACACCGATTCGAGGCGCTCCATCAGCACGTCGAGGTCGGCGGGGGTGCGGCCGGAGGCCACTTCGTCGGCGAGGACGTGGACGACGTTGCCGAAGCCCTGGGCGGTGGTGGCGGGCGCGTCGGCCTTCACCTCGCGGCCCAGGAACCACTGCAGGGCACAGGTGTTGGCGAGCTGGTCGAGTGCGCTGCCGGAGAGCACGACGGGCTGGTCGCGGTGGCGCAGCGGCACCTTGCTCTCGGTCGGTTCGAACATGCCCCACCAGCGGTAGGGATGCGCGGACGGCACCAGGGGGCGGCCGTCCTCGTCGGCGAGCGCGGCGAGCCTCGCCAGTCGGCGGGCGGCGGCCTCTCGCAGGGCGGCGGAGACGCGCGGGTCGACGGTGGTGGCGCGCAGCTCGGCGACGAGCGCGGCCACGGACAGGGGACGGCGGGGGCGGCCGGTGACGTCCCGGGGTTCGACACCCAGCTCGGTCAGGAAACGGGAGGGCTGGTCGCCGTCGTCGGCCGGTGCCTTCACGGCGGTGACGACGAGACGTTCGCGCGCGCGCGTGGCGGCCACGTAGAACAGGCGGCGCTCCTCGGCGAGCAGCGCGCCCGGGGTGAGCGGTTCGGCGAGTCCGTCGCGGCCGATGCGGTCGGCCTCCAGCAGGGAGCCGCGGCGGCGCAGATCGGGCCACAGGCCCTCCTGGACACCGGCGACGACGACCAGCCGCCATTCCAGGCCCTTGGCGCGGTGGGCGGTCATCAGGCGGACGGCGTCGGGGCGTACGGCTCGGCGGGTGAGGGTGTCGGCGGCGATGTCCTCGGCGTCGATCTCCTCCAGGAAGTTCAGGGCGCCGCGGCCTCCGGTGCGCTCCTCCGCGCGCGCGGCGGTGGCGAACAGCGCGCACACGGCGTCCAGGTCGCGGTCCGCGTTCCGGCCGGCCGCGCCGCCGCGCCGGGCGGCGCGCTCCAGGCGCGCGGGCCAGGGCGTGCCCTCCCACAGGTCCCACAGGGCTTCCTCGGCCGTACCGCCGCCCGCGAGGCGTTCGCGGGCCTTGCGGAGCAGCGCGCCGAGGCGCTGTGCCCCCCGCGCGTACGCCGGGTCGTGCGCCACCAGGCGCTCGGGTTCGGCGAGCGCCCGCGCGAGCAGCTCGTCGGAGGGCGGCGGCAGCGGGTTCCCGGCGGCCCGCTCCTCCTCGCGGAGGGCGCGTCCCAGGCGGCGCAGGTCGGCGGTGTCCATGCCGGCGAGGGGGGAGGCGAGCAGGGTGAGGGCGGTCTCGGCGTCGAGCCAGTGCGTGTCCAGGCTCTGCTCGTCGCCGGGCATCCGGCTGTCGGGTTCGGTCGCCGACGGGACGTCGGCAGGAGTCTGCCGGTCGGGGTCGGCGGCCGATGGCTCACTGGCGGCCGCCAGCCTGTCGGATTCAGCGGCCGACGGGGCGTCGGCAGGTGCCTGCGGGGCGGCGTCGGGGTCGGCGGTCGACGGCTCGCCCACGGACCCCTGCGGGTCGACTTCAGCAGCCGACGGCCCATCGCCGGACCTGTGCGAATCGGCCTCTGCAGCCGACAGCTCGCCCAGGGACCCTTGCGAATCGACCTCAGCAGCCGACCGCTCACCCACAGACCTGTTCGAATCGGCCTCGACAGCCGACAGCTCGCCCACGGACCCCTGCGTATCGATTTCGGTATCCGACCGCTCACCCACAGACCCCTGCGAATCGACCTCAGCAGCCGCTGCCCCCTCGGCTTCGCCGGTCGCTCGCTCACCGGGGCGCCGATCGGCCTCCGCCGTGGCCACCGCCCTGAGTGCCGTCAGCAGCGGGGCAACCGCCGGCTCGTGGCGCAGGGGCAGGTCGTCGCCGTCGATGTCCAGGGGGACGCCGGCCGAGGTGAGGGCGCGGCGGAGCGTGGGGAGGGTGCGGGAGCCGGCGCGGACGAGGACGGCCATGTCGCTCCAGGGGACGCCGTCCTCCAGGTGCGCGCGGCGCAGGATGTCGGCGATGTTGTCCAGTTCCGTACCGGCCGTGGGGTACGTGTAGACCTCGACGCGGCCGCCGTCCCGTACGGCTGCCGGCTCACGGTGGACGCGTACCTTCTCGGCGGGCAGCCGGGGCAGCGGCATGCGCTGGGTGATCAGGCGGGTCGCGGCCAGCAGGGCGGCGGCGGAGCGGCGGGAGGTGCGCAGCACCTCGACGGGGGCGGGGCGGCCGTCGACGCGCGGGAAGGCCGCCGGGAAGTCCAGGATGCCGTTCACGTCGGCGCCACGGAACGTGTAGATCGACTGGTCGGGGTCGCCGAATGCGACCAGGGTGCGTCCGCCGCCGACCAGGGCGTGCAGGAGCCGTACCTGGGCGGGGTCGGTGTCCTGGTACTCGTCGACGTACACGGCGTCGTACCGGGCGGCGAGCCGTGCTGCGGCCTCGGGGCGGTGGGCGAGCAGCACGGCGCGGTGGACGAGTTCCGCGTAGTCGATGACGCCCTGCAGGTCGAGGACGTCGAGGTATTCGGCGAGGAAGGCGGCGGCCGCACGCCAGTCGGGGCGGCCGATGCGGCGGGCGAAGGCGTCCAGGGCGGCGGGGCCGAGGCCCAGCTCGCGGCTGCGGGCGAGGACGGCGCGGACCTCGTCGGCGAAACCGCGCGTGGTCAGGCAGGCGCGCAGCTCGTCCGGCCAGCGCACGTGGTCGAGCCCGAGCCGCTCCAGCTCGGGCTGCCCGGCGAGCAGCTCGCGGACGGTGACGTCCTGCTCGGGGCCGGAGAGCAGGCGCAGCGGCTCGGCGAACAGGCCGCTGTCCTGGTGGGCGCGGACCAGGGCGTAGCAGTAGGAGTGGAAGGTGGTCGCCCGGGGCGCGTGGGCCGCGCCGATGCGCAGGGCCATGCGGTCGCGCAGGCCGACGGCGGCCTTGCGGCTGAACGTCAGCACCAGGATCCGTTCCGGATCGCCGCCGCGGGCGATGCGGGCGGCCACGGACTCCACCAGGGTGGTGGTCTTGCCGGTGCCGGGACCTGCGAGAACGAGCAGCGGACCGGACCGGTGGTCAACCACCGCGCGCTGTTCGGCGTCAAGACGAGGGGGATCCGTCTTGGTCGGAGGGGTACGGACCAGTCGGTAAGCGCCACGGTTCCCCTGCCGCACCGGGGGGTGCGGCAGGCGCCTGGTGGAGGAAGAGGAGCTCACGTGGTTCGCCGGTCCTGGTGGTTGTGCTGGTGGGCAGGCGGTCACGCGTGGGAGGCGGTGGCCGCGGGGTGAGGGGGACACGTGCAGCCGACGCTACGCCGCCGCCCCGGACGGAAGCAGGGCTTCCGATTCTTCCCTCGCGGCGCTCGTGGCCCTCGCGTCACGCGGGTCCCTCACCTCACGAACGTACGTCATGCCACGGACGTCCCCCGTGTCCCTCGTACGGGCCACGGGTTCCCCTCGGTGGCATCCGATGGCGGAAGCTGTCAGGTGTGACCGTCCGCGACCGCGCCGCCGTCCCATCGCGCCCGTCTCATGTCGAGCCGCGGCAGATGGCCCTCGGTGCTCCTGCCCGCCTCCTTCAGGGGTGTGCCCTCCTCGCGGTAGTGACCGAGAGCACGCAGTTCGTGGCCGGGCAGCAGCACCCCGTCGGCGCGGACCACGCGCCACCACGGGACGGCGCCCCCGTAGAGGGCCATCACCCGGCCGACCTGGCGCGGGCCTCCCTCCTCGAGCCATTCGGCGACATCGCCGTACGTCATGACCCGCCCGGGCGGAATCCGCTCGGCGACCCCGAGGACCCGCTCGGCGTACTCCGGCAGCGCGTCCGTGTACCCCTCTCGGGTGTCCTCGGCAGGGCTCTGCTCGCTCATTCGCCCCATCCTGCCGCACGCCACCGACAACGCGGTGAGGAAGTCCGGGCACGGTCCTCTCGCCCTCCGGCGACGCTTCCGGCAGACTGTCCGCCCGCGCATCCGCACCCTGATGCCCGCTTGTGTCGGTGGGGCATGCCACCATCGTGCGGGCGGTGACCGGTGATACGAGACCAAGAAGAGACCATGAAGCAGCAGGGCGTGCACCCCGAAGACGCGGAGGGCACCCCTGACGTTTCCGCACGTCCGGACACCGCCCGAGCCGGCCGGACCGACGGCGATACGCCGGGCCGGGACGGCACCGGCGCCGCGGGCAAGGACAACGGCGCCGCGGGCAGGGACGACCGTGCCGCAGGCAAGGACGACCGTGCCGCAGGCAGGGACAACGGCGCGGACGAGGACGGTACGCGCGCGCGTGCGGCCGACGCCGGCGCCTCCGAGGGGGCGCACACCCGCGGGAATCCGCGCCACGGCGACGGACCGGGGGCTCAGGACGAGGATCCGCACCCGGAGGAGGTCGAGGGCGACGAACCGCTGCTGCCCGCGCGCGTGCACCGTCCCTCCGACCTCATGCGGCTGCTGGTGGGCGTACTCGCCATCGTCGTGCTGCTCGCGATCGCCGCGTTCGCGCACGGCACCACCTCGGGCCTCGAACAGGACATCAACAAGGGCACCGGGCAGGCCCCCGACCTGCTGATCAAGATCGCGGGACTCGCGTCCAGCATCGCGATCCTGCTGGTGCCGGTCGCCTTCGCGATCGAGCGGCTGATCAAACGGGACGGGCTGCGGATCGCCGACGGCGTCCTCGCCGCCGTCCTGGCGCACGGAGTGACCCTCGCCACCGACCTGTGGGTCGCCCAAGCCGCCCCGGACTCCATCCAGGAGGCGCTCACCCAGCCGTCACCGGGCGACATCCACGCTCTGACCGACCCGGTGCACGGCTATCTCGCGCCCGTCATCGCCTATATGACGGCCGTCGGCATGTCCCGCAGGCCCCGATGGCGTGCGGTGCTGTGGATCGTGCTGCTGCTCGACGCGTTCTCGATGCTGGTCACCGGCTACACAACACCGTTCTCGATCATCCTGACGGTGCTGATCGGCTGGACCATCGCCTACGGAACGCTGTACGCGGTCGGCTCGCCCAATGTCCGCCCCACCGGGCAGACCCTGATGGCAGGCCTCAGGCACGTGGGCTTCCACCCGGTCACCGCGGCCCGCGAGGAGGCCGTGGAGACGGAGAACGGCGACCGGGGACGGCGCTACTTCGTCACCCTGGAGGACGGCCCGCCGCTCGACGTCACCGTCGTCGACCGGGAGCAGCAGGCCCAGGGCTTCTTCTACCGTGCCTGGCGCAATCTGACCCTGCGCGGCTTCGCCACCCGCTCCAGCCTCCAGTCGCTGCGCCAGGCGCTGGAGCAGGAGGCGCTGCTCGCGTACGCGGCGATCGCGGCGGGCGCCAACGCGCCCAAGCTGATCGCCACCTCCGAACTCGGCCCGGACGCGGTGATGCTCGTCTACGAGCACTCGGGCGGGCGCACGCTGGACTCGCTGCCCGACGAGGTGATCACCGACGAGCTGTTGCGCAACGCCTGGCACCAGGTGCAGGCGTTGCAGTCCCGGCGCATCGCGCACCGCAGACTCGCCGGTGACGCGATTTTGGTGGATCGTTCCGGCAGGGTGATCCTCACCGAGCTGCGCGGCGGCGAGATCGCGGCCGGCGACCTGCTGCTTCGGATGGACGTCGCCCAGCTGGTCACCACACTCGGCCTGCGGGTGGGCGCCGAACGGGCCGTGGCCTCGGCCGTCGGTGTGCTCGGACCGGACGCGGTCGCCGACTGCCTGCCGATGCTGCAGCCCATCGCGCTGACGCGCTCCACGCGCTCGACGCTGCGCCGGCTGGCCCGCGAACGGGCCCAGCGCGAGCGCGAGGCGGTGCTGGAGGCGTCCCGGCTGGCCAAGCAGGCCCGGCTGGAAGAGGCCTCCGAGACCGCCGGGCCCGTGCTCGAAAAGCCCGACAAGAAGACGGTCCGGGCCGAGCAGCGGGCCGAGAAGCGCGCCATGGACGAGGCCCTCGAAGAGGCCCGCGAAGAGGATCTGCTCACGCAGATCCGGCACGAGGTGCTGCGGATCAGGCCGCAGGCCCCCGTGGAGCCGGCCCGCCTGGAGCGGGTGCGGCCGCGCACGCTGATCAGCTTCATCGCGGGCGCGATCGGCGCCTACTTCCTGCTGACCCAGCTCACCCACATCGAGTTCGGCAGGCTGTTCGCGCAGGCCCAGTGGGGCTGGGTGATCGCCGCGGTGCTGTTCTCCGCGCTCAGCTACGTGGCCGCCGCGATGGCGCTGCTCGGCTTCGTACCGGAGCGGGTGCCGTTCCTGCGAACGGTCGCGGCCCAGGTCGCCGGGTCCTTCGTGAAGATCGTGGCACCGGCGGCGGTCGGCGGTGTCGCCCTGAACACGCGCTTCCTGCAGCGCCAGGGCGTACGCCCCGGGCTCGCGGTGGCGAGCGTCGGCGCGTCACAGCTGTTCGGGCTCGGCTGCCACATCCTGATGCTGCTGTCCTTCGGCTACCTGACCGGCACCGAGAAGACGCCGTCGCTGTCGCCGTCCCGGACGGTCATCGCGGGGCTGCTGACCGTGGCGGTGCTGGTGCTGGTCGTGACGTCGGTGCCGTTCCTGCGGAAATTCGTCGTCACGCGCGTGAGGTCGCTGTTCGCCGGTGTCGTGCCGCGCATGCTCGACGTGCTCCAGCGTCCGCAGAAGCTCGTCACCGGTATCGGCGGCATGCTGCTGCTGACCGCCTGCTTCGTGATGTGCCTGGACGCCTCCATCCGCGCGTTCGGCGACGACTCGACCTCGCTGAGCATCGCCAGCGTCGCCGTGGTCTTCCTCGCCGGCAACGCGCTCGGCTCCGCGGCGCCCACCCCGGGCGGTGTGGGCGCGGTCGAGGCGAGCCTGACGCTCGGCCTGATCGCAGTCGGCCTCCCCAAGGAGGTCGCCGCACCGGCCGTCCTGCTGTTCCGGCTGCTGACGCTGTGGCTGCCCGTGCTGCCGGGCTGGCTCGCCTTCAACCAGCTCACACGCAAGGGCGCCCTGTAGGCACGCCTCCCGGAACAGAGCTGCGGAGCAGACCCGGGGGACGTACCTCGTACGGCCCGCGCCCCGCGCGCCCCGGCGGGCGCGGGCCCAGGATGGAACCATGGCGAACCCCTCCCGGCTGCGTGCCGCCGCCCTGACCACCAGCGCCGTGCTGCTGGCCGCTCTGCTGGCCGGATGCAGCGGCGCAAGCGCCGAGGACGGGGACCTCACGGCACAGAAGCTGGACTGGAAGGACTGCCCGGCTCCGTCGGAGGCGGAAGGCGGCGGCAGCACCCCTTCCCCGCTGCCGAACGGCACCAAATGGCAGTGCGCCACCATGAAGGCGCCCCTGGACTGGAGCAAGCCCAAGGGCGACACCATCGGACTCGCCCTGATCCGCGCCAAGGCCAGCGGCGACCCGGGCAAGCGGATCGGCTCGCTCGTGTTCAACTTCGGCGGCCCCGGCGGCAGCGGCGTCACCACGCTGCCCGCCTTCGGCTCGGACTACGCCACCCTGAACACCCGCTACGACCTCGTGAGCTTCGACCCCCGCGGGGTGGGCCGCAGCGCGCCCGTCGAATGCGAGAACGACGCCCAGCTCGACGAGTACTTCCAGCAGGACGCGACGCCCGACGACAGCGCCGAGCGCACCCAGCTGCTGGAGCGCACCAAGCAGTTCAACGCGGCCTGCGAGAAGCACTCCAAGACGGTCCTTCCGCATGTGCGCACCACCGACGCGGCGCGCGACATGGACCTGATGCGCCAGGTCCTCGGCGACGACAAGCTGCACTACTTCGGCATCTCCTACGGCACCGAACTCGGCGGCGTCTACGCCCATCTGTTCCCCAAGAACGTCGGCCGGGCGGTGTTCGACGCGGTCGTCGACCCCACCCAGAACCCCGAACAGAGCGCGCTCGGGCAGGCCAAGGGCTTCCAGCTCGCGCTCGACAACTTCGCCGAGGACTGCACCTCGAAGACGACCGAGTGCCCCATCGGGGACACCGCGCAGGACGTCAAGGACCGTATCGCCACACTGCTGAAGGACCTGGAGAAGAAGCCGATCCCCGGCGTCCTCCCGCGGCAGCTGACCCAGACCGCGGCGACCAACGGCATCGCGCAGTCCCTGTACTCCAAGGACTTCTGGGACTACCTCACCGAGGGGCTCGAGCAGGCGTACGACGGCGACGGCAGGATCCTGATGCTGCTGTCCGACTCGATGAACGGACGCAGCGAGAACGGCGAGTACAGCAACATCACCGCGGCCAACATCGCCATCAACTGCTCCGACGAGAAACCCCGGTACACCACGGACCACGTCCAGCAGCAGCTTCCCGAATTCCGCGCGGCATCCCCGCTGTTCGGGGACTACCTGGCCTGGGGCATGATCAGCTGCACCGACTGGGCTGTGCCCGGTGCCGCCGACCATCCCGACGTCAGCGCGCCGGGATCGGCGCCCATCCTCGTCGTCGGCAACACCGGTGACCCCGCCACCCCGTACGAGGGCGCGAAGAAGATGGTGGACGCGCTCGGCAAGGGCGTCGCCGTGGAGCTGACGTACAAGGGCCAGGGACACGGGGCGTACGACAGCAAGAACAAGTGCGTGCAGAGCGCGGTGAACAACTACCTGCTGAACGGGAAGGTGCCGAAGGCCGACACAGTCTGCACCTAGTGAAAGTCGCCGCGACATCGCAGGTCAGAGGGTTATCCACAGGCCGTCACGGAGTGGGTGCGCTCAGCCTACGATGGCCTGGACGCCCGCCGCGGCAGGACGCGGAGGGCCTGCGAGGGGGTGCACATGTCGCGATTCCTGCGGTGGACGGCCGCCGCGGCCGCAGCGCTGCTGGTGGCCGGATGCGGGGGCGGTACGTCGGACGGGGGCCAGGACGAGGGCAAGGGGACAGGCTCGGCGAAGGCGTCCGGGCCGGCTCCCGCACCGGCGTCACCGTCCCCGGTGCACCTCCCCTCCTCCCTCACCTCCCAACGGCTCGGCTGGAAGGGGTGCAAGGCCACCGGCGATGCCACCGCGCCGAGCGACGACTGGCGGTGCGCCACACTCAAGGTGCCGCTGGACTGGTCGAAGCCGGACGGCAGGACGATCGACCTCGCGCTCATCCGTGCCCGGGCGACCGGAAGCGACCGGATCGGCTCGCTGCTGTTCAACTTCGGCGGCCCCGGCGGCTCCGGTGTGTCGATGATGCCGTACTACGGAGCCACCGTCTCCGAACTGCGCGAGCGCTACGACCTCGTGAGCTGGGACCCTCGTGGGGTCGGCGCCAGCGAGGGCGTCCGCTGCCGCAGCGACCGGGACATCGAGGCCGCCGAGCAAGTGGACGCCACCCCGGACACCCCGGCCGAGGAGAAGGCGTACCTGCAGGACGCCACCGCCTTCGGCAAGGGGTGCCAGAAGGCCACCGGCGAGCTGATGGCGCATGTCTCCACGACCGACACCGCGCGCGACATGGACCTGATGCGTCAGGTACTCGGCGACCGGACGATGCACTACTTCGGCATTTCCTACGGCACCGAACTGGGCGGTGTGTACGCCCACTTGTTCCCGAAGCGGGTCGGCCGGCTGATCCTCGATGCGGTGGTCGACCCGACGGCGGGCGCGGTGGGCCACGCCGAGAACCAGACCCGCGGCTTCCAACGGGCTCTGGACAACTATCTGAAGTCCACCGGCCAGGACCCGAAACAGGGCTCCCGGAAGATCGCGGACCTGCTCCAGCGGATCGACGCCAAGCCGCTGCCCACCTCGTCCGGGCGGAAGCTCACCCAGACGCTCGCGGTCACCGGCATCGTCCTGCCGCTCTACAGCGAGGCCGCCTGGCCACGGCTGACGAGCGCGCTCAAGTCGGCGGAGAGTGGGGACGGTTCGAAGCTGCTGGCACTCGCGGACGACTACAACGACCGGGACTCCTCAGGTCACTACGGCACGACGAGCCACGCCCAACGGGTCATATCGTGCCTGGACGACAGGCAGCGGCCCACGCTCGCGCAGACGAAGAATCTGCTGCCCCGGTTCGAGCGGATCTCGCCGGTGTTCGGGGACTTCCTGGGCTGGGACGCGGCCGGCTGGTGCCACGACTGGCCGGTGCCGGGCCAGTACGACACCCCCGAAGTCAGCGCCCCTGGCGCGGCACCGATCCTGCTGGTCGGCAACACCGGCGACCCGGCGACACCGTACGAGGGCGCCCGCAGGATGGCCGACGAACTGGGCAAGGGCGTCGGAACCGAGCTCACCTGGAAGGGCGAGGGCCACGGGGCGTACGGCAACGGCAGCGACTGCGTCGACGCGGCGGTGAACGCCTACCTGCTCGACGGGACGGTCCCGAAGGACGGCACGGTCTGCTCATGACGACGGCGGGGCCCGGGCGTCTTCCGTGGCGAACCGGTGGGATCGCGAGAACCGAACCGTCGCGGCGTTACCGTAGCCACGCGTCGACTGCCTGACAGTGCCGGAGGAGCAAGCCGCATGGAGATCGTGACGTCACAGAAGATCACCACGTTCTTGATGTTCGAGGGCAACGCCGAGAAGGCGATGACCTTCTACATCTCGCTCTTCGACGACGCTGAGATCGTCAGCATCACCCGCTACGGCGCCGATGGTCCCGGCAAGGAGGGGAGCGTGCAGCATGCGACGTTCTCGCTCGCCGGCGAGCAGTTGATGTGCATCGACAGCCCCGCGAAACACGACTTCACCTTCACACCCGCGGTCTCGCTCTTCGTGCAATGCGAGAACGAGGCCGAGATCGACCGCCTCTACGCCGCCCTCGCCGAGCAAGGAGCAGAGCTCATGCCGCTGGGAAGCTACGGCTTCAGCCCCAGGTTCGGCTGGGTCAACGACCGGTTCGGTGTCTCCTGGCAACTGAACCTGCCCGCGTGAGCCAATGAGTTCCGAGACATATGGGAACGGACCGAACTCCGGAAGCGGTGGTCGTCGGCCGCACCGTCGTTCGTGCCGACTTCGTGATGTTCCGAGGCGAGTCGGTGGCTGCTCCGAGGATGCTGCTCCTGAACGAGATGAAGTTCGAGCCGGGTGGATGGTTCGAGCTCGAGCGGCCCCTGTTCCTGAAGGCGGGTGACCTGCTCGTCAGGGACGGCGACCAGGTCATCGTGCGCCGAGCCACCGGGCAGGAGGAGCGGCCGGCCGGGAGCTTCTCGCCTTGGTGCCGGCGCACGCGACTGCGCTGACGGCAAAAGCAGAAGCCCACGGCATCCGACCTGGTCAGAGCCGTGGGCTTCTGCTGTCCCGCTGGCCGGCGGAACCGTTGATCAGTAGACCGGCTTGTCCGGCTCGATCTGGTTCACCCAGCCGATGACGCCGCCGCCGACGTGGACGGCGTCCGCGAAGCCCGCGGACTTCAGCACGGCGAGCACTTCCGCACTGCGGACACCCGTCTTGCAGTGCAGGACGATCTTCTTGTCCTGCGGGAGGGCCTCCAGGGCGGTGCCCATGAGGAACTCGTTCTTCGGGATCAGCTTGGCGCCCGGGATCGAGACGATCTCGTACTCGTTGATCTCGCGGACGTCGATGATCTCGATGTTCTCGCCGTCGTCGATCCACTCCTTGAGCTGCTTGGGAGTGATCGTCGAGCCGGCGGCAGCCTCCTGGGCCTCCTCGGAGACGACGCCGCAGAAGGCCTCGTAGTCGATGAGCTCGGTGACGGTCGGGTTCTCGCCGCAGACCGCGCAGTTCGGGTCCTTGCGGACCTTGACCTGGCGGTACTGCATCTCCAGGGCGTCGTAGATCATCAGACGGCCGACCAGCGGCTCACCGGTGCCGGTGAGTACCTTGATCGCCTCGGTGACCTGGATGGAGCCGATGGACGCGCACAGCACGCCCAGCACTCCGCCCTCGGCGCAGGAGGGGACCATGCCGGGGGGCGGGGGCTCCGGGTAGAGGCAGCGGTAGCAGGGGCCGTGCTCGGACCAGAAGACCGAGGCCTGGCCGTCGAAGCGGTAGATCGAGCCCCACACGTACGGCTTGTTCAGCAGCACGCAGGCGTCGTTCACCAGGTAACGGGTCGCGAAGTTGTCCGTGCCGTCGACGATCAGGTCGTACTGGCTGAAGATGTCCATCACGTTCTCGGCTTCGAGCCGCTCTTCGTGAAGGATCACGTTCACGTACGGGTTGATGCCCAGGACGGAGTCGCGCGCGGACTCCGCCTTGGAGCGGCCGATGTCCGCCTGGCTGTGGATGATCTGGCGCTGCAGGTTCGACTCGTCGACCTCGTCGAACTCCACGATGCCGAGGGTGCCCACGCCCGCGGCGGCCAGGTACATCAGCGCCGGCGAGCCCAGGCCGCCGGCGCCCACACAGAGCACCTTGGCGTTCTTCAGCCGCTTCTGCCCGTCCATCCCGACGTCGGGGATGATCAGGTGGCGGGAGTACCTGCGGACCTCGTCTACGGTGAGCTCAGAGGCTGGCTCGACCAGGGGTGGCAGCGACACGGGGACTCCGTTGGTCGGTCAATCACTACGGTTGTTCTCCCCGTAACACTGCCACGGCCTTCTTCATTCCGAGACACCCGTTCCGACACGCGAGACGATTTCGTCCCAGTAGCCGGGCATGGTCTCCCATGGATCGGTGCGGCCGCCGTGATCGGTGCGGTCGGTGAAGTAGATCGTCGCCGCGCCCTGCCAGCGCGCGATGCGCAGCGCCTCCTCCAGATGGCCGCGGGGCACACCGTGCACGAAGTGGCAGAAACGGTCGGGCGGATAGTCGGCGGTCCACTCGGCGACCTGCGAGAAGCGGTAGTCGGACCAGGGACCGGAGAAGGTCACCAACTGGTCGGCGCTCTCCGCGTAGCCGGGGTAAGGGTGGCTGCCGTGGCCGAGGACGATGTGGGCGGTGTCGGTGATCGTCCGCAGCGCGGCGATCGCCCGGCGGACCTCGGGAAGCGCGGCGCGCTCCGCGGGACAGCGGTCCAGCAGGAAGCCGTCGACGCGGTACCAGTCCAGGTGGCGGTGCGCGTCGGAGAGCAGGTCGCCGAAGGGGCGGGCGCCATGGGTGAGGTCCAGCTGGCCGAGGACCCGGACGCCCGTGTTGCGCAGCCGGCCCGCGGCTTCCAGACAGTGCGGGTCGGGGCGGGTGCCGGGCCCGGCGGCGACGTTGAGCACGACCCAGTCCAGGGGTGTGCCGGGGCGGGTGAGTTCGGCCCACTGGGCCGGGGCGACGAGCGGGTGGGCGTAGCCCGGGATGCCGAGGGCGGTACGGACGTCGGTGCCGGTGGTGCCGGTTGTGGTGCTGGTCAGATGCGGCATGCCGCCTCCATCCAGATGTCGGCGAGGGATTCTTCGAGGTTGATCCGGGGCCGCCAGCCGAGCCGGTCGCGGGCGGTGCGCACATCGGCCTGCTGCCAGCTGCCGCAGCCGTCCGGGTACGGGTATGCGACGGGGGACACGTGGTCGGAGTCGGCGCGGGGGTGGCCGATGGCGCTGCGCAGTGGCCCGGGAGGGGCGTCGAGTTCGTGCAGGGCGCCGCCGTATCCGGCGACCCGGGCGAGGACGGCGGCGGCGTCGCGGAGGCGGACGCCGCGGCCGGAACCGATGTTGATGACGCCCTGTGCGGCGGAGAGCGAAGCGGCGTGCACGGCGCGGGCGACGTCGCGGACGTCGACGAAGTCCCGCTGGACGCCGAGCCCGCCGAGCTTGAGTTCGCCGTCGCCGGACTGCATGGCGCGGCGCATGGCCTCGGCGAGGCGGCCGAGCGGCGAGCCGGCCGGGGTGCCTGGTCCGGCGGGTGAGAAGACGCGCAGGACGACGGCGTCGAGGCCGGAGCCGAGGACCAGTTCGGTGGCGGCGAGCTTGCTGACGCCGTACGGGCCCCCGGGGCGGGGCACGGCGTCCTCGGCCGTGGAGGAGCCGGGCTGGCTCGGGCCGTACTCGGAGCCGCACCCGATCTGCACCAGGCGGGCGCCACAGCCGCTGCGGCGCAGAGCCTCGCAGACGGTGGCCACGGCGACGGTGTTGTGCCGGGTGAGTT
Organism: Streptomyces sp. NPDC101151; assembly: GCF_044768335.1. Lineage (NCBI taxonomy): Bacteria > Bacillati > Actinomycetota > Actinomycetes > Kitasatosporales > Streptomycetaceae > Streptomyces > Streptomyces sp. NPDC101151. The sequence continues at coordinate 19,908 of NZ_JBIWPP010000028.1, read as the reverse complement.
CGCGGGCGCCGCCGCGGGTGGCGCCCGCGCAGTTGACGACGACTCCGGGGTGGACCGCGTCCAGGAAGCGGGTGAGCGCTCCGGGGCTGCCGGTGGCGAGGTCGAAGCGGACGTCGGCGTCGTCGCCGCGGCCGAGCGCGGTGAGCTGGACGGCCGGGTCGGCGAGCAGGCGGTCGGCGACGAAGCGGCCGATGTACCCGTTGGCTCCGATCAGCAGGACCCTCATCGGGCGGCTCCCGGGGTGTGCGCTCCGGCTGCTCCCAAGGCTCCGGACGCTCCGGACGCTCCGGGCGCTCCGTGTCGGGAGGTGGTCATCTGGTCTTCTCCTTCGCAGGGGTGATGCGGTTGCCTCCGGCGGTGGGCCGGGCGCCTGGGCCCTGTCGTCGCCTTCCCGTCGTCCGCCCGGAGGGCGGGTCCCGCGGCGTCCGGTCGCAGGGCGCCGCGGCGCCCTGGAGGGGGATCCCCCCGCGTGAGCGGAGCCGAGCGTGGGGGAGAAACCGCCTGGGCGGTTCGGCAACGCGGCGAGCGCGCGCCAGGCACCGCGGGGCGGGCGGGAAGGTGGCGACAGAGCCTTGAAGCCGCGGCCCGGTGCTGCCACGCGCTCGGGGCGGGTGGCGGGCTCGGTTCGGGCCGGTGGCGGAAGGTTCATTCGGATGCTCCCGTCGACGCGTGGGCCGAGGCCCGGGTGAGCGTGCGCAGGGCGTGGACCAGCAGGGTCAGGGCCGCGCTGCCGCAGGCGAGCGCCGGGACGGCGGCCGGGCCCCCGGCGTCCACCAGGGTCTGGACGGGGGTCGCAAGGACGGCGCAGCCGGGCAGCCGGCCGGTCAGGAGCAGGGCGGGGGCCGCCGCCTCGATGGCCGCCGCCGCGCCCAGCATGAGGGCGGGAGCGTGCCGGTGGTGGTGCACGGTGAGGAGGCGGGCGAGCAGGAGGAGCGCGCCCAGGGTGAGCGCCTGCGGGTAGCCCGCGCTTTCGTGGAGGACGGCGCCGCACAGGGCGAGCAGGGCGGCGAGAGCGCCGAGGAACAGGGCGAACGTGCCGAGCAGCAGCGGCCGGGCGGCGGCGGTGAAGTCCTCCAGGCCCCGGCTGGCGGCGAGCCTGCGACGGGCTCCGGCGGTCAGGAGATGGGCGCACCAGGCGGCCGGGGCACAGGCCAGGGTGAGCGCGAGCGTGGGTGCGACGGTCATCGGCCAGGGGCCGTCCGGGGCGCCGGTGGGCAGGGTGTCGGGGCCGCCTGCCGCGACGGCGGACAGGAGTCCGTCGCCGAGCAGGGCGTATCCGAGCAGAGAGAGGGCGCAGGCGCGCGTGCCGGGTGCCGCCCGCCACGGGGGTGCGCCGGGCTCGGTGGCGAGGGGGCCGTGGCGCAGCGCGGCGCGGACGGCGAGGGCGACGGCGAGGAGTCCGCCGAGGGCCACCAGCAGCCGGGCCTGCCCGTGGGTGAGGCGCAGCCCGGCCACGGCGGCCGCACCGAGCGCTCCGGGCAGGAGGGCGAGGAGGACCCAGCCGGCCCGGACGCGGGGTACACGGACGGGGTCGGGCTGCGGGCGCGGTGCGCCGTCGCGGGGCACGCGCGCGTACAGCTCCTCGGCGAGCGAGAACACGTCGCGGTGGCGGAAGCGGGCGGCCGTGCGGTCGGTGACCCCGTGCGCCTCCAGCCCGGCGGCGATCTCCAACGGGTCCACGGCCCGTTCGCACAGCTCCCGGTGACGGTGCAACAGGGCTTTCACGGGGTCGGCGGCACCGCGCCGGGCGGCGGTTCTACGGCTCCTGCCGAGCCCGGAGTCCGTTTCGGTCCGCAGCGGCACCGGGCGGGCCGAGGGGCGGGCCGCGCCGGCGGAGGTCCCCGCGCGCGCGAAGCCGTCGACGCTCGCCCCGCCGTGCTTCCCGGCGCCTGTCGCCCACTCCCCCGAGCGCTCGTCCCAGGCATCGGCGCCGCTGGGCATCGCGGGCCGGTCCGATCCGCCCGGCTCGCTCATGACGTGCCTGCCGTCCCGGGTGCCGTCCGCCCCGCCGGAGCCGCTCACCGTGCCCCCTCCGGAGCCGCCAGCGGGGTTGCGCGTACCGGGCCGCCTGCCGCCCAGCCCGGAACGCCCCGGGTCAGGACGCGGGCCGTGGGGCCGGTCCAGCGGACGGGGACGTGGGCCTCGGCCGGGGCGGCGAAGGGCAGCGGGGCGCCGGCCTTGTCGAGGACGACCCGGCGTACCGGGCAGTGCGAGACGATATCCAGGTAAATGCTGTGAAATGCCGAGATGTTCTGTTCGACGGTGAAGAGTTCGAGCGCGCGGGCGCGCGCGGCGGCACCGAGGCGCTCACGGCGCTCGGGGTCGCGCAGCAACGTCACGCACGCCTCCGCGAGCGCCCGCGGATTGCGCGGGGGCACGACGAGGCCCGTGCCGCCGATGGCCTCCACCACGGCGCCGACGTCGGTGGACACGGTGGCGCGGCCGCAGAACATGGCCTCGACCAGGCTGACCGGGAAGCCCTCGACGACGCTGGAGAGGACCACGACGGCGCCGGCGGCGTACGCGTCGGGCAGGGTCGGGGTCTCGGGGCCGCCGATCTCCTCGAAGGAGACCGGGTTGTCGCCGACCGCGTGCGCACCCTCCGCCTCGTCCGGGAAGAGCTGGGCCGCGAGGGCCCGGCAGTGGCCCAGATAGGCCTCGCCCTCGGGGGCCGTCGGCGCGCCGACGATCCGCAGACGGGCCTTCGGCTCCTCCTTGCGCACCTCGGCGAAGGCGTGCAGCAGGGAGACCAGGTCCTTGACGGGTTCGACGCGGCCGACCCAGACGAGCGTGTCCGCATCGGCGCGGTCCGGGGACTCGCCGACCTCCGCGAATCGGGCGGCCTCCATGCCCGGGTGGACGGTGCGGATCCGGGAGCGGTCGGCGCCGCACCGTTCCTGCCAGCGGCGGGCGTGTGCGTTGCCGGGCGTGAGGATCGCGGCGCGCTGGTAGACCTCGGCGGCCAGCCGGCCGTGGAAGGCGGCGAGCAGAGCGCGTACGGCGGGGGCGGCGGTGTCGGGGCCGAGGGCCAGGTAGTGCGAGCGCAGTTGCACGCCGTACTCGGTGACCAGCAGCGGTACGTCGCCGAAGTGCCGGGCGAGCAGTCCGGGCAGGGCGGCGGGGCCGCCGGCGGTGGCGTGGCAGAGGTCGGCCGCGCCGAGGCCCTGGTCGCCGTACCAGTCGAGGGAGAGGGGGCGCAGGGCGCGTTCGAGGTGCGCGGTGACGGTGAGCAGGTCGGGCACGCGCGCCTCGTGCGCCGTGCGCAGCGCGCCGGGTGCGCGGCAGGCGCGTTCCAGGGCGCGTACGGCGGTGTCGGAGCGGAGTGCACCGACCAGTCCGCCCTCGTCGCGGGCGAGTTCGGCGAGTCCGTAGAGCGCGCTGCCGAAACGGTCCGCCAGTTGGCCGGACTCAGCATCGGACGGGGCGTCGGCCCCGGCGCACACCACCCCGACCAGTTCGCCGTAACACTCGGTGAAGCGCCGGCGCGCGCGCCGACCGTAGGCGACCCCGTCGTCCTCGGCCGTCCACAGCGGGGCCGTACGCACCCTGCTGACCTGCTCGGGGAGCGGGACCCAGCCCGCGTCCTCCTGCTGTCTGCTGCGGCTGAGCGCGTAGATGTCGAACTCGTGCTGTGCGAGCCCGCGCACGAGCCGGTCGCACCAGAGCCCGGCGTCACCGCTCACATACGGATAGCCACCCTCCGTAAGCAGTCCGATGCGCACGCGTGCACCCCCGATCTCCTGTGAGTGAGAGCCGCCGTTCTTCCCGGCGGCTCACAGCGGGAAGAAGGTATGCGGACAAGGCGGTGGTGCGACGGACGGTTGTCCATCGCACCACCAAAAGGGGTGAACGGTCGTAACTTTCGTGTGCGGGTCGCGTTCCGTCACGCTAGGAGATCAGACGGTGATCACCCGCATGCGAAACGTTGCGCCGCGGCAGGCTCCTGGGCGTCACGCCGCGGCAGGCTCCTGCCGGGCCGCCCGCCGCTGGGCCGCCACCTCGGGGTCGAGGGCGGGTACGGCGGCCAGGAGCTGCCTGGTGTACGGATCGCGCGGGGCGTCGTACACCTCGTCGACGGGTCCGCACTCCACGACCTGACCGCGGCGCATCACCGCGACGCGGTCGCTGACCTGGCGGACGACCGCGAGGTCGTGTGCGATGAACACGAGCGCGAGGCCGAGTTCCCGCTGCAGTTCGCCGAGCAGGTCGACCACCTGGGCCTGTGTCGTGACGTCGAGCGCCGAGACGGGCTCGTCGCAGACGATGACGCGCGGGTCGGCCGCGAGCGCCCGCGCGATGCCCACGCGCTGGCGCTGTCCCCCGCTGAACTCGTGCGGGTAGCGGTCGTAGTGCGCCGCTTCGAGCCCCACGCGCTCCAGCAGTTCGGTCACGCGCCCCCGGACGCGCTGCTCGTCACGTTCCCCGCGCGCGCGGAGCGGGTCGGCGATGGACTCGCCCACGCTGCGGCGGGGGTTGAGGGAGGAGACGGGGTCCTGGAAGACCATCTGGAGGGCCGGGTTCACGCCGGTGTGCGGGCGCCCCGCGTGGCGGATCCCGCCGGCGGTCGGCTCCAGCAGCCCGACCAGCATGCGGCCGAGCGTGGTCTTGCCGCTGCCGCTCTCCCCCACGACGCCCAGGGTCTCGCCCCGGCGGACGGTGAGCGAGACGTCGTCCACAGCCGTGAAGGCCCGCCTGCCGCGCCCGAACTCGCGCCGGAGCCCGGTGGCCTCCAGCACGACCTCGTCGGCCGGCCGGGAGGGCGGGCGCGGGGCGTCCACGCGCGGGACGGCGTCGAGCAGTTCGCGGGTGTACGCCTGCGCGGGCGCTCCCAGGACCGTGCCGACCGGACCGTGTTCGACGGCCTTGCCGTGCCGCATGACCAGCACCTCGTCGACACTCTCCGCGGCGACGCCGACATCGTGGGTGACGAGCAGCAGACCCATGCCGGTCTCCTCGCGCAGCGTGTGCAGCAGGTCGAGGATCTGGGCCTGGACGGTGACGTCGAGGGCCGTCGTGGGCTCGTCGGCGATCAGCAGGTCGGGCGAGCAGGCGAGCGCCATGGCGATGAGGGCGCGCTGGCGCATTCCGCCGCTGAACTCGTGCGGACGGGAGCGGGACCGGCGCCGTGCGTCCGGGATTCCCACCCTGTCCAGGACCTCGACGGCCCGCGCGCGTGCGGTCCGGCGCGACACGCGCGCGTGCACGCGGTGGACCTCGGCGATCTGGTCACCGATCGCGTAGTACGGGTCGAGCGAGGACAGCGGGTCCTGGAAGACCATGGCTGCCTTCGCGCCGCGCAGCCGCCGCAGTTCCTCGTCGGTGGCCCGCTGTACGTCCGTGCCGGCGACGCCGACCGAGCCGCCGACCCGCGCTCCGGTGCCCCGGTGCAGGCCCAGCAGGGCCCCGGCGACCGTGGACTTGCCGGAGCCGGACTCGCCGACGAGCGCGAGGGCGGCGCCCTTCTCCAGCCGGAAGGAGAGCCCGTCCACGGCGCGCAGGGAGCCGAACTCGACGGTCAGACCGGTGACTTCCACCAGGCTCATGCGAGTACCACCCGTCGGTCGGCCACCGCGTACAGAACGTCCGCGACGGCGTTGGCGATGACCACGAAGAAGCCGATGACCAGGACCATGCCGACGACGACCGGCAGGTCGACGACCTTCACCGCGTGCACCAGCTCCTGGCCGATGCCGGGCAGGCCGAACAGGGTCTCGGTGAGGACGGCGCCGCCGATGGCCGAGCCGACGTTGTTGGCGTTCAGCGCGATGACGGGCGCGAGCGCGCCGCGCAGGGCGTGCCGGGCGACGATCGCCCGCTCGCTCACGCCGTAGGCGCGGAAGGTGCGGATGTGGTCCTCGGCGAGGGTCTCCAGCATCGAGGCACGGGTGAGCCGGGCGAACGCGGCGGCCTCGATCAGGGCGAGCGAGAGCCAGGGCAGCAGCAGGTTCCACGCCCACTGTTCGGGGTCGTCGCCGAAGTTCACGTACTGCGGGAAGGGCAGCAGCCGGAGTTCTCCGCAGACGACGATCATCAGGACGAGCCCGAGGACGAAGACGGGGGTCGCCCAGCCGGCGAGTGTGACCGCGGTCAGCACGCGCTCGGAGAACCGGCCGCGCCGCCAGGCGGACAGCACACCGGTGCCGACTCCGATCACGAGCCACAGCACCATCGCGCCGAGGACGAGGGACAGGCTGACCGGCAGCTTGGTCAGGACGATGTCCAGGACCTGCTGGTCGCTCTGGTACGACAACCCCAGGCAGGGCGCCGAGCAGTGCGCCACCGAGGTGCCGGTCGAGAAGTCCTGGCCGACGAGGAGGCCCTCGAGGAAGTGCCAGTAGCGCAGATAGAGCGGGTCGCCGAGCTTCAGCTGCGCGGCGACCTGGTGCACCTGTTCCGGGGAACAGCGCGGGCCGCAGGTGATCTGGGCGACGTTTCCGGGGGTGGCGTAGAAGACGACGTAGACGAGCACCGAGATGGCGAGCAGGGTGACCACCGTGCCCGCGGCGCGGCGCAGGAGGAATCCGCCGAAGCCGCTCATGCGGTCGCCTCCTTGTCACTGCTCAGGGGTGCGTTCCTGCCGGCCAATGTGTCCTTGCCGGTGGATACGTTCTTGCCCACGGATGCGTTCTTGCCTGCGGATGCGTCCTTGCCGGTGGATGCGTCCTTGCCGGTGGATGTGTCCTTGCGGCCGGACGGGTCCTTGCGCCCGGTGCCGACACGCAGCCGGGAGGCCGCGCGCGGGTCGAGGGCGGTACGCACGCCGTCGCCGAGGACGGTGAGGGCGAGGACGGTCAGGAACAGGGCGCCGGCCGGCAGCAGCAGGTACTGCGGTGCCGCCTGGTACCAGACGTCGGCGGCGGTGAGCATCTGGCCCCAGGAGGGCGTCGGCGGCTTCACACCGACGCCGAGGAAGGACAGGGCCGCCTCGGCTGAGATGTTCGTGGGCACGAGCAGCGCGGCGTATGTGAGGACGGGCGCGGCGAGGCCGGGCAGCAGCTCACGGCGGGCGATCCGCCAGGTGCCCCAGCCGCTCAGCCGGGCGGCGGAGACGTAGTCGAGCCCCTTGAGGGTGAGGGTCTGGGCGCGCACGATCTTGGCGATGTTGCCCCAGGCGATCAGGCCGATGACCAGGCTGACCAGGACGGGCCGCGGGAAGCTCGACGGGACGATCGCGAGCAGCGCCAACGACATGATCATCAGCGGCAGGGCGACGATGACGTCCGTGATGCGGCTCAACAGTTGATCAACCCATCCACTGCCGAGGGCGGAGGCCACACCGATCACGACCCCGATGACGACCTGCATCACGGTGGCCGCGAACGCGACCGCCAGCGACACCCGTGCCCCGTACACCAGACGCGCGAACAGGTCGCGGCCGGTCTGCGGTTCGACGCCCAGCCAGTGGTCGGCGCCGGCGCCGCCGAACGAGCCGATGGGCACGCCGCCGCGCGCGGAGTCGATCAGGGAAGGGTGGTACGTGGTCGGGTCCTGGCCCTCCAGGGCGGTGAGCAGGGGTGCGGCGAGCGCGACCAGGACGAGCAGCGCGACGACGGCCGCGGCGGCCAGGGCGGCGCGCCGCTCCCGCAGCCGCCGCCAGAACTGACGGGCCCCCGAAACCCCAGGGACAGGTGTGCCCGTCCCGGGGGCCTGGGAGGCGACAAGTGCCTCACTCACGGCTCTACCTCACCGCGACCTGGGAGATGTCCAGCACGCCGGTCCAGTCGCTGATGACGATGTTCTTGACGTCCTTGCCGTACAGGCGCTGGTAGACCGGGTGGAACAGCGGCACGACCAGGGCCTGCTCGCCGATCTTCTTGTCCAGTGCACCCCACCGCTGGGCGGCAGCGTCAAGGTCGGTCAACTTGTTGATCGCGTCAATCTCGTCATTGACCGACTTGTCGTTCAGCAGGCCCGTGTTGAAGTTCGCTCCATCCTTGACGATCTGCCGGCCGTCGAAGATCGGGGCGAGGAAGGGACCGCCGGAGGGCCAGTCGGCACCCCAGTGGGCGAGGAAGAGGCCGGGCTCGGTCCTGACGCCGTGGATCTTGTCCGCGTAGTCGTTCTCCTCCAGGCCCTGCAGCTTGACCGTGATGCCGGCCTTCTTGAGCGCGTCCTGGACGGCGGTCGCGATCTCGGGGCTGGTCTCGAAATCCTTGCTGTTGGAGTGGGTGAGCGTGATGGTGAGCCCGTTCTTGTGGCCCGCCTCCGTCAGCAGCGCCTTGGCCTTGGCCGCGTTGCCGGTCCCGCCCGCCGGGAAGAGGTCGTAGGGCGTGTAGCCGAAGGACTTCTGGTCGGGCAGGAAGGTGGTGGCGGGCTCGGCGAGCGCCGAACCGCCGGCCGCGTTGACGACGGACGTCCGGTCGATGGCGTACGAGATCGCCTGCCGCACCTTGGGGTCGTCGAACGGCTTCACCTTCGGGTTGAAGGCGAGGTAGTCGGTGTAGCCGAAGTGGCCGGTGCCCACGCGCGCGGCCAGCTCCTTGTCGCCGGTCACCTTGGCGAGTTCGGCCGGGCCGAGGTTGGTGTCCGTGGTGACCGTGGCCGCGTCCGCTCCCTGGGACGCGGACAGCCGCTGGTTGATCACGGAGGAGTCGAGGCCGGAGCGTACGTCGATGGTGTCCGGGTACGCCTTGCGCTCGGCGTCGACGGCCGTGGACCAGTGGGTGTTGCGCTCCAGGACGAGGTGCTCGCCGTCGTTCTCGTTCTTGACGACCTTGTAGGGGCCCGAGGAGACCGGGTGCTCCTCGTACTTGGTGCCCGTGTCCTTGCTCTTCGGGACCGGGGTGAACTGCGTCTGCGTGGCGAGGAAGGGGAACTCGCCCTCGGGCTTGTTCAGGTGGAAGACGATGGTCCGCTCGTCGGGCGTCTCGATCGCCGAGAGGCCCTGCTTGTCCTTGTAGGGGCCCTGGTAGTCGGCGGCGCCGACCAGCCAGTCCCGCAAGTAGGGGGCGCCGCCGGAGAGTTCGGGGGCGAACGAGCGCTCGATGCCGTACTTGATGTCGGCCGAGGTGATCGGGGTGCCGTCCTCGTACTTGAGGCCCTTCTTCAGGGTGTACGTCCACACGGTCGCGTCCTTGCCGGGACGTCCGGTGTCGGTGGCGAGGTCCGGGACGACCTCGGCGCCGGCCGCGCCGTTCTCGCGGTTGCGCGTGGTGAGCGTACGGAAGACCAGGGACGGGACGTTGCCGCCGCCGGAGGTGTACAGGCGGGCGGGGTCGAAATCCTGCTGGGGGTTGGAGTTCAGCACCGTGAGCGTGCCGCCCTTGCGCGGCGCGGAGTCGCCGCCGGAGCCCTTGGCATCGTTGTCCTTCGGGCCACAGGCGGCGGCGCCCGCTGCCACGACCAGGGCAAGCGAAACGGTCGCCACACGGGCTCTGTTCACGGACGGTTGACGCATCGGAATGACGACCTCTCGGGGAACTGATCGAGGATTTCTCGAAGAGTGAGACATGCGGACGAGGAGTGAGACGACTGCGGGCAGACGTCGGCCCCGGGCGTCGGGTCGTCGAAGAGTCCGCGACATGGTCACGGACGGAAAAAGGGAGAGATGTCGCGACGCGAACGCCAGGGAGGGGCGTCAGCGACAGTGGATGTCGGCCACGCAGAGCGCGGTCACGCCGATCAGCGCCAGCTCGATGGCGGCGCTGCTGGAGACGGCATGACTAGACCACATGCTTGAAAATATGAACGAACCTGCGACTCATGTCAATGTGACACAAGTGGCACCCGTCAACTCCGGGGATAGGGCCAGGGGTTGGGCAGACAGTGGATTCCGTCATGGTCGAGGAATTTCGTCTGCTGCTGCATGACCGGGGCGAGTTCGCCGTCCTTGTCGCACGTCACATGGCCGTGACCGAGCCGGTGGCCGACCTCGTGATTGATGAGCATCTGCCGGTACGGATAGATTTTGTCCCCGTATGTCTTGCTGCCCTGGGCCCACCGGTAGGCGTTGATCATCACGCGTTCGGTGGACGCCGAGTCGCAGGAGACGTTGTCCTCGGTGGTGTCCAGACCGGACTTGGCGCACCACTTGGCGGTGGTGCCGGGACTGGCCAGTGTGATCACGAAGTCGGGTTTGCCGGAGGAGATGCGCTCGAAGGTACGGGCGCCTTCATGGGCCCAGCTGCGGTTGTCGTTCAGCGTCTTCTGCACGGCCTCGGCGAACAGCGCGCCGTCCAGGCCGAGCCCCTGCTCGACATCCACGCGGTAGGTGTACTTCTGCCCCTTGCCGGGCGCCTTGTCGAAGCCTGGGACGGCGTCGAACTTCCCCGAGCCCTTCAGCGTGACGCTGAGCGGGTACTTCTTGTCCATCTTCTGCTCGTACGTCAGCGTCGCCGCGCTCGGCGCGGCGGACGGGACGCCCTGCCCGGCGGCCGGGGTGCCGCCCGCCCGGTCGGGGGCGGACTGCGACCGTACGTCGGAGTCGTCATGGTCGCCGACGACCTGCCCGGCGACGATGACCGCGAGCACGGTGGTCACGGCCGCGGCCGCGATGCCGGTGAAGGCCCTCCCCTTGCCGCCGCGCTGCGCGGGCAGCCCGGCCGGGGGTGCGTCGTCGCCGTCGTCACCGGCTCCGGCCGCCGACGGGTCGACGACAGGGCTGTACGGCTCCTGCACCTCGCCGGGCACAGCGCCGCCGGAGCGGGGCTCGAAGACGTCGACGTCCTCCTCGAAGGCTTCGAGGTAGTCCTGCCTGGGCCCGCCACCGGAACGCCTCGGGCCGCCCTGCCGCTGGCGCGGGAGCGCAACGCCGGGCCCACCCTCGCCCTGCCGGACCCCGGGAGCCCCGGGAGCGATCCCGGTACCACCGCCGGGCGGTCCCGCGAACTCGCCCCAGCCACCACCGACTTCACGCTGCTCGGGATGTCCGCCTCGGGACTGGGCGGCGCCACCGCCGAATCGCGGGACACCGTGGGCGGGGGTGCCGTCCGGCAGCCGGGGAACGCCGTGGGCGGGCGTGCCGTCCGGCAGGCGCGGAGTCCCGTGCGCCGGAGTGCCCTCGGGCGCACGCCGGCCCCCTTGCGCCCCCGGTCCACCCGGGAAACGCGGAACACCCTGAGCGGGCGTGCCGTCGGGCAGCCGGGGCACCCCATGGGCGGGCGTGCCGTCAGGAAACCGCGGTACCCCCTGAGCCGGAGTTCCCTCGGGAAAGCCCGGCACCCCATGGGCGGGCGTGCCGTCGGAGAACCGCGGCACGCCTCCCGTCGGCGTCCCCGCCGGGAAACCGGGCGGGCCCTGGGCCGGGCGCGGTGCGCGACGGCCGTTGGGAGCCTCGTCCGGTGCCTGTCGCCGGCCGGGCAGGCCGGGCTGTCGGGCCTCGCGCGAAGTGACGGAGGCCGAGCCCCGCCCCCCTCGCTGTCCGGCTATGTCCGCGGGCTCGCTCTTGGGGGCCGGGCCGCGGCGGCTGTGACGTCCCACCTCGGCCTCAGCTCCCCGCGCCCGTGGCGGCGACGTCGCCACCGGCGGCAGTGGCGGAGCCGGTGCCCGGCGCCGCGACCTCCGCGGCCCCGGACGGCCCCGTGTCCCCGGACGGCCCCGTACGTGCGGACCGGCCGGCACCGCCCACCTGACCGGCGCCCCCGAACTCCCGCGCCTCCGAGAGGAGTTCCCGGAACGCCCCGGCCACCACCTCCGGGTACTCCATCATCGCCACGTGCCCGGCCGTCGGCAGGGACAGCAGGCGGGAGTCACGGAAGGAGCGGGCGGCCTTGCGGGCCATGCGGAAGCCGACCAGCTGGTCGCGGCCGCCGTAGATCAGAAGGGTCGGAGCGAGCACGCGCTCGGCCTGGCGCCACAGCCCGTGCTGGCCGCCGAGGGTGTAGGCGTTGACCACCCCGCGCGCGGAGCGCGACATCGCGTCCCAGAAGTACGGCAGTTGCAGCCGCCGTTCCAGCTCCTCCACCGCCTGCTGGAACGCCTCGTGCGAGACCCGCCCGGGGTCGCCGTAGCACAGGGCCAGCACACCGCCGACCCGCTGCTCGGCCGTCCACTCCTTGGTGAGGCGGGTGAAGAGCGCGGCCACTCCGGGCACGCCCAGCAGGGCCGTCGGCACCGCGGTCCGCTGCACACGCAGCTCCGGCAGGGCCGGCGAGACGAGTGTGAGAGTGCGTACGAGGTCGGGGCGTACGGCGGAGACGCGGGTGGCGACCGCTCCCCCGAGGGAGTTGCCGAAGAGGTGGACCGGGCCGCGCCCGGCGGAGTCGAGATAACGGATGACCGCGCGCGCATGCCCGGTGACCGAGTAGTCGCCGTCGTCCGGGGGCGGGGAGTCACCGAAGCCGGGCAGATCGACCGCCTCGCTGTCGACGACGCCGTCCAGCTCTCTCATCAGCGCAGACCAGTTCTGCGAGGACCCGCCGAGCCCGTGGACGTACAGCGCGGTCGGCAGCCCCTCGCGCGCGGGGCCCCTCGAACGGACCGACAGGGTGACCCCCGGCAGCCCCACCGACCTCAGCCGCTCGCCCTCGCCGACCCGGACGGGCGCCACCCTCGGAAGGACACTGGCGGCCGGTACGAACGGCGATTCGGTCGAAGACATGCGGCAATGTTACGAGACGATCACGCTGTGGCTCATGTGTTCGCCGTCACAGGGTGAGTCCCGGCGTGGCGGGAACGGGTCCGCAGAACCACACGGAGAAAGGGCCCGGAGAACCGCACGGCGACAGTACCGGGGAACCGCACGACGAACGGGCCCACACGGCATGGCGTCCGGATCAGGTGTCTCCTAGGCTCATACAGAGGCACCCGCATGTGGCCCCTGCTGCTTCCAGGGACGTTCGTAGGAAGGGAGCCCACCATGGCCTATGACCCCACCGAGCCCGACGCCATCGAAGATCTGGACGCCGACGACACCCCGGAGATCGACGTCGAGGCCCCGGAGGGCGACGCCGTCGAGCAGCACGCCGACATCACACCGGACCACGACGAACCCCTGACAGGTGTGGACCCGGACCGCGGGAACGAGGCCGATCTCATCGAACAGGCGCGCGTGGTCACGCTCGACGAGGACGACTACCGCTGACCTCGCGGGACCTCGCGGCACTCGGGCGGCCATGCAAGGGGGGCTTCGTGGCTTTCTTCGGCGTCCGGTACGTGAAATTCTGCGCTCGCACCGCGCACACCACGGTTACCGAAAAGTACGATGGCCGCGCGGCCGACACCGCATGTGGACGACTTTGGGAGGCGGCGTGACAGCCATCGAGCACACCGAGGCGGCGCGCCCGCGTGGCACCCGTCTGCCGCGCCGAGCCCGACGGAACCAGCTCCTGGGCGCTGCCCAGGAGGTCTTCGTCGCACAGGGCTACCACGCGGCGGCGATGGACGACATCGCCGAGCGGGCGGGCGTGAGCAAGCCGGTGCTCTACCAGCACTTCCCCGGCAAGCTCGACCTCTACCTAGCCCTTCTGGACCAGCACTGCGAGTCGCTGATCCAGGCCGTGCGCGGCGCGCTCGCGTCGACGACCGACAACAAGCAGCGCGTGCGGGCGACCATGGACGCCTACTTCGCGTACGTCGAGGACGACGGCGGCGCCTTCCGCCTGGTCTTCGAGTCGGACCTGACGAACGAGCCCGCGGTGCGCGAGCGCGTCGACAAGGTCACCAACGACTGTGCCGAGGCGATCTGCGAGGTCATCGCCGAGGACACGGGCCTGTCGAGCGCGGAGTCGATGCTGCTCGCCTCCGGTCTGGGCGGTCTGGCCCAGGTGGTCGCCCGTTCCTGGCTGCACAGCGACCGCAGTGTGCCGCGCGACCAGGCGGTGCAGCTGCTGACCTCGCTGGCCTGGCGGGGCATCGCCGGCTTCCCGCTGCACGGCACCGAACACCACTGACGGACATGTGTTCCCGCCCGGTGTTCGCTGTTGGCGTTCCGGCCCGCAGCGTGTACGTCCCCTCACCGGGCTAATGTGTGCTGCGTACGGCGCGGAAGATCGCGCACATCACTGACCGTCGGAGGGACATAGCCGTGGAGGTCAAGATCGGCGTGCAGCACGCGCCCCGCGAGATCGTTCTGGAGAGCGGTCAGAGCGTCGCGGAGGTCGAGCGCGTGGTGTCGGAGGCGCTGGCCGGAAAGACGCAGCTGCTGAGCCTCGAGGACGAGAAGGGCCGCAAGGTCCTGGTTCCGACGGACCGTCTGGCGTACGTGGAGATCGGCGAGCCGACCGTCCGCAAGGTGGGCTTCGGCACGCTCTAGGCCAAGTCGCAGAGGGGCCCCGTGGCATGTGCCGCGGGGCCCCTCCGCCTGTGGGGCGTGCGCACAGATGGCGCACAAGTCGTCCACAGAGGAGGATTGCAATCCGCAGGTCACGGGTATGACGGGCTACGACCGTGAAGCACGGGCCGGCCGTGGGAGGGACCCCCCGACATGATCCTGGAAGCACTCGGATCCGCCTTGCTCGGCCTGCTTCTCGCCTGGGTGGCGACCCAGCGACTGGCACACCGCCTGCCCACCCGCCCGCTTGTCTTCTCGACAGGCATCGCCGGAGCCCTTTTCGGTGACTTCGTCACCCACAGCGCCCTCGGCCCCGGCAGCGTTCTGCTGAGCCTCCTGGGCGCCGCGATCGTCTCGGCGGCCTCGCTCTCCCTGCTCCTGCGCCCGGCACGCCGTCTGCGCCGACGATCAGCGACGGCGTAGCCGCCCGGACGGCGCAGCCGACAGGACGCGACGTGGCCGACAGGACGACGTGGCCGCAGGGCTGCGGGGAACTGCGCGGCCGGCCACGAACGAGCGCCGGCCGCGAGACGGCCGAACCGCCCCGCAGGCGGTGCGACGGCTCTCAGGCCGCGAGGCCCAGCGCAGCCATCCGCTTCGTGTGCGCCTCGGTGATCCGAGAGAACATCCTGCCGACCTCGGCAAGATCGAACCCGTCGGCGACACCGCCCACGAGCATCGTGGACAGCGCATCCCGGTCGGCGACGACCCGCTGCGACTGCGACAGCGCCTCGCCCATCAGCCGTCGCGCCCACAGCGCCAGCCGGCCGCCCACGCGCGGGTCGGCGTCGATCGCCGCACGCACCTTCTCCACCGCGAAACCGGCGTGCCCGGTGTCATCGAGAACGGCCAGAACCAGCTCGCGCGAGTCGGAGTCCAGCCGGGCCGCGACCTCCCGGTAGAAGTCGCTCGCGATCGAGTCACCGACGTACGCCTTGACCAGGCCCTCCAGCCAGTCCGAGGGCGCCGTCTGCTTGTGGAAGCCGTCCAGGGCCGCCACGAAGGGCTCCATCGCCGCGGTCGGCTCCTCGCCGATCTCGGTCAGCCGGTCCCGCAGCCGCTCGAAGTGGTGGAACTCGGCCGAGGCCATCTTCGCCAGCTCCGCCTTGTCCGCGAGCGTCGGCGCCAGCTTGGCGTCCTCCGCGAGCCGCTCGAACGCCGCAAGCTCCCCGTACGCGAGCGCACCCAGCAGGTCCACGACCGCGGCACGGTAGTGCGGGTCGGCGGAGGCCTGCGCCCAGTCCTGGGCGGCGACACCGGTGAGTTCGGCGGACTCGTTCTCAGGCTTGTCAGAGCTAGTCATGAGGCGCACAATAGCTCGCTTGCCCTGCCCCGGAAGCCCTGGTCAACCACTGTGACCACGACTACGTGACCAAATCGGCCATCGCATGTGCGCGAATCCGGGGTATGGTGGTAATGCGCCTGGCTGAGTGCGTCGACGATGTTCGATGCGTCCCGACAGGCCGCACGCATGAGGATGCCCGGTCGGTGGCCCGATCGGCTCCGACCCGACAGCCCTCCCTGGCCGTACGCCGGATTACGTACGACGACCGGAGGGACACCCTCAGCGGTACGAGCGCTAGAGCGTCGGCAGTGGTCCCGTGTCATACGGCTTGCCCCAGTGGTTCGTCCGTACGGCAGCCGACGTCCCCGGCACGGTCAGACATGACCCCCGCGCTCGCCTCGCACCGCGTTCACAGAAGAGGCATAACCCTGACTACGACGTTTCGTGACCTCGGGATCCTTCCCGAGACCGCCGAGGCCCTGGAAGCCGTCGGCATCATCACTCCCTTCCCCATCCAGGAGATGACGCTCCCCGTCGCCCTTTCCGGCACGGACGTCATCGGCCAGGCCAAGACCGGCACCGGCAAGACGCTGGGCTTCGGCCTCCCGCTCCTCGAGCGCGTCACCGTCCCCGCCGATGTCGAGGCCGGACGCGCCGCCCCCGAGGCCCTCACGGACGCCCCGCAGGCGCTCGTCGTGGTGCCCACACGCGAGCTGTGCACCCAGGTCACCAACGACCTGCTGACGGCCGGCAAGGTCCGTAACGTGCGCGTGCTCGCGATCTACGGCGGCCGGGCCTACGAGCCCCAGGTCGAGGCCCTGAAGAAGGGCGTCGACGTGGTCGTCGGCACTCCTGGCCGGCTGCTGGACCTGGCCGGGCAGAAGAAGCTGAACCTCAACCACATCAAGAGCCTGGTCCTCGACGAGGCCGACGAGATGCTCGACCTGGGCTTCCTGCCCGACGTCGAGAAGATCATCAACATGCTTCCGGCCAAGCGCCAGACGATGCTGTTCTCGGCGACCATGCCGGGCGCGGTCATCGGGCTCGCGCGCCGCTACATGTCGCAGCCCACGCACATCCGCGCCACCGCGCCGGACGACCAGGGCGCGACCGTCGCGAACATCAAGCAGTTCGTCTACCGCGCGCACTCCATGGACAAGCCGGAGATGGCCGCCCGCATCCTGCAGGCCGACGGCCGCGGACTCGCGATGATCTTCTGCCGCACGAAGCGGACGGCCGCCGACATCGCCGAGCAGCTGCAGCGCCGCGGGTTCGCCTCCGGCGCGGTTCACGGCGACCTCGGCCAGGGCGCGCGCGAGCAGGCCCTGCGGGCCTTCCGCAACGGCAAGGTCGACGTCCTCGTCTGCACCGATGTCGCCGCGCGCGGTATCGACGTCGAGGGCGTGACCCACGTCATCAACTACCAGTCCCCCGAGGACGAGAAGACGTACCTGCACCGCGTCGGCCGTACCGGCCGTGCGGGCGCCAAGGGTACGGCGATCACCTTCGTCGACTGGGACGACATCCCGCGCTGGCAGCTGATCAACAAGGCGCTGGAGCTGGACTTCAACGACCCGCCGGAGACGTACTCGAGCTCCCCTCACCTGTTCTCGGACCTCGGTATCCCCGAGGGCACCAAGGGCACCCTGCCGCGCTCGGAGCGCACCCGCGCCGGGCTCGACGCGGAGGAGCTGGAGGACCTGGGCGAGACCGGCGGCCGCGGTGCACGCGGTCGCGGTGGCCGGGGCGGTCGTGACCGCGACCGTGACCGCGCCGACGCCGCCACGGCCGAGCGTGAGCGCTCGGCGCGCACCCCGCGCCGTCGCCGCCGCACGCGCAACGGGTCGGTGGTCGAGGACTCCCCGGCCACGACCACCACGGCGCCGGCCGCCGAGACCGGCACCGCGGAGGAGCCGACGGCGACCCGCACCCCGCGCCGCCGTCGCCGCACCCGCGGCGGATCCGCGGCCGAGGCGGTCACGGCCGCTGCCGCCACCGCGACCCCCGAGGCCGCTGTGGACACGGTGGAGGGCCCGGCCACGCTGGAGACCTCGGAGAAGCCGCGCCGACGCCGCACCCGCAAGTCGGCGGAGACGGCCGAAGCCCCGGTGACCGAGGCTCCGGTGACCGAGGCCGAGCCGGTTGACGCCGCGCCGGTGGCCGAGGCCACTGTCGAGGCCGCCGAGGCCAAGCCGCGCCGCCGGACCCGCAAGACGGCCGAACCGGCCGCCGAAGCAGCGGTCGCGACGGCCGAAGGCACGGACGAGGCCGCCCCGGCGACCAAGCCCCGCCGCACCCGCAAGACCGCAGCCACCGCTCCGGAGGCGGTGGAGGCGGAGGTCGAGACCAAGCCGCGCCGCACCCGCAAGACGGCCGCAGCCGCCGAAGCCGCGGTCGAGACGGCCGAGGCCATCGAGGCCAAGCCGCGCCGCCGGACCCGCAAGACGGCCGAACCGGCCGCCGAAGCAGCGGTCGCGACGGCCGAAGGCACGGACGAGGCCGCCCCGGC
>NZ_JBIWPP010000028.1:0-1811 GCF_044768335.1 Streptomyces sp. NPDC101151 | reverse complement strand
CGCACCCGCAAGACCGCAGCCACCGCTCCGGAGGCGGTGGAGGCGGAGGTCGAGACCAAGCCGCGCCGCACCCGCAAGACGGCCGCAGCCGCCGAAGCCGTGGTGGACACGGCCGAAGGCACGGAGACCAAGCCGCGCCGCACCCGCAAGACGGCCGCAGCCGCGCCGGAGGCAACCGACGCTCCCGACGCCGAGGTCAAGCCGCGCCGCACGCGGAAGGCCGCCGCTACCGCCGAGGCCGTCGTCGACACCGCCGAGGGCACGGAGGCCAAGCCGCGCCGCACCCGCAAGGCGGCCGCGACCGCGCCGGCCACCGCCGAAGCCCCCGAGGCCGAGGCCGAGGCCAAGCCGCGCCGCACGCGGAAGACCGCTGCCGCGGCCGACACAGCGGCGGACGGGGCCGAGGTGGCCGCGCCCAAGGCACGGCGGACCCGTAAGGCGGTTGCCGAGGCGGCTGTTCCGGAGATTCCGGCGCAGGCCACCGAGGAGCCGGAGACCAAGCCGCGCCGCCGGACCCGCAAGGCCACGGCGCCCGCCGCCGAGGCCACCGGTGAAGCCACCGAGGTGGCCCCGAAGCCGCGCCGGACCCGGAAGGCAGCGGCGGCGGTCGTGGAGGCTTCCGAGGCCTGATCGGCGCGTCGGCACGACAACCGAACAGCACAACAGCAACACCCGGCGGCCCGGCCCACTTCGGTGGGACCGGGCCGCCGGCGTACTCCTCTCTGCCTCCCTCTCCTCCCCGGCCTCCTCCTGCCTCCCTCCCGCGCCCAACCCGTCATGCCGCCCTGCTCGTACGCCCGATAGCCTCTCCCCATGAGCAGGCCTGCCACCTTCGTCCCGCCCCCCGGCGCCCGCGCGTACTCCCTGCGGACCGCGCGCGGTGAGTTCGCGGTCGTCGACGCGCCCGTGCCCGACGGGGTGGAGCCCAGAGGCGTCGCGCTGCTGCTGCCGGGGTTCACCGGGAGCAAGGAGGACTTCAACCCGCTGCATGTGCCGCTGGCCGAGCGCGGGTACCGGACCGTGGCCGTGGACGGGCGCGGACAGTTCGAGTCGGACGGGCCCGAGAACGACGAATCCGCCTACGCGCAGGAGGAGTTGGCCCGGGACGTGCTGGCGCAGGCGGAGGCGATAGGCGCGCCGGTGCATCTGCTGGGGCACTCGTTCGGCGGGCAGATCTCGCGTGCGGCCGTGCTGCTCGACCACGCCCCGTTTCTCTCGCTCACCCTGATGGCCTCGGGTCCGGCGCAGATCTCGGTCTCCCAGCAGCAGCGCGTGAAGCTGCTGCGGGACGCGCTCGCGGTGATGACGATGGCGCAGGTGTGGGACGCGATCCAGGCGATGCAGACGCCCGAGGAGGTCGATACGGGCAGTTTCGACGACGGCCTGGACAACCGGGCGGACCTGCGGAGACGCTGGCTGGGCAACAAGCCCGCCCAACTCCTCGCCGGTGGACGTCAGTTGTGCACCGAGCCGGACCGTGTCACCGAACTGGCCGCCGTACCGATGCCGTTCCACGTGCTGTCGGGCGCGCTGGACGACACCTGGCCGCCGGCCCTGCTCGACGGGATGGCGGTGCGGCTGAGGGCGCGGCGGTCCGTCATCGAGGGTGCCGAGCACTCGCCCAACACCGACCGCCCGCTGGCCACGGCCCGGGCGATCGCCGACTTCTGGGACGTTCACCCGAACTGACGCCGGCGACGAGCATCCGGACAGGGCCTAGTGTCCTGCGCCAGAGATCCGTCGACAGAAGCGGGCGAGAGAGTCGAGGATCTCCTCGGCTGTCTTGGTCCAGATGAACGGCTTAGGATCTT
>NZ_JBIWPP010000027.1:34226-126332 GCF_044768335.1 Streptomyces sp. NPDC101151 | reverse complement strand
CCTGTAGGGGTTTACCCCCACACACCCTATCCTCCCCGCCCCCCCCCCACCCGGCCCCCCACCAGGGGGGCGGGCCCCCGCGGCGGCCGGGGCCCGCCCCGACTGGGGGCTGCGGGAGATCAGCTCAGCGGCTTCGCAAGGACCGCCTTGCGGTGGCTGAACGTCTCGATGGAGTAGCGACCGTGGTAACTGCCCATGCCGCTCTCTCCTACCCCGCCGAACGGCAGGTCGGAGACGGTGAGATGGGCCAGCGGCAGGCCGTGACCGAGGCCGCCGGAGGAGGTCTCGGCGGCGATGCGCCCGCGGGTCTCCTCGGACCCGGAGAAGACGTACAGCGCGAGGGGCTTGTCGCGGTCGTTGATGAAGTCGATCGCCGCGTCGAGGCCGGGCACGGTGACGACCGGCAGGATCGGGCCGAAGATCTCCTCCTGCATCACGGGGGACTTCGGGTCGACGTCCATGAGCACGGTCGGCGCGATGTACTTGTCGGTACGGTCGCTGCCGCCGCCGACCGCCACCCGGCCGGAGTCCAGTAGGGCGGAGAGCCGGTCGAAGTGGCGCTCGTTGATGATGCGGCCGTACTCGGGCGAGGCCTGCGGGGCGGCGCCGAAGAGAGTCTCGACGGCGCGGACCAGCGCGGCCTCCAGGGCGTCGGCGGTCTCCGGGTCGGTGAGGACGTAGTCGGGGGCGACGCAGGTCTGGCCCGCGTTGAGGAACTTGCCGCGCGCCAGCCGCTCGGCGACCACGTCGACGTCGGTGCCGCGGTCGACGAACACCGGGGACTTGCCGCCCAGTTCGAGGGTGACCGGGGTGAGGTGCTCGGCGGCGGCGCGCATGACGATGCGGCCGACGGTGGCGTTGCCGGTGTAGAAGATGTGGTCGAAGCGCTCGGCCAGCAGGGCCGTGGTCTCCGGGACGCCGCCCTCGACCACGGCGACCGCGTCGGTGTCGAGATGAGCGGGGATCAGCCTGGCCAGCGCGGCCGAGGTGGCCGGGGCCAGTTCGCTCGGCTTGACCACGACCGCGTTGCCGGAGGCCAGCGCGCCGACCATGGGGGCGAGCAGGAGCTGGGCCGGGTAGTTCCAGGGGGCGATGACGAGGACGACGCCGAGCGGGTCGTACTGCGTCCAGGCCGTCGCGTCGCCGCCGAGGTGCGCCGGGACGGGCGCGGACTCCGGGCGCAGCCACTCGTCCAGGTGATCGAGGGTGTGGTCGATCTCCCGGACGGTGAAGTCGATCTCGGTGCGGTAGGCCTCGGTGCTGCTCTTGCCGAGGTCGGCGCGGAGGGCGGTGGCGAGGTCGGCGCCGTTCTCCGTGAGCATCGTGCGCAGGCGGCGGAGCTGGCCGGTGCGCCACTCGACCGGCTTGGTGCGGCCGGTGCGGAAGGTGGCGCGCAGCCGGGCCACGACGTCGGCGGGCTGCTCGGGGGTGGAGTCGTTCACAGGTCCCTCGCTGGTGGTGCACGGGCCGGTCGGCCCGGGCCCAGGTCTCGGAAGTATCAGATGTAATTGCCAACCTTTCAGGTGCCCAAGTAAATTCCGGGAACCGCCCTCGGTGACGAGGGTCACGTCATCCGGTGGTCGAGGTCCTCTCTGCGCCGCCGCAGCCAGGCCCGCTCGGCCTCGCTCTCGGCCAGTTCGACGGCCGTCGTGTACTCCGCCGCGGCCTCGGCGGGCCGGTCCAGGCGGCGCAGCAGGTCGGCGCGGACGGCGTGCCGGACGTGGTAGCGGGGAAGGTCGAGGGAATCGACCAGCTCCAGGGCCTTGGCCGGACCCTCGACCTCGGCCACTGCGACCGCCCGGTTCAGCGCGACCACCGGCGACGCGGCGACGGCCATCAGCTGGTCGTACAGGCGCAGGATCTGGCCCCAGTCGGTGGCGGCGGCGGTCGGGGCGTCGCTGTGCACGGCGTTGATCGCGGCCTGGATCTGATACGGCCCGGGCCGGCCTCGGCGCAGGCAGCGACGGACCAGGTCCTGGCCCTCGGCGATCAGGGTGCGGTCCCACCGGCCGCGGTCCTGCTCGGGCAGCGGCACCAGGGCGCCCTCCACGTCCCGCCGGGCCGGCCGGCGCGCCTCGATCAGCAGCATCAGGGCGAGCAGGCCGGTGGCCTCGGGTTCGTCCGGCATCAGCTCGGCCAGCAGCCGGCCGAGCCGGACGCCTTCCGTGCACAGGGCGGCATCGCCGGTGTAGCCCTCGTTGAAGATCAGGCAGACGACGGCGAGCACCCCGCCGAGCCGGTCGGGCAGGTCGGCGTCGCGGGGCACGCGGTACGGGATGCCCGCGTCACGGATCTTGGCCTTGGCACGCACCAGGCGCTGGGCGAGGGTCGGCTCCGGGACCAGGAAGGCGCGGGCGATCTGGGGGGTGGTCAGACCGCCGAGCAGACGCAGGGTGAGGGCGACGCGGGACTGCAGGGCGAGCGCGGGGTGGCAGCAGGTGAAGATCAGGCGGAGCCGGTCGTCGCGCACGGGGCCCTCCTCGGGCGGTGCGTCGGGCGCGTACAGCAGGGCGGCCTCCGCGTGCCGGGTGTCCCGGGAGGACTCGCGGCGCAGCCGGTCGACGGCCCGGTTGCGGGCGGTGGTGATGATCCAGCCGGCCGGGCTCGGCGGTACGCCGGTCTCCGGCCATGTGCGCACTGCGGTGGCGAAGGCGTCCTGCACCGCTTCCTCGGCGAGGTCGATGTCGCCGAGGAAGCGGACGAGGACGGAGACCGCGCGCCCGTACTCGGCGCGGAAGACGGCCTCGATGTCGGGGGCCTCGGCCATCAGTGCTGGTCCACGAACGGCCGCACCTCGATGGGCAGGGTGGTCGCCAGGGCGGCCCTGCGCCCCCACTCCAGAGCCTCGTCCAGGTCGGCGGCCCGGATCAGGCAGAGTCCGCCCAGGTACTCCTTGCCCTCGGCGTAGGGCCCGTCGGTGATCAGCACGTCGCCGTCCTTGGGGCGGATCACGGTGGCGGTCTCCGGACCGTGCAGTCCGCCGGCGAAGACCCAGGCTCCGGCCGCGCGCAGTTCGTCGTTGAAGGCCTCGACGTTGCGCATGATCTCGGCGAGCGCTTCGGGGGCGGGCGGCTGTCCCCCGGCCGGCTGGACCACGCTGAGCAGGTAGTGCTTCATGATGTCCTCCTGTGCTTCTTCCGGGGCGTCTTCCCGGTGTCGGGGGTGTCTGTCACCTCCTACACGAACGGGCGGAGCCGGAATCGACATCGCGCGCCGCGGATCCGGTAGAAAAATTCGGCGGAGATCTTCGGAAGAATCTTCCGCATGACCGACACCGCACACCCGCTCGTCGCCGGCGCCCGACGGCTCGCCGCCGATCTGCTCGTCCCCGCGGCCGAGCGGGTGGACCAGGAAGGCGTGCCCGCGAGCCACATCGAGGCGGTGAAGCGGTCCGGGCTGCTCGGCGTGGTCGCGCCGGTCGGGTACGGCGGCTCGGGGGCACCGCCGGCCGTACTGCGGGAGACCGCGGAGATCCTGGCCGGAGCGTGCTGCTCGACGTGGTTCGTGCAGACGCAGCACCACACACCGGTGCAGACGCTGGCACAGAGCGAACTCACGGTACGGGATCGCCTGTTGGGCCCGCTGTCGCGCGGTGAGCTGCTGTCCGGGGTGGCGTACGCACACCTGCGGGCGTACCCGCGCGTCCCGGTGCGGGTCCGGCGGGAGGGCACCGGCCAGCGGTTCGACGGAACCGTCCCCTGGTACACCGGATGGGGTCTGAACGACGTCATGCTGCTCGCGGGGGTGACCGAGGCGGACGAGGTCCTGTTCGCCTTCGTCGAGGCACGCGAACAACCGGGTCTGCGGGCCTCGGCGCCGCTGCGGCTCGCCGCGCTGACCGCCACCCGCACGGTGTCACTGAAGCTGGACGGCCTGTGGGTGCCCGAGGAGGCGGTGGTCCGGCGGACTCCGTACGAGCGATGGGCGCCCGGCGACCGAGCCAGGACACTGAACGCCAACCCGGCGGTCTTCGGTATCGCCGAGGCCGCGCTGTCCCTGCTGTCCGAGGAGTCCTCGGGCCCTCTGCGTGCCCGCCTCGCCGACGTCCGCCGCAGGGCCTACGCCCTGGCCGACCACCCCGCACCGCTCGAGCGGGCCGAGGAACGGCTGGCCGTCCGGGCAGAGGCGTACGAGGTCCTGGGCGCGGCCACCACGGCGGCGGTGGTGGCCGGCGGCGGCCGTGCGATGTCCCTGACCAGCCGCGCCCAACGGCTGGCCCGGGAGGGGCTGTTCCTGCTGGTGCAGGGCCAGACGGCGGAGACGCGGCGGGCGCATCTGCGGGCGCTGACGGGGGCGCCGGCCGACGGCGGGACGTGAAACGGACGCCGCTTGCGGCTGACTGCGGGGCGCCGACGACGGGCGTGCCTTGCGCCCCGGGGCAGGCACCGAGCGGCGACCGGCAGTGCGGCCGGCATCCGGACGGGAACGTCGCGAGCCGAAGCCGAGGCGCGGGCCACCGACGGACGCCGGACGGAATCGGCCTGTGAAGGCGAAGCCGATCGCGGGCACACGCCCGGCCGGCCGAGCCAAAGCCGAAGCCAAAGCCAGAGCCGAAGCCGAAGCCGAAGCCGACTGCCAAGGAAGAGCCCGTCCCGGGCACGCGCTCGAACGCCCGCCGGGACGGCCGCGGCGCGCGAGGGCCGGGCCGTCGTCGCGACCGGTGCGGCGGTCAGCGGCGGCGCGCTGCGCGGCGCGCCAGCGCGTGAGTGCCCACCGTGGCGGCCGCGGCGAAGGCGAGGCCCTGGAGCGCGTCGCGCGGCCGGCCGGGGCGCAGGACGCCGGCCCGGCGCAGTCGGCCGCGAGCCCACAGAGTGAAGGGAATGACCACCAACGGGGTGGTCGCCGAGCCCGGCGTGTACCCGCGGAACGCGGCAGCCTGGACCAGGTGCACCACGCCGTGCAGCCCGAAGGCGTTGAGCGCGGTCCGGTAGAGGGCGGAACGTCCGCCGGTCCGGTGCCCTTCGGCGGCGGCCGCCCCGACCACGACGGCCATCGCGGCGACGGCGGTCGTGAACTCACGTGCGTCCACCGACTCCAGTCGCCGCCACACCGCCTCCGGCACCCCGGGAAAGTCCTTCCTCAGCTCGGGGACCCGCGTCCGCACCCATCGCGGCACCATGACCAGTTCCTCGGTGTCGTGCACGGCCCAGGCCGCCAGTAGCCCGAGGGTGACGGACGCCCCCACAGGCAGTGGTCCTTGTGTCATGAACCGGCAGTCTGCCAGGCCCGGTCGGCGCTCAGCTCGGCCGGCGGCGCCTTCCGCGGCGGCCGCGGGCGGAACGGCCGGACCGCACCGCGGCCGTGACTCGGAGTCACTTCGCCGGCCGGCCGGCGAACCGCGCCCGACGCCGCTCGCGCTGCCACGGCGGTCCGAGAGCCGGGGTCAGATGCGACCGTCGTCGTCCTGTCCCTCGACCACGACGAGGAAGGTGTCGGACTTCAGGTCCATCACCACGGTCGCGGACTCGCCCTCGGCGCGCCGGGCGGCCGCGTACTCCTCCGCGGGCCATGATCCGCGCGGGGCTCCCGCGGGGAATCGCTGCAACACTTTTCCACCCATGACGACCGGTCACCTCCAGTGTCGACAGCCGACCCCTGCGTGTGTCTCCCACCTCTCCGGCTGCCCGGGATCGCTGCGGACATGCCACCCGACCTGTTCCGGCGGAAGGAGCGCATCCATGAGGGGTGAGCGGCGGGAAGTGGTCACAGGGGATCGCCGACACGGAGGACCGGAACCATGGAGCACGACGAACGAGCGGCGGGATCGCGCTGCCTGGTGGCGGGCGCCACGGGTTACATCGGCGGCCGGCTCGTGCCCGAGTTGCTGGCCGCCGGGCTCCGCGTGCGCTGCCTGGCCCGCGATCCCGGCAAACTGCGCGACCATCCCTGGGCGGGTGAGGCCGAAGTGGTGCGGGGTGATGTCACCGACGCCGACTCCGTGGCCGAGGCCATGCAGGGTGTCGACGTGGCCTATTACCTGGTCCACGCGCTCGGCAGCGGCCGTGATTTCGAGTCGACCGACCGCCACGCGGCCCGGATCTTCGGTGAGCGGGCGAAGGCGGCCGGGGTACGGCGCATCGTGTACCTCGGCGGCCTCACACCGGCCGGCGTACCCGATCACGCGCTCTCCCCGCACCTGCGGTCACGGGCCGAGGTCGGCAGCATCCTGCTGGGCTCGGGGGTACCCACCACGGTGCTGCGCGCGGCGGTGATCATCGGCTCCGGCTCGGCCTCCTTCGAGATGCTGCGCCATCTCACCGAGCGGCTGCCGGTGATGATCACCCCCAGGTGGGTGCGCACCCGGATCCAGCCCATCGCCGTGCGGGACGTGCTGCGGATCCTGGTCGGCAGCGCGGACATGCCGGCGCGGGTGAACCGCGCCTTCGACATCGGCGGGCCGGACGTCCTCACGTACCGGGACATGATGATCCGGTACGCGGCGGTGGCGGGCCTGCCCCGCCGGGTGGTCCTGCCCGTGCCGGTTCTCACCCCGGGGCTGTCCAGCCACTGGGTGGGTCTGGTCACGCCCGTCCCCGCGTCCCTCGCCCGGCCGCTGACCGAGTCGCTGCGTCACGAGGTGGTCTGCCACGAGCACGACATCGAGGCGTACGTACCGAACCCGCCGGGCCACCCGTTGTCCTTCGACGAAGCCGTGCGGCTGGCCCTGCGGCGCGTCCAGGACGCCCAGGTCGCCACCCGCTGGTCGTCGTCGGCGGTGCCGGGCGCGCCGAGCGATCCGCTGCCCACCGACCCCGACTGGGCGGGCGGCAGCCTCTACACGGATCTGCGGGAGGCCGAGGTCGACGCCCCGGCCGACACGCTGTGGCGGGTGATCGAGGGGGTGGGCGGGGAGAACGGCTGGTACTCGTTCCCCCTGGCCTGGGCGCTGCGCGGCCGGCTGGACCGGCTGGCGGGCGGGGTCGGACTACGCCGCGGCCGCCGGGACGCGCAGCGGCTGCGGATCGGTGACTCGCTGGACTTCTGGCGGGTCGAGGAGATCGAGCCGGGGCATCTGCTGCGGCTGCGGGCGGAGATGCGTCTGCCGGGGCCGGCCTGGCTGGAGATGTACGCGGAGAACGAGGGCGCCGGGCGCAGCCGCTACCGGCAGCGTGCGCTGTTCCACCCGCACGGGCTGCTCGGCCACGCCTACTGGTGGGCAGTCTCACCGTTCCACGCCCTGGTGTTCGGCGGCATGGCACGCAACATCGCGCGCACCGCGGCCGCCGCCCCGCACCCCCGGGAGAGGGAATGCGCGCCCGCGCGCTGACGCACCGCATCCACCGGGCACCGTGGCCCGGAAGCGGAGGCGGAAGCACGCACCCGTCCACCCCGTCCCAACCCGGAGCCACGCCATGAACGTCTCGGTCGTCCTGTTCACCGCCGACCTGCGCCTGCACGACCACCCGCCGCTGCGGGCGGCCCTGGACGGCACACGGCAGGTGGTCCCGCTCTTCGTGCGCGACCGGGGAGTGGCCGAGGCACGGTTCGCGGCGCCCAACCGGCTGGCGTTCCTCGCCGACTGCCTGTGCGATCTCGACTCGGGGCTGCGCGAGCGCGGCGGGCGGCTGGTTGTCCGCTGCGGCGACCTCGTCGAGGAAGTGTGCAAGGTGGTCACCGAGGCGGACGCCGACGAGGTGCACATGGCCGCCGACGTCAGCGCCTACGCGCAGCGCCGGGAGGTGCGGCTGCGCCGGGCCCTGGAGGGCGACGGACGCCGGCTGCACGTGCACGACACGGTGACCACGGCGCTCGCGCCGGGCGCCGTGACACCGGCTTCCTCGGACCACTTCGCCGTGTTCACGCCGTACTTCCGGCAGTGGTCGCAGCAGCGGTTGCGCGACCCGCTCGCGGCGCCGCGCACGATCCGGGTGCCGGAGGGTGTCGGATCCGGGGAAGTCCCCTCCCGCGCAGGGCTGTCGGGCGTGTCCGAGGGCCTGAACGCCGGCGGGGAGAGGGAGGGTCGCAAGCGCCTCTCGGCGTGGCTGCGCCGTGGCGTGGCGGCCTACGAGAACCGGCATGACGACCTGGCCGGCGACGCCACCTCCCGGCTCTCGCCGCACCTGCACTTCGGCACTCTCTCCCCCGTCGAACTGGTCCACCGAGCCCGCAGGGCGGGCGGCCCGGGCGCCGAGGCCTTCGTACGGCAGCTGGCCTGGCGCGACTTCCACCGCCAGGTCCTGGCGGCGCGGCCGGCCACGGCCACCGCCGACTACCGCACCAAGCACGACCGCTGGCGGACCGAGCGGACGGCCCGGGAGGACATCGAGGCGTGGCGGGAGGGCCGTACCGGCTATCCGATCGTCGACGCCGCGATGCGCCAGCTGCGCCATGAGGGCTGGATGCACAACCGCGGCAGGCTGCTGGCCGCGAGTTTCCTGGCCAAGACCCTCTACGTCGACTGGCGGGTGGGCGCCCGTCACTTCCTCGACCTCCTGGTCGACGGGGACGTCGCCAACAACCAGCTCAACTGGCAGTGGATGGCCGGGACCGGTACCGACACCCGCCCCAACCGCGTGCTCAATCCGGTAACCCAGGCCAGGCGGCACGACCCGGACGGAACCTATGTGCGGCGCTGGGTGCCCGAACTGGCGTCGCTGGAGGCCCCGATGGTGCACGAGCCGTGGAAGCTCCGGGGTCCGGAGCGGTCGGCGGTCGACTACCCCGGCCCGATCATCGACCTGGCCGACGGTCTGGCCCGCTTCAAGCGGGCTCGCGGACACGGCTGAGGGCCCTGCGCTCTCCGGACGACGGTGCTCAGCCCGGTCGCCCGCAGGCATCCGCCAGCGTGTCGAGGGCTTCGGGCAGGCCCGTCGGACGGAGCATGCCCCGGCTGGACCGGCCCGCCCAGCCGGGGCCGCCGAGCACGACCAGCGGCCCCGACCGGGCTCCCTTCACCCCCCATTGCGTGGCGGCGACGTGCTGCGCCAGCGGCAGGCTCGCCGTGGAGCGGGCCTGTGCCCACAGCACCACGGCGGCCGGGCCGAGGCGCCCCACCGCCGCCGCGAGCGCCTCCACGGGGACGGCGGCGCCGAACATCCTGGTGGCGACGCCCAGTTGGCTCAGTCCGGCGTTGAGCGCCTCCAGGGGCAGGGTGTGCTGCTCGCCGGGCACGCAGGCGAGCAGCACCGGGCCTGCCGCCGCGGGAGCGACCGACGCCACGGGCGGCCGGGTGTGCCGGCGCAGGGTGGTGGACACGTGCCAGGACAGCAGGTGTTCCACCTCCACGTAGCGGTCTCCGGACGAGGCCCACTTCCGGCCGACGGCATGCAGGGTGGGCACCATGACCTCCTGCCAGGCGCGGGCGAGGCCGAACTCGTCCACGGCGGCGGCCAGTCGCTCCTCCACGGCCGGCGCGTCCAGGCGTACGGCCGCACGGGCCAGGCCCCGGGACTCCTGGCGCACATCGCCCGACGGCAGCGGGCCGGCCGTACGCGGGTGCGCGGGCACGTTCCTGGGCATCTCGCGCGGCAGCGCGGTGGGCGGGGACTCGTCGGCGGACGCCTCGTTCCGGGCCACCCGGGCCGCCTCGGCAGGGGCCAGACCGGCCGCGGTCAGCCGGCACATCGCCTCCAGCACGGCCACGTCCCTGGACGTCCAGCGCCGGTGCCGGCCGGTCACGCGCTCGGCGGGGCCGATGCCGTAACGGCGTTCCCAGGAGCGGAGCGTGGTGGGTGAGACCCCGAGCCGGCGGGCGAGGGCACCGGTGGTCAAGCCCGCCTCGCTCGTCCGCGCGTCCGGGGCGGATCGGCTGGTGCCGACGCGTTCGCGGTCCACATCACGACTATACGATGCAGAATCGATGCGGGTTGTGGCCTCGGACGCGGGGCTCCGACGATGACGGCAACGTCTCGTGCAAGGAGCCGTGGCCATGCCCCCGTATCCGACCTCACCCGCCCTCCTCACCGTGAGCCCTCCGCCGCAGCCGTCGGCCGTGGCACTGGCGCAGGGCCCGGACGAGGTGCCGTTCGGCGACGAGGAACTGGCGCGGGGCCTGACGGCGGGTGACGACGCCTTCCTGGCCGCCGTCCACCGGCGCTGGTCAGCGCTGGTGTACGGCCTGGCGTACCGCTCGCTGGGCGATGCCGGGGAGGCGGAGGACGTCACCCAGCAGGTGTTCCTCGGGGTGTGGCGGGGCCGGAACGGGTACCGGCCCGACCGCGGTCCGCTGGCCGGCTGGATCGTCGGCATCACCCGGCGCAAGATCGTCGACGCGCTGGCCGCACGCACCCGGCGCACGGCTCTGGTCGCGGCTGCGGGCTCGGCCCTCGTGCTCACCGGCTCCACCGCGGAGCCGTGGTCCGAGGCCGCGCTGGACCGCGTCCTCGTCCGGCACGCACTGGCGCAACTGCCCTCCCCGCAGCGGGAGGTTCTGCGTCTGGCCTTCTACGAGGACCTGACCCAGACGCAGATCGCCGCCCGCACGGGGTGGCCCCTAGGCACCGTGAAGAGCCATGCCCGGCGCGGCCTGCGCCGGCTGCGGCGCGTGCTCGGTCAGCAGGGCGACGGTTCCGATGCGGAAACGGTGCGAGATCCGGGAGATCGCCGCCGAGGCGCTGCTCCCCCGTGTCGGCCCCCGGAGAGAGTCGGTGCTCTCCGGGGGCTCTCCTGCCGACGGGACGACGCATGGCAAAGGTGCCTACCGCCCCCTACACATAAGGGGTGAATAAGAGCAAACTAGGAAGGCGGCGCTTACCGCACACCGCACCAGACGCGGTCGGGCCTGCAAGTCGTAAGGAGACGATTCATGGCCAACGTCTCGCACAGGGGTGACATGACAACCCACCCCGACATCTCCGAAATGCGGGAACGCTACGCCCGCATGCTCGGTGGTCGTGATGTGGCGCTGGTGGACGGGCCGGTCTTCCTGCTCGGCGTCTACTGCGCGGCATCTCCGTGGATCCTGCACTACACGACGAGCCAGCCGGCACTCGTGGCACACAACCTGATCGTGGGCATCGCGATAGGCCTGCTGGCGCTGGGGTTCACGAGGGCCCCCGAGCGGATGTACGGCCTCAGCTGGGCCATGTGCGCCATGGGTGTCTGGATGATCATCGCGCCGTGGGTCGTGGGCAGCAGCCCGGACACCGGCGTGATCATCAACAACATCGTCATCGGCGCGCTGGCCTTCGTCCTCGGACTGATATGCGCCGGTACGGCGGCGAAGAGCGTCCCGAAGCCATAAGGACAAGACACGAGGAAGGGAGGACCACGCGAAGAAAGTGAAGGCCACGAAGAAGAAGAACGCGAGGCCGGTCCGCCCGGGCGGGCCGGCCTCGCCACGCCCGCGGCTCAGCGGACGGGCACCTGCCAGGGCGACTGCGGCATGGTGCTGCCGGTCTCCAGAAGCGACTTGAGGTTGGAGAGCACCGCCGGCCAGCCGGACGCGATGTCGGCGCGCTCGCCCTCGTCGTTGAGATCCTCGTGGGTGACGGTCAGCCTGACGATGTCCTCGTGCGGCCGGATCTCGAAGGTCACCCGGGAGTGCCGGTCCTCCCGGTCCTCCTGATCGGGCGCGGCCCAGGTGGTGACCAGGCGGGTCGGGAACTCGCTCTCGACCACACGGCCGACCACGTCGGCGATCCCGGAGCCGTCGGTGCGGACATGCTCCCAGCGGGAGCCGACCTGCCAGTCGGAGACGTTGCGGTGCCCCCAGTAGGCGGCGGTCAGGTCGGCGTCGGTGAGCGCCTCCCAGACCTTCTCGGGCGTGCTCGCGATGTAGGTGACGTACACGAAACTCGGCTTGTCGGTCATGGCTTCCTCGGCTCGTCGCTTCACGGCGCCGAGCGCACTGAGGCGCGGGCGCTCGAACTTGTCGATCCACCGCTCCTGGATCTCGTGGAGCGGTACGGGGTTCAGGTAGTGCAGCTTTTCCCGCCCCCGCCGCACCGTGCTGACCAGATTGGCGGCCTCCAGGACGGCGAGGTGCTGGGTGACCGACTGACGCGTCATGTCGATGCGCTCGCACAGCTCGCCCAGCGTCTGGCCGTTGTGTTCGTGCAGCCGGTCCAGAAGCCGTCTGCGCGTGTCGTCGGCCAGTGCCTTGAAGACCTTGTCCATCCCGGTGTCGTCCTTCGATTGCACACTCAACGTTATGCAGGCGATTACTTGCATGTCAAGCCAGACCGGACCGGACTGCGGTTTCCCCGCGGATCTGATGGTTGAGCGCGAATTATGCGGTGATTCGCGCGGAACGCAACAAGCATCTGCTACATGACGTATGGGCGCCCTTGATTCACGTTCCGTAGCGTCGAAGACGCCGACGAACGAACCCGAACGAAGGGCAGTTCACCGATGCGTGCACGTCGCACCCCGCGCACCACACTCGTCGCCGCCGG
This sequence comes from Streptomyces sp. NPDC101151, assembly GCF_044768335.1. NCBI lineage: Bacteria > Bacillati > Actinomycetota > Actinomycetes > Kitasatosporales > Streptomycetaceae > Streptomyces > Streptomyces sp. NPDC101151. The sequence continues at coordinate 113,997 of NZ_JBIWPP010000027.1, read as the reverse complement.
CGTCGCCGCCGCCCTGGGCGCGCCGGCGACCGGCGCCTTCGCCGCCGCACCCGAACCGACTCCCGTCGCCCACGGCACGGCCGAGCGTGTCCACGTCAAGACGGTGCGGCTCGCGGACAAGGTCTCCGTGGCGAAGGTCCACAAGACCGGCAAGCACCGCTACGAGGTGACCCCGGGCCGCGAGACGCCGAGGCTCCGGCCGGCAGTGCGCCGGCCGGAGCTTCCGAGTGTGTGCCCCCCGCGGACTCCCCGGTGACACACACTCGGAAGCGGACCGCGGAACGGGATTTCAGCGTGCGGCAGGCGCGGTGTCCGGATCCCGTCCGGCCACGTACTCCTCGGCGATCTCCTTCACGCCGAACGGCCACACCTTCTCCAGCCGCGCCCAGATCAGGTAGGCCACGCAGCCGAGGGCGACCCAGGCCAGGGACCACTCGATGGGGTGGCGGCCCGGGGAGTTCTTGTCGGCGTACCCGTAGATCACGCACCAGCCGACGAAAGCGACGATGCCGGGCAGCGGATAGAGCCACATCCGGTACGGGCGGCGCAGGGTCGGCTGCCGCTTGCGCAGGACGGTGAGCGCGATGATCTGGGCCAGCGCCTGGACGATCACCATGACCGTGGTGAGCAGCTGGATCAGGGTGGCGAGGTCGGTGTGACGGCCGATCAGGAAGCCGATCGCGGTGATCACGCCCATGGTCGCCAGGCCCAGCGTCGGGAAGCGGTGCTTCGGGTGCAGCTTCTCGTAGGGGCGGAAGAACACCCGGTCGCGGGCGGCGTCGTAGGGCACCCGGGAGCCGCCGAGCAGGCCGGTGAACACCGAGGCGAACGCCGTGATCAGGATCAGCACGGTGACCGTGTCGGCGGCACCCTTGCCCCAGGTCTTCTCCAGCACCGCGGAGGCCACGGAGGTGGCGGCGATGTCGTTCGGGTCGGTCATACGGTGCCAGTCGATGACGCCGAGCGTACCGATCTGCAGCAGCAGGTAGATCGCCATGATGCCGAGGATCGAGAAGATGATGGAGCGCGGCAGGGTCCGGCCGGGGTCCTTGATCTCGGCGCCCATGTAGGCGGTGGTGTTGTACCCGAGGTAGTCGTAGATGCCGATGGTCAGGCCCGCGGCGAAGCCGAGCCAGAAGTGGTTGCCCGTCAGATCGAAGGCGTGGGCGGGGTAGGTGAAGGCCAGGTGCGGGCTGAAGTCGCTCGCGGCGGCGGCGATCACCAGGACCACCGAGGCGATCATCACGGCCCACATCACGGCGGTGATCCGGGCGATGTGCTCGATGCCGCGCCAGAGCAGGAGCACCACCAGCGCGATGATGCCGAGCCCGATCAGGTCGCCGGATGTCTTGCCGAGATCGGGTGCGAGGTAACCCAGGTACTGGACGAAGCCGACCACGCCCGTGGACATGATCAGCGGGATGAAGAGCATCGCCGTCCACACGAACAGGAACGGCATCAGCCGGCCGGTGCGGTACTGGAAGGCCTGGCGGAGATAGACGTAACTGCCGCCGGAGCCGGGCATGGCCGCACCCAGCTCGGCCCACACCAGCCCGTCGCAGAGCGCCAGCACGGCGCCCGCGACGAATCCGGTGACCGCCTGGGGGCCGCCGAACGCGGCGACCATCAGGGGGATCGTCACGAACGGGCCGATGCCGCACATCTGACTCATGTTGATGGCCGTGGCCTGGAACAGGCCGACACGACGGACGAAGCCACCCGTGGGTGGCGGACTACCGGACATGGGGACTCCTGACGCGACGGGCGCACGGGCCGCGCGCTTGGCGGCGACTCACCCGGTCGGGCTGACTGGGCGATAAAGTTAAGGAGCCTTACTAGAGGCGTCAAGTATGCGACAGGAATGCGTGAGAATGGTGCGATGGCCGCCAGTGACGTCGTAGCGCAGCAGGACCAGCCCTGGAGCCGCCGGCGGCTGCGCAGCACCAACGAGCGGCTGCTCCTGGACCGGCTGCGCGGTGCCGGCGCCGCCTCACGCGCCCAACTGGCCCGCGAGACGGGCCTGTCGAAGCCGACCGTGTCCAGCGCGCTGGCCTCGCTGGAGGCGGCCGGGCTGGTCCACGAGGTCGGCACCCACGCCCCCGAACGCGGGCGCACCGCCGTGCTGTACGCCCCGGACCCGGCCGCCGGGTACGCACTCGGGGTGGACATCGGCCGCGGCTGGCTGCGGGTGGCGGTCGTCGATCTGGACGGCACGGTGATAGCCCGGGCCGATGTGCGCAACCGCGCCCGCGCCTCCGCCGCCATGGCCGACCTGGTCGTGGGCACGGCCCGGCAGGTGATCGGCAACTCGGGCGTGGACCCGGCCGAGGTGGTGCACGGGGTGGTGGGCACGCCGGGCGTGTACGACGAGAAGCAGCGGCGGGTGCGGTACGCGATGCATCTGCCGGGGTGGGGCCGCGCGGGGCTGTTCGACCGGATGCGCGAGGAGCTGGGCGTCCCGCTGGAGGTGCACAACGATGCCAACCTGGCCGCGCTCGGCGAGTACACGTACGGCGTCGGTGCGGGCAGTCGGCTCTTCGCGTACATCCTGATCGGCACCGGCCTCGGGATGGGGGTCGTCGGCGAGGGCCGGCTGTTCACGGGGGCGCACGGGCTGGCCGGGGAGATCGGGTTCCTGCCCTGGCCGGGCCGGCAGAAGCCGGAGCGACTGGAGGACGCGGTGTCGGGGGTGGCCGTGGTGGAGGCCGCCCGGCACTTCGGGATGAGCGGGCAGCTCACGGCCAAGGCCGTGTTCGACGCGGCCCGGCGGGGCAATCCGGCCGCGGTGCAGGCGGTGGAGCTGGAGGGCGAGCGGATCGCGCACACCGTGGCGGCCGCGGCCGCGGTGCTCGACCCGGATCTCGTCGTGCTCGGCGGCGGGGTGGGCCACAGCGTGGACCTGCTGCTGGAGCCGGTCCGCGAACACCTGCGCACCCTGACCCCGCTGCGGCCGCGGATCGCGCCGAGCCGGCTCGGGGAGGACGCGGTGCTGCTGGGCGCGGTGGCGACGGCGCTGGGCACGGCGCGCAACCTGGTGTTCGAGCGCAGGTCGGACCGCGGCTGACCGGTTCGCATCGGCCGGCCCGGTCCACGGCGGCCGAGGTCGTTGACACGCCCCTCACCGCCCCCTACCTTGAGCCAAGTTAGTAAAGTTTCCTAACTTTACGAGCCTGGAGACCACCGTGTTCCCTCGCCCCGCCCCCAGACGCCGGCTCGCCTCGGCCGGCGTGCTCCTGAGCCTGCTCGGCATGCTCACCACCGCCTGGGTCGGAGCCCGGGACCGCAGCCCGGCACCGCACGAGCACCAGCCCAGGGTCACCCATGTCCCGTCCGTCGCGGGGTCCGCCACGCCGTTGTCCGGATTCGCGATCCAGTCCACGGCGAAGGTGACCGACTCCGCGGCGGCCGTCTCCTCCCCCGGCTATCCGGCGGCCGGATGGCATCCGGCGGGCGCCCGCTCCACGGTCCTGGCCGCGCTGCTCGCCGACGGCGTGTACGCCGACCCGTTCCACTCCACCAACCAGCAGAAGATCCCGAAGGGCGACTTCGACGTCCCCTGGTGGTACCGCTCCGACTTCACCGTCGGGGACACCGCCCGGCGCACCGCGCTCGACTTCAGCGGTGTCCTCTCCGCGGCCGACGTCTACGTCAACGGCCACCAGGTCGCCAAGGCCGCTGACGTCACCGGCGCCTACACCCACCACGAGCTGGACATCACCTCGCTGGTGAAGTCCGGCACGAACACGGTCGCCTTCCGGATCCAGCCCAACGACCCGAACAAGAACCTCACCATGGGGTGGATCGACTGGATCCAGCCGCCGCCCGACCGGAACATGGGCATCGTCCGTGACGTCCTGGTCCGGCAGAGCGGCCCGGTCGTGCTGCGCGACGCGCACGTGGTGACCAAGCTGGCCGTGCCCTCGCTCGCCAGCGCCGACCTGACCGTCCGGGCGCAGGCCCGCAACGACACCGGAACGCCGGTCACGGCCCAGGTCACCGGCAGCATCGCCGGGACGGAACTCACCAGGACCGTGCCGCTCGCCGCGCACGAGACGAAGACCGTCACCTTCTCCCCCGCCGAGGTCCCCGGACTGCACCTGACCTCACCGAAGGTGTGGTGGCCGGCCGGCCTGGGCGGGCAGCCGCTGTACGACCTCGACCTCAGCGCGTCCGTGTCCGGCACCGTCTCGGACACCGCCCACGAGACTTTCGGGATCCGCGACGTACAGGCACCCCTCGACTCCGACGGCGCCCGCCAGTACCGGATCAACGGCCGCAAGCTGCTGATCAAGGGCGGCGGCTGGTCCCCGGACGAGTTCCTGCGCTGGGACTCCACCTATGTGGAGGACCGGCTGAAGTACGCCCTCGACCTCGGACTGAACACCATCCGGCTGGAAGGCCACATCGAGCCGGACGAGTTCTTCGACCTCGCCGACCGCTACGGCGTGCTCACACTGCCGGGCTGGGAGTGCTGTGACAAGTGGGAGGGCCAGGTCAACGGGACCGGCGAGTCCGGCGACAAGTGGACCGACGCCGACTACCCGGTGGCCAAGGCCTCCATGGCCGCCGAGGCCGCCCGGCTGCGCGACCACCCGAGCGTGATCTCCTTCCTGATCGGCAGCGACTTCGCACCCGACGCGACGATCGAGAAGAACTACCTGGACGCCCTGAAGGCCGCGGACTGGTCCACTCCGGTGGTCTCCGCCGCATCCGCCAAATCCTCGCCGCAGCTCGGCAGTTCGGGCATGAAGATGACCGGGCCCTACGACTGGGTCCCGCCGAACTACTGGTACGCCAAGCGCGAGGGCGGGGCGACCGGCTTCAACTCCGAGACCAGCGCGGGTCCCGACATCCCCACGCTCGACACGTTGCACCGGATGATGACACCGGCCGAGCTGGACACGCTCTGGAAGAACCCGGACGCCAAGCAGTACCACCGCTCGCCCTCGCCCGTCTTCGGCACGCTCAAGATCTACGGCGCCGCCCTCACCGGCCGCTACGGCGCCCCGACGGGCCTCTCCGACTACGTGCGCAAATCGCAGCTGGCCCAGTACGAGAACGTGCGCGCCCAGTACGAGGCCTACAGCCGCAACGCCACCGACTCCAGCAAGCCCGCCACCGGGCTGATCTACTGGATGTTCAACAGCGGCTGGACCTCCCTGCACTGGCAGCTCACGGACCGTTATCTGGACCAGGGCGGCTCCTATTTCGGCGCCAAGAAGGCGAACGAGCCGCTGCACATCCAGTACTCCTACGACAACCGCTCGGTCGTCGTCGTGAACAACCGGCACGCCTCCGCCGGCGGACTCACCGCGCGGGCGACCCTGTTCAACCCCGACGGCACACAGAAGTACGACCAGACCGTGACCGGGGTGAACGTGACCGGCGACGGCGCGCACGGCACCGCGCTCACCCTGCCGTCTTCCGTGAGCGGCCTCTCGGCCACCTACCTGCTCCGGCTGACCCTGACCGACGCGGACGGCAAGGAGGTGAGCCGGAACGTGTACTGGCTCTCCACCAAGGCCGACGCCCTCGACTGGGCCAAGACCGACTGGTACCACACGCCGACGACCAGCTATGCGGATCTCAAGGGACTCTCCTCGATGGCGCAGGTACCCCTCTCGGCGACGGCGTCGACCAAGGCGTCCGGTGGCGTGTCGACCACGACGGTGACCGTGCGCACCACGGGCGGCGGAAAGACGCCGTCGCTGTTCACGGACGTCCACCTGGTCGACGCGCAGGGCAAGCCGGTGCTGCCGGTGCGGTGGTCGGACGGCGAGGTCGGTCTGTGGCCGGGCGAGTCGGTGACCCTGACCGCCACCTACCGGACCGCCGATCTGCACGGCTCGGCGCCGCATGTGCGGGTATCCGGCTGGAACACGCCGGAGAAGACCGTCCTGGCCGACTGAACGTACGGGGGTGGGCCCGGACGGCCCACCCCCGCGTGGCTCAGCCGACGTTGAGCGCGGTGTCGTCGACGACGAACGACGTCTGGAGGGTGGAGCCCTCGGTGCCGGTGAACTTGATCGTGACCGTCTGGCCCGCGTAGCTCGCGAGGTTGAAGCTGCGCTGGGTGTAGCCGCCGGCCGCGTTCAGGTTCGAGTAGGTCGCGAGGGTCGCCAGCACCGTTCCGCTGCTGTTGAGCACCTGCGCCTTCAAGGTGTCGTACGCCGTCGAGGTGGTCGTCTCGGCGGTGTCGACATGGAGATAGAAGCTCAGGGTGGCGCTCGTGCACCCGGCGGGGATGGTGACCGACTGCGCGAGCGTGTCGGTGTGGGCGGAACCGTAGCCGTTCAGCCAGGCCTTGTAGGAGCCGGTGCGGGCGGCCTCGCCGGTGTCGCTGGTGACGACACCGCTGGAAGAGGTCCAGGAGGTGGCGCCGGACTCGAAACCGGGATTGGCCAGCAGCTGCGCGGCGGTGCAGGTGCCGCCACCGCCACCGCCGCCACCCGTGCCGGAACCGGCCAGCCAGGCCGTGGCGTTCAGGGCGAGGGCCGCGTTGGTGGCGCTGGTGTCGTTCCAGCCGTCGTACAGGGTGTTGCCGGACTGGCCGGTGCCGTCGTCGATCGGCGAGCTGTCGCCCCAGAAGGCGACACGGCCGCTGCCGAAGGTGGAGGTCAGGAAGAAGGCGCCGGTGTTGCCGGAGTAACCGGTGCGGTACAGCAGGCCCTTGACGCCGGAGTTGTCGGCGGGCTTGAGCGTGGCGGTCGTTCCGCTGGCGATCAGGCTCTTGGTGACGGTGCCGAAGGAACCGTGCAGGACGGGGTCGCCGCTGTCGCTGATCGCCGACGGGTGATCGGAGCTGATGCTGAGCGAGTCGACGGAGAAGCCGAACGGGTCGGTGGAGTCGACGCTGTTGTTCGTCATCAGGTCGTTGAAGATCTCGACCGCGTCCTCGCCGTCGTTGTTGCGGTCGGCGCCGGTGTGGTCGGAGATCATGAACAGGCCGCCGCCGTTCTTCACGAAGTTCATGATCGCCGTCTTCTCGGCGGTCGTGAACAGCGTGTTCGGCTCGGGCAGGACCAGCGTGTCGAAGTTCGACAGGTCGGTGGCGGACGAACCGCCGTAGCCGAGGCTGGAGCCCGAGGGCAGCGTCTTCAGGCTGTAACCGCCGGCCTTCTGCAGGGCGACGCCCCAGGAGGACAGGGCACCAGTCCAGTCCGTCTCGGCGGACGGGGAGGAGTCCTGGCCGAGTGGGTCGGGCTGGCTGGTCGAGATGATCCAGTCGGCGTTGCCGGCCGTTTCGGCGTGGGCGTTGTCGAACAGGATCCGGTGCGTGGTGGCCGCACGGGCGGGGGTGGCGCTGGTGCCGACCTGCAGGGCTGCCGAGGTGACCAGCAGTCCGAGTCCGGCCAGGGCGGTGGTGCATCTGCGGCGGGATCTCTTCGATCCGAGCATCCGGCAAACCTCCATGAGGGGTGGGGAGAGAGGCGGTGCGGGCGCCAGGTCTGCGCGCGTAGATCTCGCTCGAGGGTTCTACACGCGTCGATTGGTTGAAAGGTACATGGCATGACGGGCCGGTGAACAGAAGGCCCCGGCAACAATCGCACCGGCGTGGCTCCGCCTACAGCGGGCACATGGCACAGCAGCGGGGTACGCGGCGAAGAGGGGTGGACATGGAGATTTCAGGCCTCATCAGTGCCATCGTCATCGGGATCGTCATCGGTGTGCTGGGCCGGCTGGTCGTGCCCGGGCGACAGCACATCGGCGTCCTGTGGACCATCGTGGTCGGCATCGTGGCGGCGCTGCTGGGCTCGGCGATCGCCGCCGGGTTCGGGGTCGCCGACACCAAGGGGCCGGACTGGATCGAGTGGTTCATCCAGATCGGGCTCGCTGCCGTGGGGGTCGCCGCGCTGGACCGGGCGCGGTTCCGCCGGTGAGGGAGCGGTCAACTCCCGTACAGATAGGGCGTCGTGGTACTCAGCGCGTGGAAGCCGAGGCGTTCCAGGATCGGGCGGCTCATGGCTGAGGCGTCGACCTGGAGGTAGCGGTAGCCGTGGGCGGCGGCGACGCGGGCCCGGTGGGCGACCAGGGCACGGTAGATGCCCCGGCCCCGCCAGGCCTCGACGGTGCCGCCGCCCCACAGTCCGGCGAACCGGGTGCCGGGCACCAGCTCCATGCGGGCCGCGCTGACGGGTTCGTCCGCGGCGAGCGCGACGACGGCGACCACCGTGCCGGGATCGGCGGCCAGCCGGTCGAGCAACCGGTGGCGCAGCCGGGTGCCGTCGGTGCCGAAGGCCTTCTCGTGCACGTCCACGACGAGGTCGACACCGGCCGGATCGGTGGCCTGGACGAAGCGGATCCCTGCGGGCGGCTCGGCGTCGAGGGCGAGCCGGGCGACCTCGCCGATCAGGAGCGTCTCCTCCGGCTCGGCCCGGAATCCGGCGGCGGTGAGCCGGGGACCGAGGTCCACCGGACGGTCGTGGCCGTAGAGCTTCCACTCGAAGTCGCGGCCCAGGCCGGTGAAGTACGCGATCTGTTCGCCGATCACCCGGTCCGCGGTCCCCGCGTCCAGAGCGGACCACACGACGCCGTTCCACCCCTGTGCGTCGGCGATCTGACGGACGAGCCCGCCCGTCCGCTCGATGCGGGCACCGGGCCCGTCGGGGCGTGCGCCCTCGCGCATGTCCCGGTCGTACAGGGCGAGTACCGCGGTGTGATCCATGACCTCACTCCAGCATCCGGGCCCGGGCGCGGCAACGCATTTACCGGCGGTCCGGGGCGGTGCCGTCCGGCCGTACCACGGACAGGTAGGCGCTCAGCCGGTCGCGGTTGCGGGCCAGACAGTCGATGCGGCCCTGGATGCGGTCGATGCGCGTCTGCAGCAGAGCCGCCGTCTGCGGCGTCACGCACTCGGCGGGCGGGTGCAGTTCGTCGGGTCGCGAGAGATACGGCAGGTTCGCGCGGATCATCTCGGTGGTCGGGCCCGAGTCGATGGTGTCGCATGGTGAAGGACAGTGAGCTGGGTCATCTGCGCCGGTGCGTAGACCTCGCGCGGGGGGCGCTCGCGGCGGGCGACGAGGCCTTCGGTTCGGTGCTCGTCGCGGCGGACGGCACGGTCCTCGCCCAGGACCACAACCGGGTGGCCTCCGGGGACCGCACCCGGCACCCGGAGTTCGAGCCGGCCCGCTGGTCGGCCGACCACCGCACGCCCGCGGAACGGGCCGCCGCCACCGTCTACACCTCGGGGGAGCACTGCCCGATGTGCGCGGCCGCGCCCGCCTGGGTGGGGCTCGGCCGCATCGTGTACGTCGTCTCGTCCGAACAGCTCGGCTCCTGGCTGGACGAGTTGGGCGTGTCCGCGGCCCCGGTGCGGGCACTGCCCCGTGCACGAGGTGGCGCCCGGCGTGACCGTCGAGGGGCCGGTGCCGGAACTGGTCGCGGAGGTGCGGGACCTGCACCGCCGCTTCCACGGAAACCCCCGCCGACCCGGGCCGGCCCGGTACCCGGCCGGCTCAGCCGAGTTCGAGCGTGGCCACACCGAAAACCCGCTCCCGGGCGTGCTCGCGGACCGGTCCGGTGTACATCCGGGCGGTCTCGAACGAGGCGCTGAAGCCGGCTTCTTCGGCGAGGGCGACGCCGGCCGTGTTCGGTTCGGGGACGTCGATGGCGACCTGGTGGCCGGTGGCGTCGGCGGTGAGCGCGGCGAACAGGGCCCGGGCGTCGTCGGCGGTGTCGGCGAAGAGGGGGCCGATCCGCAGGCAGTCACGGCCGGGCCGGATCACGCCATAGCCGGTGAGGCGGTCGCCGTCGTGGCGGACGTACGCGCGGTGCCCGGGGCCGCTGAGCCATTCGGCAAGGAAGCGCGGGCGGTCGGCCGGGGTGCAGGCGCTGTCGTAGGCGATGACGGCGGACAGGTCGGCGGGCCCGGCGGCACGGATGCCCTCGGGTATCGGGCTCTGGGAGGCCGTGCCGGTGAAACGGATGGTGCGGTGGGCGAGTTCGAAGCCGGACTGACGGTAGTTGCCCTGCTGGGCGACGACTCCGTCCAGGCCGACGGTGCGGTTCCCGGCGTGGGCCAGCGCGGTCTTCCAGGTGGTGAGGCCGTGGCCGTGGCCGCGCAGGTCCGGGCGGACGAGGTAGCAGCCGAGGAAGGCGTAGTCGGAGCCGTAGTTCACGACGGAGACGGCCGACACCGGCTCGCCGTCGATCCGGCCGAGGAAGAACCCGTCCGGGTCCTGGGCGAAGAAGGCGGGACCGTCGGACAGCCCGGGGTTCCAGCCCTCCGCCGCCGCCCACCCGCCGATCACCGGCCAGTCGGCGAGACCGGCCTGAGTGACGACGAGGTCCTGGGGGGCCGGAGAGGTCATCGGTGCGCTCCATTCCGTGGGGGTCAGCGGTGCTGCACGGCGCGGTTCGGCGACCGCGTCCGCAGCATCCTTGCCGATCGACCCGGCCTGCGTCACGCCCGGACCAGCCGTCATGGGCGTGAAACCGCCCCGCTGCGCGCGGAGTTGGCAGTGTGCGGCAGCGGAGCGGAGGAGGCCGGACGATCGTCCGGGGCACGGGGAACACGCCGAAGGCCCCACCGGGCCGGCGTCCGGCGGGGCCTTGCGGTGTCGGGTCAGCGAGTGCGGCCGGGGCGGAAACGGCGGTACAGGGTCGCGCCGGTGAGGAGTAGGGCGGCACTACCGGCGATCGCGGGAGCCGCCAGATCCGCTCCGGTGTGGGCCAGGGTGGCCACGGGCGGCTGCACCGTCCGCGGGACGGGGTGGGACCTGGCGGGGGCCGGCGGCTTCCGGGTCGGGGGCGGCGTCTGGTCGCCGGGGTTGTTGGCGGAGTGGTTGCCCTCGGCCGGGTTGCCCACGCCGACCACGTCGACCGAATTGCCGCTGATGTTCACCGGGATGTGCACCGGGACCTGGATGGTGTTGCCGGCGAGCACTCCGGGCGAGCCCTTCGTGTCCCCCTGTGCCGCTGCGCCGCCGGACGCGGCCGAGCCACCCGGGCCGGCCTCGTCGCCGTTCGTGCATGTGTTGCCCGCGGCGGGGTTGAGCAGTCCCACCACGTCCACGGTGTTGCCGCACACGTTCACCGGGAGGTGCACCGGGACCTGGATGGTGTTGCCGGCGATCAGCCCGGGCGAGTCGGCCGCCGAGCCGTCGGCGGCGGCGCCGTCGGCCGCGAAGGCCGCGGACACCGGCATCGCCACAGCCATCGCGCCGGAGGCGGCGACGACGGCGATCACACCGTTTCGGGTAGCCCGTCTCATAGGTTCCCTGCCTTCCAGACATCATCGCGGGCACTCACCCGCACCACATAGAACGCAGGCGAACCATCCGAGTTATGGCTTATCGGCCTTTCACCCCATCGAGTGGCATGATCATTCGAACCCCATGCAAAGTCATCGAATGATCATTGATCATGACGAAAGGGATGAAGCATAGATCACCGGGCGGCCAACCGCTCGTCGGGAGGCGGCCCGTACAGAGCCCGCTTATGGTGATCGAGGGCGCCGCCCCGGTCCGCAGCGGGTGCACCCCGGGAGGCCTTCGATGCTGGTCAAGCTGTCCTCACGGCCCGCGATGCGGCGCTGCGCGGGCGCCGGAGCCCTCACCCTGGTGCTGCTCGGGTCCGGGCTGCCCGCGGTGGCCGCCGGCCAGCCGCAGCCCGACCTGTCCCGCTTCTACCGGCAGAAGGCCTCCTGGGGCGCCTGCGAGGGGCCGGACATACCCAAGGATCTCCAGTGCGCGAAGGTCACCGTGCCGCTCGACTACGCGCACCCGGGCTCGGGCACGCTCGACCTGGCGCTGGCCCGCTACCGGGCCACCGGCACGTCCCGGGTGGGCTCGGTGCTGCTGAACTTCGGCGGTCCCGGCGGGGCGGGCGTCAGTGAACTCGCCGCGGGCGGCAAGGAGCTCATGGACCTGACCAACGGCTACGACGTGGTCACCTTCGATCCGCGCGGCGTCGGCCGGTCCTCCCCCGTCAGCTGCGGCGACGGCACCGACCAGGCCTCGGCGGCGATGGGCATGAACGCCGACATCAGCCATCCGCAGGCCCTGCTGAAGGAGCTGCGGCAGGCCGCCACGCAGTGCGCCAGGCACTCTGGCCCGGTGCTGCGGCACATAGGCACCGTGAACGCCGCCCGGGACATGGACGTCATCCGCCAGGCCCTCGGCGACAAGAAGCTCAACTACCTGGGCTTCTCCTACGGCACGCGGCTGGGTGCCGTGTACGCGGCGCAGTTCCCGGACAAGGTGGGCCGGATGGCGCTGGACGGCGTGGACACCCTGACCGAGCCGCTGTCCGAACAGGGGCTGGCGGGCGCCGAGGGGCAGCAGACGGCACTGGACGACTTCCTGGACTGGTGTACGACGGACATCGCCTGTCCGTTCGGGCGGGACCGGCGGATGGCCGGGGACCAGGTCGTCCGGCTGGTGCGCTCGCTCGACGAGAATCCGGTACCCACGGACTTCGGCGACACCTTCTCCGGCCAGGACCTGGTCGGCGCCATCGGACAGGCCCTCTACAGCAAGGAACTGTGGCCCTCGCTGGAGCGTGCGCTCGTCGCGCTGGTCGAGGACGGCGACACACGGCGCGTGCTCAGCTTCTCCTCCGGCGGCGGCTTCGCCGTGCCGGTGCGTCAGGACGGGCGGGGGAAGGCTCAGGACCGCACGGTGCGGGGCGGCGGGCTCGTGGACGCCCAGGACGTCCCGGCGGACAACCTGCCGGCCGCGCTGATGGCGATCAACTGCGCGGACGACCCCGACCGGCCCACCGAGGCACAGATCACCAAGGACCTGAAGGACCTGCGGGCCGCCTACGACCAGGCGTCGCCGGTCTTCGGCCGCTTCCGGCTCACCCAGCTGCTGATGTGCCACGGCCGCCCCAAGGGCACGGACTTCATACGCGACCGGGTCAAGCACGTCGACTCGGCCAGGATGCTGCTGGTGGGCACCCGTGGCGACCCGGCGACGCCGTACCGCTGGACCGTGGAGACGGCCCGCCGGCTCGGCTCCTCGGCCGTGGTGCTCGACAACAAGGGCGAGGGACACACCGGCTACTCGTCGTCCACGTGTGTGCACCGCAAGGTCAACGACTTCCTGCTGTACGGCTCCCTGCCGGCGAGCGGCAGCTCCTGCCCCGCGGACGGGAACAGCTGGAGCTCCACCGCGAACACCACCAATTGACGACAGGATGAACGCAAGCGGGTAACAGCCCCGATTCCGGTACAACCTCCCGGTCGGACCGGACGTCACACTGGGCAGGCGCGCCTCGGCCCGCCGGACCCGTACGTGACCTACAGGGGGATCCCACCATGCGCATCCGCGCCGCCATCGCCGTACCCGCCGTCTCGGCCGCCGCTGCGGCCCTGCTGCTCACCGCGCCGCCGAGCCAGGCGGCGGAGGCGCACGCCAAGACCGCCCGCTGTGCGGAGAAGGTACTGACCCTGCGCGCGAAGGCCGCGTCCGACGACCCGTCGGTGGTGCGGGTGAGCGTGACCAACCGCGGCACCCGGGCCTGTGCCGTGGACCGCGTGCCCACGGTCACCTTCGGTGACCTGGACGGGGCCGCGCTGCCGGTGCCCGAGGGCGGCAGCGGAACGTACCGGCTCGCCGCGGGCAGGACCGCCTACGCGGCCGTACGCACCATCGCCGACCCGGCGGACCCCGAGGCCCGCCGGGTGGACGCGATCACGGTGGCCGCGTCGGCGTCCCAGGGGGGCCGCTCCTTCACCGCCGCGCAGCTCGGCACCGGGAGCGAGGTCCTCGTCTGGGAGCCGGTGACGACGTGGTGGCAGCCGACGGCGGCGGCCGCGGACCGGGCTCTCGGCCTCAACTGAGGGTCAGCTCCGGGGAGTAGAGATCCAGCCACTGGGCGAGGTCCAGGGTGCGCTCCAGGCCGCGCCGGGCCACCTGGGTGCTGACGGGGGTGTCGCGTTCGGCGGCCTCCCGGACGCGCTCCCGGTCGACCAGGTCGAAGACCGGGTGGGAGGGCCGGGCGAGGAGGTCCTTGGCCTGGTCCTGCAGGGCCCGGGCGTACCGCGGGTCCTGGGTGGAGGGGTAGGGGCTCTTGACCCGCTCGTACACGGACCGCGGCAGGAGGTCCGCGGTCGCCTCCCTGAGCAGGCTCTTCTCCCGGCCGTCGAAGGACTTCAGCGACCAGGGCGTGTTGTAGACGTACTCCACGAGGCGGTGGTCGCAGAACGGCACCCGGACCTCCAGGCCGACGGCCATGCTCATCCGGTCCTTGCGGTCGAGCAGGGCGCGGACGAACCGGGTCAGGTGCAGATGGCAGATCTGTCGCATGCGGTACTCGAAGTCGCTCTCGCCGTCCAGGCGGTGGATGCCGGAGACGGCGGTGCGATAGCCCTCGGCGACGTATCCCTCCACGTCGAGGGACTTGACCAGGTCGGGGCGCAGGACCTCGGTGTCGTCACCGAAGTGCCGGCCGAAGCGGACCAGCCAGGGAAAGGTGTCGGCGCGGCGGGCCTCCTCGTCGAAGAACTGCAGGTAGCCGCCGAAGACCTCGTCGGCGGACTCGCCGGACAGGGCGACCGTGGACTGGTCGCGGATGGCGCGGAAGAGCAGCAGCAGCGAGGTGTCCATGTCTCCGAATCCGGCCGGCAGGTCTCGGGCGCGGATCACTTTCTCGCGGACGGACGGGTCGGCCAGGGACTCGGCGTCCAGGACGATGTCCTGGTGGTCGGTGCGGGCGAGCTGCGCCACGTCGTGCACGAAGGGCGTGTCCGGGGTGCCGCGCAGCTCGTCGGCGACGAAGTTGTCGGTCTGGCCGACGAAGTCGACGGCGAAGCTGCGTACCTTCTCGCCCCGCCCGGCGAGCTGCCGGGCGGCGAGCGCGGTCATGGCGGAGGAGTCGAGGCCGCCGGAGAGCAGGGTGCAGCGCGGGACGTCGGCGACGAGCTGGCGGCGGACGATGTCGTCGAGGAGCGAGCGCACGGTGGCGATGGTGGTGTCGCGGTCGTCGGTGTGCGGGCGGGTCTCCAGCCGCCAGTAGACGCGGGTGTGCAAGCCCGTGCGGTCGACGGTGACGACGGTGCCGGGTTCGACCTCGTGCATGCCGTCCCACACGGCGTGTCCGGGCGTCTTGATCATGGTGAACAGCTCCCGCAGGCCGTCCAGGGCGACGCGGGGGCGGACATGCGGGTTGGCGAGGATCGCCTTGGGCTCGGAGCCGAACAGGACGCCGTCCGAGGTCGGCTGGTAGTAGAACGGCTTGATGCCCATGCGGTCGCGGATCATCACCAGCCGGCTGTGGCGGCCGTCCCACACGGCGAAGGCGTACATGCCGTTCAGCCGCTCGGCGACGGCGTCGCCCCATTCGAGGTAGCCGTGCAGGACGACCTCGGTGTCGGATTCCGTGAGGAACCGGTGGCCGCGGTCCGCGAGCAGGCGGCGGAGTTCGGTGAAGTTGTACGCCTCCCCGGAGTAGACGAGGGCGACGGTTCCCTCGGGGGTGCGGACGGACATCGGCTGACGGCCGCCGGGGAGGTCGATGATGGCGAGCCGGCGGTGGCCCAGGGCGGCGGGGCCCTCGGCCCAGGTGCCGCGGTCGTCCGGGCCACGGCAGGCCATCGTCTCGGTCATCGCATGCAATGTGGCCGACTCGGTCGTCATGTCGCGGTCGAAGGAGACCCATCCGGTGATGCCGCACATGCGCCAGCTCCTGCCTCCGGCCCGCGGCCCGCCCCCAGCCCACCTGCACTCTCCGGGGTGGACGAAAAACGGCCGCCGAACCAGTTGTATCGAGCACCTATATGACGAGCGTCCGTCAGGTGCCGGCGGTGGTCAACGCGGGCGTAACCCGTCCGGCCCACACTCCCTCATCGATTCAGCCGCTTTTTGCCTGCGCAAAATCGAAGGACCGTTGCGGCGCCGGGCCAGGGCGGCACGAACCGGCCACGGGCAAAAACTTCGCCAAACGGCTCCCGGGTTACGGCTTCGCGGTCAGAAACCAGTCGAGCGCCCCGGTCAGTTCGGCCGGCTTCTCCACGGGCAGCTCATGGCCCGCGTCGATGATGCGCACGACCGCGTTCGGGTAGGCCTTGGCCATCCGGAGCATCTGGCGCACGGGCAGCTGGATGTCGTGGTAGCCGTGCACCATCAGGGTGGGCGTGGCGATCTCACCGGCGCGGTCGAGGACGTCGAAGGCCCGCATGGCGCCGTAGAGCGTCATGACCACCTCGCGCGGGGTGTCGGCCGAGGAGCGGATGTACTCCCGGACCTCTTCGCGCGGATGGCCCGGGGCGAAGGCCCGCTGGATGTTGGTCGCGATGAAAAGCTTGTACGGCACCAGGGTGGAGGCCGCCATGAGCAGTCCCCGGCCGCGGTTGTAGGTCATCCGTCCGATGGAGTTGACCAGCACCATCCGCTCCACCCGCTCGGGGTGGGCCAGGGCGATGGTCTGGGAGATCATCCCTCCCATGGAGTGACCGACCAGCACGAACCGCTCGACCTCCAGGTGGTCGAGGAGGGCGAGGACGTCCCTCGCCAGCTCCGCGATCGTGCGCACCCCGGCCCCCGTGCTCTCCCCGTGCCCGCGCAGGTCCAGCCGGATCACCCGCCGGCCGGCGGAGAAGTGGGCCAGCTGGTGGTCCCAGCGGTGCCGGTTGGCGGTCCAGCCGTGGACGAACACCAGGGGTACGTGCGCGCCGTCATGGGGGCCCTCGTCGTCGTACGTCAGTACGGCGCCGTCGACGTCGAGCTGCGGCATGGGGGCCTCCTGGGGTGCACTCCGGTTACTGACCGGTACGGTATCCGGCTTCATGGCCCTCCGTCACCGGCGTTCCCCCAGGAATTCGAGGATGTGACCGAAGACGTCGAGGGCGGCGCCCCGGCCCAGGAAGGTGTCCAGGTGACCGTAGCCGGGGATCTCGGTGTAGGAGACGTCCAGCTGCGGCTGCCGGCGGGCCAGCACCTCGTGGCAGAGCTGCTGCGAGTCCAGCCACAGCCCGTTCTCGCTGCCCGCGAGCAGCAGGACCGGGGTGTCGATGCGGGCGGCCGCGTCCAGCGCGTTGGGCGGCAGCGCCCGGTAGCGGTGGTCGGTGTCGTGCCAGCGGACGACGCTGCGGGCCAGCTCGATCCGGCGCAGATGGGGCAGGATCCACAGCGGGGCGGGACCGAGGAGTTCGGCGAGCCGGTCGTGGGTGGTGTCGGCCAGGTTCTCGTGGACGAACAGCGAGGCGCCCGTGCCCCAGGCCGAGTGGTGCAGGATCTGGCAGGTCGGATCGGGGCAGCCCGCCTTGCGGCCGGCCAGCGCGAACAGCGGGGTGTACTTCGACCACAGACCCACCTTGCGGAAGTCGACCGGGATGTGGTCGATCCGGGTCTTCAGCAGCTCCCCCGCCACGGACATGCGCAGCGAGGTCCGGCCGGCCATCTTGGGCGTCAGGAAGACCCCCTGGGAGACCACGCCCGCCAGGCCCGGCACCAGCCCGGCCGCCATGCTCATGGACAGGGCGAGCGAGCCGATGCAGTGGGCGACGACGAACAGCGGGCGGTCGCCGATCTGTTGCCGTACGTGGGCGACGGCCTCGGGAATGTCGTACAGCGCCACGTCGTCGTAGGTGTACCGGCGGCCGGTCTCGTTGTACGGCAGCCTGCAGCTGCCCCGCCAGTCCAGCAGCCAGGGTTCGTAGCCCTCGTCGAGGAGAACGTCCACGAGGTTGCGGGTCTCGGGCTGCAGGAACATGTCGGCGGACGCGGTGTGCCCGTGCAGGAGCAGCACCGCGGGCCGGGCCGGGTCGCCGGTGCCGACGCGGGTCAGGCCGAGACGGACGCCGTCGCTCGTGCGGAACGGGATCTCCTCCACGCGGGCGGGGTCGAGGCGGTGGCGCAGGGGGCGGAGGGCCGCGGTGGTGCGGACCCTGCGGAGCGCCGGCCGGGCCGTCCGGGAAGGGGTGGTCCTGAAGATCATCGGCTGTGCTCCGTGAAAGTGGGGGTGCGGCGCAGGTCGAGCAGGTCCGCCGCGGCCCGGGCGAAGGGGGCGAGCAGTCCGCGGCCCATCTCCACACCGAACCAGGCGAGCCAGGTCAGCTTGGCGGCCCGCTTCTCCTGACTGGTCAGGCGCGGATCGACGCGGATGCCGTCGATCTGGTCGCGGACGTAGGAGTCGGCGGGCACGACGACCTCGCCCAGCAGACTCGCGGCCTCGCCCTCGCGGCCGATCTCCACGGTGAGCGCCCTCGTCTGCCGCCACACGTCCCGCCGGGCCCGCGCATACTTGCGGCCCTCCAGCCACCACAGTCCGCCGTCCGCGTCGCGCAGCTTCAGCCGGTAGCGCAGCAGTTGATGCCGCAGGCCGTGCTGGAGCGGGATGCCCTCCTCCGGGCGGACCCAGACGTCACCGCGCTCCACGGTCAGCGGCTCGGGATGGACGGCCGGGCAGGTCACCTCGCCGGTGACGTCCACCCGGCGCTCCCTGACCAGCTGGTGCATACCTGCTATGGACAGGGTGAGCGCCATCGAGCAGGGGGTCGCCGCTGCGGCTCCGACCGGCCCGACGGTGCCCTCGGTGGTCTCGGAGAACCAGAGGTAGGGCTGGTCGTCCTTGTGCGGGAGCCGGGCCAGCCCGTCGTCGGCGAGCTTCTCGAAGGTCTTCAGCTGGGCCCGGGCGTCGTACCGGGCGGCGGGCGTGAGACCGAGCGCGGCGACCAGGGCGTCGGTGCGCTCGGCGCCGGCGGCCGGGCCCTTCAGCGTGGCCTCGCACAGCTTCAGCGCGGTGGGGCTTTGCAACACCCGGGAGAGGAAGCCCAGTTCGGGCACCGGCTCGGCCTCCAGACGGGCCAGGGTGTCGGTGCGCCACTCGTCCCAGTCCTGGACGCGTACGTGCATGCCGCCGAAGGCCATGTCCCGTACGACGTCTTCCGGGGTGTTGGGGACGCCTGTGAGGTTGTAGTCGAAGCCCCAGGCGTCGGGCTCGCAGATCGCGGCGACCGCGACCCGGCTGACCCAGTCCACGGGGGCCGCGTTGAGGTAGTGGAACGCCGGTACGGTGCGGAAGCGGCCGAAGGCGGAGATCAGTCCGCTGCTGAGGTCCTGCGGGTTGTAGGCGCCGGTCCGGGTGTGACCGCCGATCCCGCCGGGGCGGAGTGCGGTGACGACGAGCCCATGGTCGCGGGCGCGGCGCAGGGCGACCTCGGCGGCCCACTTGGACTGGTCGTAGCCGGAGACGAGCCGGTCGACATGGGCGAGCGGGTCGTCCTCGCCCATGGAGGTGATCCCGACCTCGTTGAACACGGCGATGGACGAGATGTGGTGCAGGGGCTTGGGGCGGCCGGTCGCGGCGAGTTCGGCGAGCGTGAGCGCGCCGAGGACGTTGCTGCCGCGCAGCGAGTGGTAGCCGCGCAGGAAGTCCACGGCGGCGGCGACACCGACGATGCTGTCGAGTTCGTGCGCAAGGCTCGCCCACTGCTCGTCGGTGAGGCCGAGGCGGGGGCGGCGGATGTCGCCGGGCAGCACGGTGATGCGCCGGCGTATCTCCGCGGACCACGGCAGTCTGTAGCTGCGCAGCTGGGCGCCGAGCCGCTCGGCCGCGGCGGCCTCGTCCGCCGCCCGGACCAGGCAGTAGACGTGGGCGTCGCTGTGCCGCAACAGGTCGAGCAGCATGTGGCTGCCGAGGAAGCCGGTCGCGCCGGTCAGCAGAATCCGACGGGGCGGCAGCGGCTCGGGCACATCGGTGAAGGGGAGCCGGTCGGCGAGGGCGAGGTCGGCGAGGATCTGGTCGAGGTCCTCCTGGCGGGCCCGGGAGTGCGGCTCTCCGGCTCGGTAGGGGGTGCTCGGTACGGGGGGCGGGGTGCGCGGGTACGGGACGGGAAGTGCGCTCGGGGCGGCAACCGGGGATGCGAGGGGCGACGGCGGCGCCGAGGGGGCCGCGCCCCGGCGGACCTCCGGTGCGGCGATCGGCGCCGGAGCGGCCGAGGGAAACGCGACCGCGGAGGTCGCCGCCACGGCGGGAGGTGCCTGCACGGCCGAGGACGCCGCGTCCTGTGGGACCTCCTGCGCGGCGGGGCGCGCCGGTGCGGCCGACGGCGCCGGGGGCGCGGTGTGCCCGAGCAGCAGTAGCCACCGTCGGGCCAGGCTGACCGGCCGGGCGTCGGCGAACACCTCGTCCAGGTCGACCTCGATGCCCAGCTCGCTCTCCAGCTCGGCGGCCAGTTCCACCGCGTCGACGGAGGTACCGCCCGCGTCGAAGAAGTCGGCGTCGGGCGCCAGCCGGCCGGAGGGCAGGTGGCGGCCGGCCGCTGCGGCGATGGTCGCCGTCAGGCCGTCCAGGTCGGGCGCCGGGACCGGGGCGGGCTCGGGCACGGTGTCCGTCGCCCGTACCTTGGCCAGCAGACCGGCCACGCCGAGTCCGCCGCCGCCCCGTTCGATCGACTCGGCGATCGCCCGCCGGCCGGCGTCGGCCGGTTCCTCGTTCACGTCACGCATGAGAGCCCTTCACGTAGTGCTTGGTCTTGTTCGTCACCGCTGCTCCCAGGAGCGGAACGCCCGCAGATGCTCGGGCGTGACCACGACGTCCAGCCGTTCGTCGTCCGGGTCGCCGCCGCCGAGCGCGGCGAGCAGCCGACGGGCCGGTGCGTTGCGCGGGGTGCGCTCCGCGCTGAGCCGGACCTTGGCGCAGCCCAGCTGTTCGGCCCGGTCGGCGAGCCGCCCGAGGAGCCGTTCCTCGACACCGCGGCCGAGGGCTCGGCAGCTCATCAGCCAGGCATGGACGTCGAGTTGGTCGCCTTCGGAGGTGAATGCGAGCAGTGCGATCTGACCGTAGTCGCCGAAGCGGTCCCGGGCCGCCGCCGTCCACACCTCGCCCTGCTCACGCCACCGGGTGAGGTCGCCGCCGTCGGCGGAGCGGGCGCGCAGGGTGAACTGGTTGGTGCGACGCACCAGTTGCTCGCCCCGCTCGACGTCCGGGCCGGTCAGCTCGCGGATGTCGACCTCCAGGTTCAGCTGGGCGAGGAACTCCTCGAACCCGGCGGCCTCGCGGACGGATTCACGCTCGCGCTCCTGTGCGTAGAACCGGGCGCGCAGGGCGTCCTCCGCGGTCGCCGCGGCCGGGACGAGGGGCCACAACCGGTCCAGGAACGCGTCTAGTTCGCCGGCCGGAGGACAGGTCACGGACAGCACCTGCGGAAGCGCCGAGCGCATCCTGGCGATCTCGGCCGGGTTGTCGTCCAGGAACAGGAAGCTGTCCAGGCCCAGGTTGAGGGTGCGGGCGGCTTCGGCGAGGCGGTCCGGCTTGGGGTTCCAGGCGGCGGACACCACGCTGAAGTGCTCGGCCTTCAGCAGGCTGTCGGGGCGGTCGAGGACGGCCCGCACCGTGGCCTCGTCGTTGTTGCTGACCAGGGCCAGCAGCGCGCCGGCCGCCCGCCACTGGAGCAGCCTGCGGGCCAGCAGGGCGCGGGGGCCGCTGAGGTCCACGGCGTCCGGACCGCTCTCGCCGGCCACTCCTCCCCACAGGGTCTCGTCGCCGTCGACGGCGATCACCTTGGGCGCGGGGCGCCGTACCGCCCGTACCACCTCGGCCACGCGCAGCGCGACGGCCGCCTGGAAGGCGGGGGTGAAGGGCAGGTGGGCGAGGCGCTCGGTGCGTTCGTCGAAGGGAGCCTCGACGGTGTGGTGGCGGGTCCACTCGTCCGGTCCCAGCACCGCGATACCGGGCAGTTCGGCCAGATCGGCTGCGATCGCCCGCTCCCAGTCGAGGAGGCGGTCCTCGGCCCCGGCGGTCGGCAGGATGCCGACGACGAGCGGCCTGCGGGTGCGTTCGGCGAGGGACCTCAGCGCGGCCGGGTAGGCGCTGCGCAGTTCGGCGAGGACCGTGTCCTCCACCGCTCCAAATCGCTCCAGGTCGGCGGCCCGCAGCAGGACGACGCCCACCGCGGTGGCGGGGTCGGCGAGCTCTCCTGACGGGTCCTGGAGGGCGGCGAGCACCTGGTGGTAGGGCGCCTCGGCGACGGTCGCCCGCTCGTCCTCCAGCGCCGCCTCGCACATCAGGGGCAGGTTGCCGAGGGCAAAGGTGGCCGCGAGGGCGAGCCGCGGTCCCTCGGCCGGTTCCCGGTGTACGGCCTGCGCGTCCTCCCGTACGATCACGGTCCCGTCCTCGGCCGTCTGCGCAAGCAACTCCAGGAACTCCTCGCCGAGTTCGGTCGCGGTCTGCGCGTCCAGGATGTCGAGGTTGTGGTCGAGCCGGACGGTTCCCGAGTCCGGGGTCATGGTGATCATCAGGTCCAGGTCGGTGTGGCCGACACCGGCGGGCAGCACCTCCAGACGGGTCAGCCGGCCCGAGAAGCGGACGTAGTTGAAGTACACCTCGACGAGCGGGGCGTTGGCGCGGTGCAGGCCCTGCCGGGCGAGCGTGGCGAGGACGTCGGAGAACATCGCTCCCCTCGCCAGGATCTGCCGCAGCCGGTGGTCGGTGCGGGCCAGCACGTCCGCGACCCGGTCCCCCGCCGCCGCCTGGGCGGGGAAGGGCACGGGGACACCGAAGAAGCCCACCGCGCCGGACGCGTCGGCGTGGATGCGGGTGTCCACAGGCACGGCGAGCGCGAACCGCTCCCGTTCCCGCTTCCTGGCCAGCAGCACCGTGAGGGTGCCGAGGCAGAATGCGGCAGGGGTGACGGCCATCCCGCTCGCGGCGGCCGAGATCCGCTCCATGAGCCCGTCGGGGACGCTCACGGTGACGCTTCCGGAGCGGTAGGAGCGGGTTTCCGGACGCGGGCGCGCAAGGGTCAGGTCGAGCCGTGCGCTGCCCTGGAAGGCCGCGCGCCAGTCGTCCCCCGGGCCGTCGCCGCCATCGTGCTGGGCTTCGATCAGCAGGTCGATGTCCCGGTTGGTGACGGTGCCGTCCAGCGGGGTGCCGGCCAGTTCGGCGTCGATCTCGGCGGCCACGAGGAGCAGGGACTGCAGGTCACTGACGGAGTGGTGGGCGCCGAACACCAGGATCTGGCCGCGCGGGCCGCCGTCGGCGAGCTCGAACCGCCACAGCGGCGGTACAGCCAGATCGAACGGCGGCTCCAGGAGCAGCCGCAGCCGTTCGGCGGGGTCCGCCTCCGTGGCCTCGGTCCACCGCAGCAGCGGCGCGGGGGGCCGCCGGTCCACCCGCAGCTGCCGGCCGCCCTCGGCACCGCTCACGACGGCCGTGCGCAGGGCGGCGTGGCGGGCGGCGAGCCGGTCGAGGATGCCGGTGAGGGCTTCGCGGGTGGTCGGCGCGGTGAGCCGTACGGCCAGGCCGACGCCGTGAGCGGCGTGGGGCATCCCCGGCTGGGCGCTGCGCAGGAGGCGTACGACATCCCGGGTCGCGGGCCGCAGTTCGGTCTCGGGCACCTCCCGCGCCGGTGCGCTCTCGGCCCGCTCGGCCGGCGCGGCACGCTCGGGCAGGGACTCGCCGAGGGCGCGGGCGAGGCCGCGGAGGTCGGCGGCCGAGAACATGTCGGCGGCCGGGAGGTCGACGCCCAGTTCGCGGGCGAAAGTGTTGCGCAGCCTGACCAGCATCAGCGAGTCCAGGCCGAGTTCCTTCAGGGCCGTGGTGGCGTACACGTCCACCGCACCGCCGGAGACCTCGCCGACCCGGGCCCGCACATAGGTCTCGAGCCACTGGTCGCGCTCCTGCCCGGTGGCGGCCGCGAACACCTTCTGCACGAGGTCGTCGGTGCCCCCGCCTGCGGCCGGGGCGGTGACCAGGTCGGCGAGCAGCGGGCGGCTGCGTGCCGCGTCCGGGTCGAGGGCGAGCAGGTCCCAGTCGAGGGCGATCGGGGCGAGCTGGCGGCGCGCGGTGGTCAGCACCCGTTCGAACATCTCGCCGCCGTCCTGCGGGGAGAAGGCGACCAGGCCCGAGCGGCTGGTCTCGGCGGCCCGGGTGCCGGACCCGGCGACCATGCCGACGCCCGCCCAGGCGCCCCAGTCCAGGCTCAGCGCCCGCCGGCCGGATCGGGAGAGGTGGTGCGCCCAGGCGTCGAGGAAGGCGTTCGCCGCCGCGTACGGGCTCTGGCCTGCCGAGCCCAGCAGACCGGCCGCGGAGGCGAACAGGACCAGGTTCCCGGCCTCCGGGACCAGTTCGGTGAGCAGGGCGGTGCCGAGCACCTTGGGCGCGAGGACGCGCCGGACGCGCTCCTCGGTGAGGTTCGCCAGGGTGGCGTCGTCGAGGACACCGGCGGCGTGGACCACGGTGACGACGGGGCCGGCTTCGCGGCGTACGGCGTCCAGGGCGGCGGAGAGGCCGGCGCGGTCGGCGACGTCGGCGCGGGGAAGGTGGACGCTGACACCGCGCTGTTCGAGGCCCCGGATCCAGTCGGTGGCGGCGGCGTCGGGCGTGCCGCGGCTCAGCAGGGCGAGCCGCCGGGCGCCCCGGCGCACCAGCCGTTCGGCGACGACCCGGCCGAGGCCGCCCAGGCCACCCGTGATCAGGTGCACACCGTCCGGCAGTTCGGGGTGGTCGCCGTCGTCGGGGCGGGTGCGGGCCAGGCGCGGGACGAGGCGGGCGGCGCCGCGCAGCGCGACGAGGCGTTCGTCGTCCGCGTGCCACAGCTGCGTCCACAGGGCCTCGGTACCGCCCTCTGCGGGGAGGTCGACCAGCGTGGTGGCGAGTTCCGGGTGTTCCTGGGCCACGGTGAGTCCGAAGCCCCAGGCGAGGGCTTGCTGCGGATGGGTCACCGCTGTGCTGTCACCGGCGGCCTGGCTGCCGCGGACGACGACGAACAGGCGCGTCGTCCGGCCTGCGGGCCGCTCTCGTTCGGTGAGGGCCCGGACCAGGTGGAGGGTGGTCAGGCAGCAGAGCCGGGCGGCCTCTTCGGCGCTGCGGTCGTCGGAGACCGGCGGGGCGTCGAGCGCGGACAGCTGGACCACACGCTCGGGCGGGGCGTCCGCGAAGGCCTCGTCCAGCAGGCGGGTCAGCTGGGCCGGGTCGGCCGGGTCGAGGACGTAGCGGCCGGGCCCCTCGGCGCCGTACGCGGTGCCCTGGCGGGCGACGACGTGCGGTGTCAAGTCGCCGAACCGACGGGCGAGTTCGTCGGACACGCCCGTTTCGTCGGCGAGGATGAGCCAGCCGCCCGTGGCCGGCGGTTCCTGTGCTTCGGGCCGGGGCTGCCAGCGGGTCTCGAAGAGGGCGCCGTCCAGGGGGGAGAGTGCGGCGAGCCGGAACTCGTCGGCCGCGAGGACGAGTCGGCCGTCCTCGTCCCACAGGCGGAGGTCGAGGACGGCGGTGTCGCCGTCCACCGCGCGCAGGTCGCAGCTCACCCAGGCGGGTGCGGTGCGCAGTCCGGTGAAGCGCACGTGTCCGGCACCGGCGGGCACGAACGCCCTTCCCTCCGGGGCGGCCGCGGGCAGCGCGGCCGTGTGGAAGGAGGCGTCGAGCGTGGCGGGGTGCAGCAGGTGACCGGCGGCGGGCCGGGCGGCCAGGCGGGCCACCGCTGTCGTGCCGCCGTCCCGGTGGCCCTCCTCGAGGCCCCGGAAGGCGGGGCCGTAGTCGATGCCGAGGGCGGCGAGGCCGGCGTAGACGGCGGGCAGGTCGACCCGCTCGGCGCAGCGCTCGCGCAGGGCGGCCAGTGCCCCGGCGGGCGACGTTCGCCCGTCGAGCGTCGCCCGTTGGGGCACCGGGTCGGTGCCCGCGTCCGTCAGGGGCTCGGGTGCGAGGGCGAGGCGTCCGGTCATGTGCCGCTGCCACCGAGGCTGTCGCTCGCCTGCGGCGGCCGACGCGACGGAGAAGTCCCTGTAGCCGTCCTCGGCGGGCCGCAGCACCAGCTGCAGCCGTACGGGCCGGTCGGCGTCCAGTCGCAGCGGCTGGACGAACCGGACGTCGGACAGCTGCGCCTCGTCGCCGTCCGAGAGCGTGGTCGCGGCCTCCAGAACCATGTCGAGGAAGGCGGCGCCCGGCAGCCACACCTCGCCCGTGACCTGGTGGTCGGTCAGATAGGCGAAGCGGCTGTCGTTCAGGTCGAGTTCGCTCTGGAAGAGGTCCCGGCCGGGTTCGTCGCTGGCCTGGACGTGGGTGCCGAGCAGCGGTGAGCCGCCGGTGGTGCCGGCCTGGACGGGGGCGAGCCAGTGGCGTTCACGGGCGAAGGCGTAGGTGGGCAGGTCGGTGCGGCGGCCGTGCGGGAACAGCGCCGTCCAGTCGGGTGTGTGCCCGGCCGTGTACAACTCCCCCAGCCTGCCGAGCAGTACGTCGTGCCCGTCCCGGCCGCGGCGCAGCGAGCCGACGCCGACCGCGTCGATTCCGGCCTCGGCCGCGACGGCCTCGATCGCCGAGGTGAGCGAGGGGTGCGGGCTGAGTTCCACGAAGTAGCGGTAGCCGTCGTCCAGCATCCGTGTGATCGTGTCCGCGAAGCGGACCGGACGGCTCAGGTTCGCGAACCAGTAGCCGGCGTCAAGGCCGTCCCCGGGGACCGGTTCGGCGAGCACCGACGAGTAGAGCGGGGTCGGTGTGCGGGTGCCGCGGATGCCGGAGAAGCGGTCGAGGAGTTCGGCGCGCAGCGGTTCCATGAGCGGGGTGTGCGAGGCGAACGGCGTCGACAGGACCCGGGTGGGGATGCCGCGCTCCTCCAGTCGGCGGTGCAGTGCGGTGAGCGCCTCCGCCTCGCCGGAGACGGCGGTGGCGCCGGGGCCGTTGACGGCTCCGACGAACAGCCGGCCGGCGTAGGGCTCCAGCAGCTCCTCGACGTCCGCGAGCGGCAGCTCCACGGCGAGCATGCCGCCGTGCCCGACGAGCGGGACGACCGCCGCGGCCCGGCCGGTGACGGCCGTCACGGCGTCGTCCAGGGTGAGGGCGCCGGCACTGTAGGCGGCGGCGATCTCGCCGAGACTGTGGCCGACGACCGCGTCCGGGGTGACGCCGAGCTCCCGCCAGGCGGTGGCGAGGGCCGCGTTGAGGGCGAAGAGGACCGGCTGGAGGTATTCGGTGCGATCGAGCGGGGAGAACTCCTCGGGTGCGCGCAGTACGTTGAGCACCGACCAGCCGGCCTGCCGCTGGACGGCCGCGTCGATGCGGGTCAGCTCCGCCCCGAAGGCCTCGGAGTGGGACAGCAGCTCCAGGCCCATGCCGGTCCATTGGCCGCCGTGCCCGGCGAAGACGAAGGCGACCTTGCCGGTCTGGTCCTCGCGGGGCGCGGGCACGGGCTTGCGTCCGCTGCCCAACGCCTTGAGGGAGGAGAGCAGTTCGTCCCGGTCGCCCGCGACGACCGCGGCGCGCCACTCGAAGTGGCTGCGGTGCCGGGCCAGGGTGTGGGCGACGTCGGGGAGGGTGGTGCCGTCGGTGACATGCCGGGCCAGCCGGGACGCCTGCCCGCGCAGCCCTGCCGCGCTGCGCCCGGAGAGCACGAACAGGCGCTTTCCGTCGGGGAGTTCCGCCTCCTGCGGCGCCCTGGCCGGGGCCTCCTCCACGATCACGTGGGCGTTGGTCCCGCTGATGCCGAAGGCGCTGACGCCGGCCCGCCGCACCCGCTCCGCCGTGGCCGGCCAGGCGACCGCTTCCTTGAGCAGCCGCAGCCCGCTGCCGTCCCATTCGACGTGCCGGCTCGGCGTGTCCGCGTGGAGGGTGGGCGGCAGGGTCCGGTGGCGCAGCGACTGCACGACCTTGATCAGCCCGGCGACGCCCGAAGCGGCCTGCACATGGCCGATGTTGGACTTCAGCGAGCCCAGGTGCAGCGGGCGGTCCTGGGGGCGGGAGCCGGCGAAGACCTCGGCCAGGGCGTTGGCCTCGATCGGGTCGCCGAGGGTGGTGCCGGTCCCGTGCGCCTCGATGTGGTCGATGTCGGCGGGCGCCAGCCCGGACAGCTCCAGCGCGCGGCGGATCACCTGTTCCTGGGCCGGGCCGTTGGGCGCGGACAGGCCCTGGCTGCGACCGTCCTGATTGACGGCCGTGCCACGCAGCACGGCGAGCACCTCGTCGCCGTCCCGCTCGGCGTCGCCGAGCCGCTTGAGGACGAGCATGCCCGCGCCCTCGGCCCAGATCGCGCCGTCGGCGTCGTCGGAGAAGGAGCGGCAGCGGCCGGTCGGGGAGAGTCCGCGCAGCCGACTGAACTCCACGAAGGTCTGCGGGGTCACCATCAGCGTCACGCCGCCGGCCAGGGCGAGGTCGCACTCGCCGGAGCGCAGCGCCTGGACGGCCAGGTGGGTCGCCACCAGGGAGGACGAGCAGGCCGTGTCCACGGTCAGCGCCGGTCCGTGCAGGCCGAGCGCGTACGCCAGCCGGCCGGAGGCGACGCTGAGCGCCGAGCCGGTGCCGACGTAGCCGTCGAGCTGGTCGAGGCGGGAGCCGGCCAGGTAGTCGCTCCCGAACATGCCGACGTACACGCCGGTGGTGCTGCCCGCGAGCCGGGCGGGCACGATGCCTGCGCGTTCCAGCGCCTCCCAGGCCGTCTCCAGCAGCAGCCGCTGCTGGGGGTCCATGGCGGCGGCCTCCTTCGGGGTGATGCCGAAGAATCCCGCGTCGAAGGACTCGATGTCGTCCAGGAAACCGCCCTCACGGGCGTAGGACTTGCCGAGGGCGTCCGGGTCGGGGTCGTAGAGCGCCTCCACGTCCCAGCGTCCGGCCGGGAACGGGCCGACCGCGTCGCGGCCGTCGGCGACCAGCCGCCACAGTCCCTCCGGGTCGCTGACCCCGCCGGGAAGCCGGCAGGCCATGGCCACGATGGCGATCGGTTCGTCGACCGCCGCCCGGTGGACGCGCTGCGGCTGGGGTGTGTCCCGGCGCGCGGTACGGCCGAGGGCGTGCGCGAGGAGGTACTCGGCCAGCCGGTCGGCGCTGGGATGGTCGAAGAGGAGGGTGGCGGGCAGACGGGTGCCCAGGCGGGCGCTGATGCGGTTGCGCAGTTCGACGGCGGTGACGGAGTCCATGCCGAGGTCGCGCAGTGGCTGGTCGGGGCGTACGGACTCGGCCGAGCGCAGGCCGAGGGCGCGGGAGGCCTCGTCACGGACCAGGGCCAGGACGCGTTCGGCCCGCTCGGGCTCGGGCAGCCGGGCCAGGCGGTCGGCCAGGGCGTCCCCCGCGTCCGGCGTGGTGCGCTGCGGGGGCAGCAGCGAGCGCCACAGGGCGGTGTGCGCGGCGTCCGACGAGCGCAGCCGAGGCAGGTCGAGGGCCCAGGCGACCAGGTGCGGGGCACCTCGCCGCAGGGCCAGCGCGACGAGGTCGAGGCCCTGGTCCGGGGTGAGGGCGCGGTGGCCGAGCCGGGCCATGCGGTCCAGGTCGGCGTGCGCCGCGGCGAGGCCCTCACCGGCCCAGGCGCCGAAGGAGACGGAGAGGCCGGGCAGTCCCAGGGCCCGCCGGTGGTGGGCGAGTTGGTCGAGGAGGACGTTGGCGGCCGCGTAGTTGCCCTGGCCCGCGTTGCCCACCACGCCGGCGGCCGAGGACACCAGCAGGAACAGGTCCAGCGGGGCGTCGGCGGTGAGCCGGTGCAGATGGAGGGCCCCGTCGGCCTTGGGCCGCAGCACCCGCTCCATCCGCTCGGGCGTCAGCTCGGCCACGACCCCGTCGTCGAGGATCCCGGCACAGTGCACGACACCGCGCAGCGGGAACTCCTCGCCGACGCGGGCGAGTACGCCGGCGACGGCGGCCGGGTCGCTGACGTCGCAGGCGACGACCTCGGCCGCGGCGCCGAGCGCGCCCAGCTCGGCGAGCGTCCCGGTGGCGCGGGGGTCTTCGGCGCCCTTGCGGGCCGTCAGCAGGAGCCGGGGAACGCCTCGTCGGGCGAGAAGGTGGGCGAGGTGCCGGCCGACGGCTCCCAGACCGCCGGTGATCAGGACGGTTCCGTCCGTGGGGATGCGGCCGGCGCCGGGTTCGCCCGGCGGGCCGGTCGGCTCGTCCTGGTCCTCCGCCGGCCCGCGCCGGGCGTCCGCCGGCCGGGCGCGCACCAGCCGGGGTGCGAACAACGTGCCGTCTCGAAGGGCAAGTTCGGGTTCGCCGGCCAGACCGGCGGCGGCCAGGAGCGCGGACGTGGGGTCGGTGCCGTCGAGGTCGAGCAGCGTCAGCCCGAGGTCCGGGTGTTCGGCACGGGCACTGCGGGCCAGGCCCCACAGCACCGACTGGGCGTGCCCGGTCACCGGGTCGCCCTCCGCGACGGCGACCGCGCCGTGGGTCACCCACACCGTGCGGGCGGGTGCCTGGTCCTCGGGCAGCGCGATGAGCCGCTGCAGCTCGGCGAGCGCGGCGGCCGCCGATTCGTGGGCGGTGGTGACCGGTTCGGCTTCCGGAGCGGGGCGCGGCCAGAACCGTACGACGACGTCGGCGTCCGTCTCTCGGCGGCCCAGGTCTGCCAGAGCCGCCTCGGCCCGCGGGTCGGCCGGGTCGCCGGCCACGGCCCAGGTGCTGTCCGGTGCGGCGGCGGGCGCCTCCTCGGTGACGGCCGTCCAGGCAACCTCGTACAGGTGCCGCGCGTTCTCCGAGCCGGCGTCGAGGTCGGCCGGGTCGGCGGCGCGCAGGCGCACGGCCTCCAGGCGTCCGGCGGGCAGTCCGTCGGCGTCCCACAGGGTGACGTCCAGGGTGACGTCCGTGGCGGAGCCGCCGGTGCGCCGCACCTGTGCGGTCAGGTCGCCCGCGCCGCCGGACGGCAGGACGCAACGGCCCACGGCGACGGGCAGCAGGGCGCGTCCGTCAGCGGGGCCCAAGACGGCGGTCACATGCAGGGCGGCGTCCAGCAGGGCGGGGTGCACCGGGTACGGGTCGGCCAGGTCCCGGGCGGTGGCGGGCAGGGTGAGGCGGGCGAGGAGTTCGCCGTCGCCGGTCGTGACCGCCGACCGTACGGCCTGGAAGGCGGGTCCGTAGCCGAGGCCGAGGGCGGCCAGACGGCCGTACGTCTGCGCGGTCCAGGCCTCTTCGGCGGCTTCCGGCCACTGCGGGGGACGGCCCGCGGCGGGCGGGGCCGGCTCGGCGGCGGAGGCGGTGGCGTGCAGGGTCCAGCCGAGGGCGTCCTGGCCGCGCGGGCGGCTGTGCACGGTGATCTCGGGGACGGGAGCGGCGGTGACGACCTCGACGGAGACCTCGACGGTGCCGGACCCCGGCAGGACGAGGGGGCTGAGCAGGAGCAGGTCGGTGACGTCGGCCGGGTCGTCCGGGCGGGCCACGGCGAGCGCGGCACGGCACAGCTCCATCAGGGTGGTGCCGGAGACCACGGTGCGGCCGAACACGGTGTGGTCCGGCAGCCAGTCGGCGGTGGCCGGTGACCACTCGTTGCGGAAGGTCCAGCGGGTCTCGTCGGCGGACTGGAGCTGGATGCCCAGGAAGGGGTGCGCGGCCCGGTCGAACAGGGTGGGGCCGCCGCCGGCGGTCTCCGGTTCGATCCAGTGGCGCTGCGGGTCCCAGGCGTAGGTCGGCAGATCGGCGCCGGCCCCGTCCGGGACCAGCCGGCGCCAGTCGATGCGCCTTCCGTGGACGTGGAGTTCGGCGGCGGCCCGGTCCAGGCACGCGGGCCCGTCCGCGTCGCGGCCCAGCGAGGCGACGGCGGTCAGGTCGTGGCCGGTGTCCTCGCCGATGGTGCGCAACGCGGTGAGCAAGGAGGGGTGCGGACCGAGTTCGACGAAGTGGCGGTAGCCGTCGGCGAGCATGCGCTCGACGGTGGGCGCGAAGCGGACGGTTTCGCGGAGGTTGGTGTACCAGTAGCCGGCGTCCAGTTCGCCGGTGACCGGTTCGGCGGTGACCGTGGAGTACCAGGCGATGTCCGTCGGGTACGTCGTGACGCCGTCGAGTTCGTCGGTGATCCGGTCGCGGACGGGCTCGACCTGGGCACTGTGGGAGGCGTAGTCGACGTCGAGACGGCGGACGAACACCTGGCGCGCTTCCAGCCCGGCGAGCAGCGCCTCCAGCGGTTCGACGGCACCCGCGACGACGGTCGCCCGGCCGCTGTTGAGGGCGGCGACCGAGACGGATCCGTCGAGGTCGTCGAGCGCGGCCCGCACCTCGGTGTGGGGCAGCGCGATCACGGCCATGCTGCCGGTGCCGGACAGGCCGGTCAGCGCCTGGCTGCGCAGGGCGACCACGGCGGCCGCGTCGTTGAGGCTGAGGGAACCGGCCACGCAGGCCGCGGCGACCTCGCCCTGGCTGTGCCCGATCACGGCGTCCGGGCGGAC
This sequence comes from Streptomyces sp. NPDC101151, assembly GCF_044768335.1. NCBI lineage: Bacteria > Bacillati > Actinomycetota > Actinomycetes > Kitasatosporales > Streptomycetaceae > Streptomyces > Streptomyces sp. NPDC101151. The sequence continues at coordinate 81,988 of NZ_JBIWPP010000027.1, read as the reverse complement.
GCCCCGGGCCCGCCACACGGCGGCCAGCGACACCATCACGGCGAACAGGGCGGGCTGGACGACGTCCACGCGGTCCAGGGACGGGGCACCGGTGTCGCCGCGCAGCACGGCGGCCACGGACCAGTCGGTGAACGGGCGCAGGGCGGCGTCGCAGCGGTCCAGTTCGTCGGCGAACACGGGGTCCCGGTCCAGCAGGTCGCGGGCCATCCCGGTCCACTGGCTGCCCTGTCCGGGGAAGACGAAGGCGAGCTTCCCGGCGGAGGCGCCCTGCGCGGGGCCGGCGGTGCGGTCGGGGTCGGGGTTCCCGTCGGCGAGGGCACGCAGACCGTCGAGCAACTGCGCCCGGTCGGCTGCCTGGACGACGGCCCGGTGGCCGAAGTGGGTGCGGTGCCGGGCGAGGGTCGCCGCGACGGCGGGGAGCGGCAGCTCCGGGCGGGTTTCGAAGGCGTCGAGCAGCCGGGCGGCCTGGCGCTGGAGGGAGGGGAGGTTGCGCGCGGAGAGCGGGTAGAGGGTGGGGGCGGGCTGCTCCGCGGGGGTGGAGCGGGCCGGGGGTTCGGGGGCCTCCTCCAGGACCACGTGCGCGTTGGTGCCGCTGATCCCGAAGGCGCTGACGCCGGCCCGGCGCACCCTGTCCCCGGTGCGCGGCCAGACCTGTCCGGCGCTCTGCACGCGCAGGCCGCTGCCGGACCAGTCGATGTGGTCGGTGAGGTGCTCGGCGTGCAGGGACGCGGGCAGGTGCTCGTGGCCGAGTGCGAGGACGGTCTTGATGACGCCGCCGATGCCCGCGGCGGCCTGGGTGTGGCCGATGTTGGACTTCACGGAGCCGATGGCGAGGGGGCGATCGGCCGGGCGGTCCGGGCCGAACACGTCGGCCAGCGCCCGGAGTTCGATGGGGTCGCCCAGCCGGGTGCCGGTGCCGTGGGCCTCCACGTGGTCGAGGTCGTGCGGGGTGAGGCCGGCCGCGTCCAGGGCGGCGCGCAGCACCCGTTCCTGGGCCGGGCCGTTGGGGGCGCTGAGGCCCTGGCTGCGGCCGTCCTGGTTGATCGCCGAGCCCTTGACGACGGCCAGGATCCGGTCGCCGTCCCGGCGCGCGTCCGCGTGCCGCTTGAGCAGGACGAGACCACAGCCCTCGGCCCATACGACACCGTCCGCCTCGGCGGAGAAGGGACTGCACCGCCCCGACGGAGACAGCCCGCGCAGCCTGCTGAACTCGACGTGTCCGCGCGGGGTGACGAGCAGCGTGGCCCCGCCGGCCAGGGCGAGGTCGCACTCCCCGCTCGCCAGGGCCCGTGCCGCCAGGTGCAGGGCGACCAGCGAGGACGAGCAGGCGGTGTCGACGGTCACCGCCGGTCCCTGCAGACCGAGGGTGTAGGCGATGCGTCCGGAGGCCACGCTGGCCGCCGAGCCGGTGCCGATGTGTCCGTCGAGTTGCGCGAGCGGGGCGGCGGCCAGGTAGCCGCTGTCGTACAGGCCGAGATAGACGCCGGTGGAACTGCCGTTCAGGGCCTCGGGGAGGATTCCGGCGCGCTCGACGGCCTCCCAGGCGGTCTGCAGGAGCAGCCGCTGCTGGGGGTCCATGGCGGCCGCCTCACGCGGGGAGATGCCGAAGAAGGCCGCGTCGAAGCGGTCGATGCCGCTGTCGAGGAAGCCGCCGCGCAGGGTGTAGGCCTTGCCGGTGGCCTCGGGGTCGGGGTCGTGCAGGCCGTGGGTGTCCCAACGGCCCGCCGGGACCTCGGAGATGGCGTCCTCGCCCGTGGCCAGCAGTCGCCACAGGGCCTCGGGGTCGTCGGCGCCGCCGGGGAAGCGGCACGCCATGGAGATGATCGCCACGTCGTCGCCGGCACCGGTCGGCGCCGCGGAGGGACGGGGTATCGGTGCCTGTGCCCGGGGCTGTTCGAAGACGGCGTCCGCGACGGCGGAGATCGTGGGGTGGTTGAAGACGAGCGACGGCTCCAGGGGGCGGCCGGTCAGTGAGCCGAGTTCGGCGGCCAGGGTCACCAACTGGCGGGAGCCGAGGCCGAACTCGGCGAGCGGCCGGTGCGGGTCGATGTGTGCCGGGTCGGTGCCGGCCGCCTCGGCGACGGCCGATGCCAGCCAGGCCCGGACTCCCTCGGAGGTCGTCAGGGACGGCTCGGGGGTCTGCTTCGGGAACTCGTTCGCAGGCATCTGGGCAGGTGTCCTCGTGAACTCGGGCTCAGGCTGGATTTCCGTGCCGCACGACGGGTGCGGCCACGGCGGAGCGGGCGCAGGGCTCTCAGGGGGCGCTGTACGCGGCGGCCGGGAGGGCGGCCGGGCCTCCGGCGCGGGCAGGCGTGCCGGAGGCGGGCGGTGTCATCCCACGGCGGGCGCGGTCAGCACGGAGAGGGTGCCGTCGAGGTACGCCGTGCGGGTGGCCCGGCGCTGGATCTTCCCGCTGGAGGTCTTGGGGATGGTGCCGGGCTCGACCAGGACGACGTCGCGCACGGACAGGCCGTGGGCCTCGCCGACCGCGGAGTGGATCCGGTCGGTGATCTTCTCGCACTCACCGGCGTTCTCCGGCGCGATCTCGGCGACGATCACGGGCTGTTCGCCCTCCGCTCCGCCGTCCGCGGAGAACGCGGCGGTGCAGCCGGGGCGCAGGGCCGGATGGGCGAGTTCGGCGGTCAGTTCCAGGTCCTGCGGGTAGTGGTTGCGGCCGTCGATGACGATGAGGTCCTTCAGACGGCCGGTGACGAACAGTTCGCCGTCCCGCTGGAAACCCAGGTCGCCTGTGCGCAGGAACCGGCCTTCGTGGCCCGGGAGTTGGGCGCGGAAGGTCTCGCGGGTCGCGAGGGTGTTGCGCCAGTAGCCCTTGGCGACGCTCGCTCCGCCCACCCAGATCTCGCCGACTTCACCCTCGGGCACTTCCTCGTGCCGATCGGGATGGACGATGGCCACGGTCACGCCGGGGCCGGGCCGGCCGCAGCCCACGGCGGCCGCGTCGGCCTCGCCGGCGTTCGGGGCACCGTCGGCGGCGGCGAGCAGCGTCGGCGGGGTGTCCGGGGTGCTGCCGGTGACCATCAGGGTGGCTTCGGCCAGGCCGTAGCAGGGGTAGAGGGCCTCGCGGCGGAATCCGGCCGGGCCGAAGGTGTCGGCGAAGCGGCGCAGGGTGGCCGCGCGCACCGGCTCGGCCCCGTTGAAGGCGACCTTCCACGAACTGAGGTCGAGGCCGTCGAGCAGTTCCGGGCCGGCGTGCTTGAGGCACAGCTCGTAGGCGAAGTTGGGGCCGCCGCTGGTGTGCGGGCGGTAGCGGCTGACGGCGTCGAGCCAGCGGGCCGGCTGCTGCAGGAAGTGCAGGGGTGAGAACAGGGTGGCGGTGACGCCGAGGTAGACCGTGTTCAGGACAGGGCCGATGAGCCCCATGTCGTGGTACACGGGCAGCCAGCTGACGAACAGTTCGTTGCCGTGTTCGGCGATGGTCCCGGGTGTGTGGCCCATGCGCTCGGTGATGACCCGCTCGTTGTCCAGCAGGTTGCCGTGGGTGACCGCGACACCGCGCGGGGCGGAGGTGGAACCTGAGGTGTACTGCAGGAACGCGACTGAATCCGCGGTGAGTTCGGGCTCGCGCCAGGCGGCGGCCACGTCGTCGGGTATGTCCTCCGTGGCGAGACGGGCTATCCCGTCGAGTTCGGGCAGCTGCGCGGCCATGCCGTCGAGCGCGGCGATCACGTCGCGGCCGCCCAGGATGACCTTGGCGTCCGCGTCGGCGATCAGACGCTTCATCCGGGTCAGCGCACGGTGGTTCTGCGCGCGGCCCTGCGGGGGCACGCCCGGTACGGCGACCACACCGGCCGAGAGGCAGCCCAGGTAGGCACAGATGAATTCCAGGCCCGCCGGATACAGCAGCATGGCGCGGGAACCGGCCAGTCCGCGTTCCTGCAGCCAGGCGGCGACCGCCCGGGAGCGGGTGGCCAGGCGGTCGTAGGTGAGTTCCTGGATCTCTCCGTCGCAGTCACCGGTGACGAGGTGGCGGTACGCGGTGCGCTCCGGATGGTTCGAGGCGTGCGCGGTCAGCAGTTCGACCAGGGAACGTGCCATAGGACGAGTCTTCACCTGTCTGAATGGGCGGCGAGTAAACGGGAGTTCGGTGCGTCGTGTCGCACGGACGCACGGAGTCGGCGTCGGCGTCGGCCCGGCCTCGTTGCCGGGTCGTTGGCCTCGACCCCTCGCACAGGGAACCGCGGGCCGGGACAGCTCTTCGTGATCCCCCCGCAGCAGCCTGCTACCGATGAGTAGGACCATAGCAAGGTCTCTTTGACCGAGATGCCGAACACACGTAAACGCTTCGTATCCAAGTGAGTTCGTTCAGCTGACGATCCGTGACGAACGCATGAACGGGCTGCGCACGCCCGGGTCGGCACGCCCCGTCGTGGGATGCGTCACACGCCGCGTTCACCTCGCCACAGAGAGCCAGGAAATATCAGGCGATCACCCCGAATGCCGGACAGGTGAATACGCCCTATCGTGCTGTCATGGAGCACGCACTGAGTCCCGCAACCCTCGCCGAACTGCGGCGCCCGCGTCCCTACCCGGCGGTGTCCGTCCTGACGCCGACGCACCGCCGTGAACCCGAGAACGGCCAGGATCCCGTCCGGCTGCGTAACGTCGTGGCCAAGGCCAGGAAGCGGCTGGAATCCGACCCCTCGGTGACCCGGGAGCGGCGCGCCGAGGTCGTGGCCCAGCTCGACCGCGCGCTGGCGGAAGTGGACCTGGCGCACGCCGAGGACGGCCTGGTGATCTTCGCCGCCCCGGGTGAGCACCAGGTCTGGTCGCTGGCCCGCACCGTCCCCGAGCGGGTGGTGCTCGCGGACACCTTCCTCACCCGCAACCTGGTCTCCGCGCAGGCGGCCGAGCGGCCCTTCTGGGTGCTGTCGCTCTCCGCGGACCGCGTCACGCTGTGGAGCGGCGGCCCGGACCGGGTCGTGGAGGAGCGTTTCGGCGGCTTCCCGCTGATCCACAGCAGGGAGAACTTCGACGCCGAGCGGCAGATGCAGATCGGCGACCAGCCGAGCACCTTCCGTGACGAAGGCACACGCCAGTACCTGCGCGAGGCGGACACCGCCATGAGCACCCTCCTGCGCGACCAGCCCCGCCCTCTCTACATCACCGGCGAGCAGGCGGCACTGTCCCTGATGGAGGAGGTCGGGACCATCGCCAAGTCCGGCGTACAGGTCCCGCACGGGGGCCTCGCCCACGCCGGACCGGAGGCCGTGTGGCAGGCCCTGCAGCCGGTCCTGGCGGCGGAGGCACGCAAGGACACCACCTCCGTGATCGCGGAACTGATCTCGGCACGCGGGCACAAGACCTTCGCGGCCGGGGCGGACGAGCTGTGGCAGAACGCCCGGGAGGGCCGGGTCCGGTTGCTCGCGGTCGAGGAGAACTACCGTGCGACCGTCCGCGACCAGGGTGACCACCTCGTCCCGGCCGAGCCCGGCGACCTGGACGCCCGCGACGACATCGTGGACGAGATCGTCGAGCAGTGTCTGGAAACCGGCGCCGACGTCCGCTTCGTGCCCGACGGCACGCTGGGTGACGCCAACGGCATCGCGGGGGTGCTGCGGTACTGAGGCACCCCCGGGCAGCGCTCCCTGCGCGGCGTACGCTTCGGCGTGATCGTCGGCGTAAGGGAGCGCGCGCATGGGTGACCTGCTGGGTGTGGCCGTACTGGGTGCCGGGCACATGGGAGCCGACCACATACGACGCCTCGACGAGGTGGTGAGCGGTGCCAGGGTGGCAGCCGTGGCCGACCCCGATGTCACACGGGCGAAGGAGGCGGTGGCCGGCCTGGACGGTGTCGCCGTGCACACGGACCCGCTGGCAGCGCTGGACGCGCCCGGCGTGGGAGCCGCGCTGATCGCCTCCCCCGGCCCCGCGCACGAGGAGGCGCTGCTCGCGGCCTTCGAGCGCGGTCTGCCCGTGCTGTGCGAGAAGCCCATGGTGCCGGACTCCACAGGGGCGCTGCGAGTGGTGGAGGCCGAGGCACGCCTCGGCCGCCGGCTGGCACAGATCGGCTTCATGCGGCGCTACGACGCCGAGTACCGGCGGCTGAAGTCGCTGCTGGACGCGGGCGGCCTGGGCCGTCCGCTGATGCTGCACTGCACCCACCGCAACGTCTCCTCCCCCGAGCACTTCACCAGCGCCATGCTGATCAACAGCTCCGTCTCGCACGAGATCGACGCGGCCCGCTGGCTGCTCGGGCAGGAGCTGACGGCGGTCACCGTGCTGCGCCCGGCGTCCTCGGCTGATGCGCCGCGAGGCCTGGTGGATCCGCAGTTCGTGCTGTTCGAGACCGAGCGCGGCGCCCTGGTCGACGTGGAGGTCTTCGTCAACAGCGGCTTCGGCTACCAGGTGCGCTGCGAGGCGGTGTGCGAGAGGGGCAGCGCCCGGATCGGCGACGAGCACACCATGGTGGTGACCTCCCGGGGCAGCGCCGCCGAGGAGGTGGCTCAGGACTACCTGGTCCGCTTCGCCGACGCCTACGACCGCGAGGTGCAGACATGGGTCGACGTCACCCGGCGCGGCGAGGTCACCGGCCCGAGTGTCTGGGACGGCTACGCGGCCTCCGTCGTGGCCGAGGCGGGAGTCCGGGCGCTGGAGCGCGGCGGCCGGGTGGCCGTCGAGCTCGCCCCGCGCCCGGACCTGTACGCCGAGGTCAGCCGCTGATGCTCGTGGCGCCCGTCTCCAGGTGCCCGGTGAACCGGCGCGACCAGGTCGCGTCGGAGTCGACGGTCACCGTGAAGTCGTACCAGCCGTTCTGGTACGCGACGGCGTTGAAGTAGTCCTCCTTCGAGGCTCCCGCGGCGACGGTGTAGGTCCAGGGGCCGTCGGTGCGGTAGTGGTTGGAGGTGATGGTGAACGTCACCGAGGACGCGCCCGAGTTGGTCATCTTGAAGTAGACCGCGAGCTTGCCCGTGCCGGGTTCGACGGCGTAACGGGTGCTCACCTCCACCGACTTGCCCGCCTTGGTGGCATCGCCCTTGAAGCGGCGCAGGAAGCGGTTGGGGCCGACCATGGTCAGGTCGTACTTGCCGGCTCCGTAGCCGGTGCCGATGTTGAAGTAGTCGGAGGCGGTGCCGCCCGCGTCGAGGGTGTACTGCCAGGGCGTGGTGTCGCGGTAGGCGTTGGGTTGGACGGAGAAGTGTGCCGCCCGTGCCGCCGGGCCGCCCTGGTTGGTCATGGTGAACCAGGCGAGGATCTTGCCCGCGGACCCGAACTCCAGGTGGTCCAGGTGTCCGCCCGGCTGGTACGGCAACGCGCGCGCCGGACGGCTGCCGGGCTCCTGGGCGGGCAGGGCGTTGTTCGTCGGCACGGGGTTGGGCAGCGGGCCGCAGGTGCCGATGCCGATGACGCTCGTGGCGGGCAGCGGGACGGGGCCGTAGACGGGGTTGGCGAAGTCGAAGACACCGGTCAGGTCGCCGCTCACCTTGCGCCGCCAGTCGCTGACGTTGGGGCAGCGGGCCGACTTGCCGAGGGCCGCCGTCCAGGTCTCCAGGAAGCGCAGCACCGAGGTGTGCTCGAAGACCTCCGAGGAGACCCAGCCGCCCCGGGTCCAGGGCGAGACCACGATCATCGGGACACGGAAGCCGAAGCCGTACGGCACCCCGTTGAGGAACTCGCCGGCGGTTCCGGCGGGCGGTGCCGGGGGCGGGACGTGGTCGAAGAATCCGTCGTTCTCGTCGTAGTTGAGGAACAGTACGGTGGAGTCGAAGACGTCGCTGTCGGCGGCGAGGGCCTTGTAGACCAGGTTCACGAAGTGGGCGCCGTCGCCGGGCGGGGCGTAGGGGTGCTCGGAGAAGGCCTGGTTGGGGACCACCCAGGAGACCTGCGGAAGGGTGCCGGCCAGGACGTCGGCCTTGATGGCGGCGGCGATGTCGTCCGGGGTCGAGCCGGTGACCTTCGGAACGGAGGACATGCCCCGGTCGTGGAGCGGGTCGCCCGCCTGGGCGTTCGCGAAATTCTTGAAGTAGGCGCAGCCGTTGTCGCCGTAGTTGTCCGCCGCGTTCTGGTAGACCTTCCAGGTCACTCCGGCGGCCTGCAGGGCCTCGGCGTAGTTCTGCCAGGTCAGGCCGGACTCGTCGCCGCCGTCGTAGCTGGAGGAGTCGACCTTGCCGCTCCACAGGTAGGTGCGGTTGGGGCCGGTCGCGCTGAGGCTGGAGCAGAAGTAGGCGTCGCAGACGGTGTAGTTGTCGGCGAGCGCGTAGTGGAAGGGGATGTCGGAGCGGTCCAGGTAGCCGAGCGAGCGGACGTTGCCGACACCCGAGACCCAGTTGTCGAGGCGGCCCTTGTTCCAGGCGGAGTGCTGCGAGGACCAGGAGTGCGGCAGGTCGCCGTTGCACTGGGCGAGGGTCTCGCCGTCCTTGCCGCCCGCGGCCGGGGTCGCGCTGAGCTTCCACGGGTATTGGCGACCCGCTCCGTTCGGCTGGTTGAAGACCGGGTAGCCGCCGCTCAGGGTGATGCCGCTGCGGTCGTCGAAGCCGCGGACGCCCTTGAGGCGCCCGAAGTAGTGGTCGAAGCTGCGGTTCTCCTGCATCAGGATGACCACGTGCTTCACGTCCTTGATCGTGCCGGTCGCCGTGGCGGCAGCGGCCGCGCTGCGGGGGCCGGCGCCCAGCGCCACTCCCGCCGCCACGGATGCGCCGAGCCCCACGAAGCCTCGTCGGCTGATCGGTGTCATTCGCCCCGTCCTCGTCGTCGGAGTGCCCGTGCGGCACACCGCGGGCCAGGGTGCACGCGGTGAAAGTCGAGGTCCAGAGCCATGTGGTGAGGCACGGATGAACAAAAGTCAAAGTCGCAACACCTGCCCCGGCAGGCCCTCACACTCCGCCGAACAGGGTGCTCAGCCCCCGCTCCACGACCGCCCCCACGTCCTCCTGCCCGGGCGCCACCACGGCGTAGGTGTTGACCAGGAACCGGCGCAGCGCCGAGGTCGGGAACTGGAGCAGCGCGAGGCCGCACGGCGAGTGGAGTTCAAGGACCGTCCGGGTGCGGCCGTACGGCCAGATCTGTACGTCCCCGTGTCCGGCCGGGGCGCGCAGGCCCTGCTCCAGCAGGGCGCGCCCGAAGGTCCAGGTGACGTCGTCGCCCCCGAGGGTGGCCTCGGGCGGGAAGTCCACGAAGACGGCCAGCGGATCGTCGGCCGTGTAGCGCAGCGTGGCCGAGACCGGGACCTCCTCGTCCTCGGCGGTGATGAGACGGGCATGGGCGGGCTGCTCGATCGTGATGTCCATGCCTTTAAGGAGTCCGCGGGAGCCCTTCACAGGACGTCAATTCCGGACAGAGTTGGTGCACATCGGCCGGTCGGCGTCATCATGGAACATCAGAGCGTCGAACAGACGACTGAGCCGACATCGAAGCGCTCCGACATCGGTCAAGTTCCGTAGAAGTCCTACGACTTGAACTCCCTCGCGCGTACGCCATCCGTACCCGCGGAACAGGCCGGGAAGACTCTGGCATATGCCGGAAGCACCACCGTATCGTGTGTTGCCAAATCCCTTACAGGGAGTCGCGGGCTGTGCGACAGTCGTAACGGTCCCTCCGTCCCCCTTCGCCGTACCGTCCCCATCGGAGTGCGTCATGCCGTCCCCAGTCTCCGCGGACCGCTCACCCGCCCAGCCGCCCGGGCGCGGCTCGGTCGAGGCGTTGATATCGCAGGCGCGGCGACTCAAGGGCGACGTGGACGCCGTACGGCGGGACGCTCACAGCGACGGTTCGGACCCGGAGGAGCGCTGGCAGCGAGCCCTCTACGACCTCGCACTGCACCAACTCAACGACCTGGACGCCCACTTGGCGCAGCTGCGGGACGGTCCGCAGCCCACCGCCGCTCGGCAGTCCGCCGGCGCCCCGGCCGTCCGGCCGGCGGCGGCCGGCGCCCCACGCGGCTCGCTGCTCAGCCGCGTCGGCAGCGCGGAGTGGAATCTGCTCACGGACGAGGCGAACTGGTCCGGGGAGCTGTACCAGATCCTGGGCCTCGACCCGGCCGGCCCCGCCCTCACCCTGGACGAGCTGCCCTCCCTGATCATCGAGGAGGACCGCGCCAAGCTGACCACAATGGTGACGGACTGTCTCGTCGACGCCAAGCCGATCGACGGCGAGTTCCGCGTCGTACGGCCCGACGCCTCCGTGCGCACCGTGCACATGATGGGCGAGCCCGTACTCGGCGGCGACGGCAGCACCGCCTCGATGTGGGCCGTGCTGCGCGACGTCAGTGAACTGCGGCGCAGCCAGCGGACGGTGCGCCAGACCCGTGACTCGCTGCACCGCCACCAACGGCAGGCCCAGACCGAGCACCGGCTCGCGGTCGAGCTGCAGGAGGCAGTGCTCCCGCCCTGGCGCGGTTCCCTGCGGCTCCCGCACCGGGGACCGCAGACCCTCGATCTCGCCGCCCACTATCTGCCGGCCTCGACGAGCGCTCTCATCGGCGGTGACTGGTACGACGCGCTGGAGCTGTCCGACGGCACGAGTCTGCTCAGCGTCGGCGACCTCACCGGGCACGGCGTCGCCGTCACGTCCGGCATGGCGATGCTCCTCGGTGCCGTGCGCGGCATGGCCATGGCCGGCACCCGGCCCGGTAAGCTCCTGGCCCTGCTCAACCAGTTACTCGACGCCACCGTGCAACCGGCCCTCGGCAGCGCCGTCTGCTGTCACTACCAGCCCGAGACCCGCACCCTGGTGTGGGCGCAGGCAGGACACCCCGCCCCGCTGCTGTACCGCGACGGGACGGGGCGCATGCTGAACGCACCGGACGGCGTCCTGCTGGGCGCCACCACGGGCGCCACCTACGGGCAGGCCGAAGTGGCCCTGGAGCCCGGCGACCTCCTCCTGCTGCACACGGACGGGCTGGTGTCCGGACACAGCGGGACGACCGCAGTCGACCGGCTGCTCGCCCTCGCCCCACGCTTCGGCGCGGTGCGCACCGCGCAGGAGTGTGTGCGGACGGTCGTGGAGGAGTTCGGCGGAGCCGAACGCGAGGACGACGCCTGTGTGCTCGTCGCCAGGGTCACCGGTTGAGCCGGACCTTCCGAGCCGGCTGAACCGGCCTTCCGGGACCGACGTTCCAGGAACAGCAGAACGACTCGGAGCAGAACGACAACGACTCGCAACAGAACGACTCGGCGTGCGGGCCCCTATGCCCGTGCGCTGTGGTCGCTCCTGCCCTTGGGCTTCGGCAGGGCGAGCCGGATCTCCTCCCGCAGTTCGTGAATCTTCGGATAGCCGGAGTACTCGGCGGTGAGCCGGTACATCTCCCGCAGCCGGTCCCAGGTCCGACGGGAGGAGTTCGAGCCCATCGACATCAGGGCCAACCGGGCGTAGCGGTCGGCCTGTTCCGGGTCATCGGCGATGAAGCACGCCGACGCCATGGACAGATGGTCGAAGATCTTCGACCGCTCCCGTCCGTCGATGCGCAGGGCAAGGGCCTTCTCCGCGTAGTACTGGGCGTGCGCGGCCGCACCCGGGTCGAACTCGGCGAGCGTGCGGTAGGCGAGGGCCTGCATGCCGTACAGATCCTCGTCCTTGAAGGTCTGCATCCAGTCCGGCGGGTCCACATCCTGCCGGTCGGAGACGAAGAGGTCCTCCGCCTGACCGAGGGTGCGGCGCATCGCCTGGCCCTTGCCCATGGATGCCTGCGCCCAGGCCTCGATGGTGTGGAACATCGCCTTCGTACGCGGCTGCAGACGCTCTCCCGAACCGGACTGGGCGAGCTTCATCAGGTCCAGCGCGTCGTCGGGCCGGCCCAGGTGCACCATCTGACGGGCCGCCCGGGACAGGGCTTCCCCGGCGCGTGGCCGGTCACCGCCCTCGCGGGCGGCATGGGCGGCGATGACGAAGTACTTCTGCGCCGTGGGTTCCAGGCCGACGTCGTGCGACATCCAGCCCGCGAGGACGGCCAGGTTGGCGGCGACGCCCCACAGGCGCCGCTGGAGATGGGGTGGGTGGTGGTAGGCGAGCATGCCGCCCACCTCGTTGAGCTGGCCCACGACCGCCTTGCGCTGAAGCCCGCCGCCACGGGCCGCGTCCCAGGCGCGGAACACCTCGACGGACCGCTCCAGTTCCTCGATCTCCTGCGACCCGATGGGGGCGGCCTCATAGCGGTCGAACCCAGCGGGGTCGGCGTGCAGGGGGTCGTCGAGGACAGGAGCGTCGGACTTCAGGGTCGGGTCGGTGTGCAACCAGTCGTACATGGCGCTGCTGAGTGTGGATCCCGCGGCGAGCGCGGCACCCGCGCCCACCAAGCCGCGTCGGTTGAGCATGAGGTCCATTCCCGTGAATTCGGTGAGGACCGCGGCGGTCCGTTCGGGCGCCCACGGCACTCCGTCGGGATGTTCCGCATTCCCGTCGCCCTGCCGTTTTCCCGTACGCCCGTGCCGTACCAGACCGAGGTCCTCAATGGTCACGACACGGCCGAGACGCTCGGTGAACAGAGCCGCCAGCACCCGCGGCACGGGATCGCGCGGGATCTCTCCCGTGTCGATCCAACGCCGCACCCGCGAAGTGTCGGTCGAGAGCTGGGGGTGGCCCATGGCCGCCGCCTGCTTGTTGACCAGCCTCGCGAGCTCGCCCTTGGACCAGCCGGCCAGGCCGAACAGGTCCGCCAGGCGGGTGTTGGGTTGTCCGTTCACATCAAGCCCCCAGGTTCTCGGCTGAGTTGACAGTAGCCCCGTGGAGGTTGCCGGGCGACTATTCGCCACGGTTCGCCAGGGTGCGCCAGATGGTGTGCCACTGGTCATCGGGTGTCAGGTAGGAAAGCGCCACCCCGACCCGGTCGCCGCACTGTGCGACGGATGCACTCCCCAGGGTGCATCCGGGCGCCCGGGCCGGGTGGCGTATCCACTCGAAGCCACCACTTCGAGTGTGGACTTACAGGCAGGCACCGCAGGCACACGAAGGGATCTGTATCTCCCATGTACGCAGCATCGTCCTCCGTGTCCGCTCCGCCCCGGCCGCTGCGTCCCCGCCCGGCGGGCGGCGGACCGTATCTCGACCCGGCAGCGCGGCCGGGAGCCCCCGTGCTGGGCGCGGGGCGGCCGCGGCGCGTTCCGGGACAGCCCGGTTCCCAACCGCTCAGCGGGAGACTCGACTTGTCCGGCCCCCAGGGCGCGCAGTTGCGCACCGCGATCGCCTCGGTGCACCGGATCTGTCCGGAGTTCGCTCCGGTGCAGGTCCTGCGCCGCAGCGGACGCTCCGTTCTCCTGGTCGGGACGACCGGGCGCAGCACGGCCGTGGCCAAGTGTCTCCTTGACAACTCGCCGGCCTGGGCGGAGCGGATCCGCCACGAAATAGCCGCATACCGCTCGTTCGTCCGGCACCGGCCGCCTGTGCGGGTGCCGAGGCTGATCGCGGCGGATCCCGACAACTGCACCCTGGTGATCGAGCGCATGCCGGGCCGTGTGGCGGCGCTCCAGCGGCATCCGATGGAGGCCCCGCCCCGGCCGGACATCCGGGCCGCGCTCGGCGCGATCTGCCGGCTGAACGCCTGGCGGCCCCCGGCGGGCACGTTCGACGCCCCCCTGGACTACGCGGCCCGGATCGCCCGGTATCACGAGCTGGGCCTGCTGACCGACCGGGATCTTGGCGACCTGCAGAAGCTGCTGCACGGCATTGCGCACGCGGCGGGCCGCCAGGGGATGGGCCAGTTCTGCCACGGCGACGCCCTGCTCTCGAACATCCTGCTCTCACCGGCCGGTCCAGTGCTGGTGGACTGGGAGCACGCGGGCTGGTATCTGCCGGGGTACGACCTGGCCACGCTGTGGCTGGTTCTCGGGGACTCGCCGGTGGCCCGGCGCCAGATCAGTCAGATCGCCCAGTCGGCGGGCCAGGCTTCCCGGGACGCCTTCCTGGTGAACCTGATGCTCCTGCTGACCCGGGAGATCCGCACGTACGAGACGGCCGTGCAGCGTTCGATGCACGATACGGCCCCGGCGGCACCGGGCACGGCCCACCCGGGTGCTGCGCCGTCCGGCGAGGAACAGCGGCTGCTGCTCAGGCGGCTGCACGACGACTGCCAGATGGCCCGGCGGGCCGTCCGAGCGGCGGTCGGCACTCGCTGAAGGGGACGATGGCTCCGCGGTGCGCCCTGAGCGGCGGCGCACCGCGGACCTTCGTGTCTTCGGCTCCGGCGGGCCTTCGTGTCTTCGGCTCCGGTCGCGGGCGGTCACTGGTGTACTCCACTGACGCTCCGCAGGCCCGTGCACCGCCGCCGCGAAACTCGCCGACCCCTTCGTGACATGGGAAATCAGAGGCCTGAGGGCATCATTGACGGATCGTCGGCACAGCCGGTACCACTGACCCAGCTCGGCGCCGCCCGCTCCGCTCCGCCCGTCACAGGAGGCCGCATTGCGAGGATCCGCCACCGACCCCACGTCCACACTCGGCCACAGACACTTGAGGCGGACCGCCGGCACGTTCGCCTCCGCGGCCCTGATGCTGCCGCTGCTCGGCGCGGCCCCGGCGCAGAGCGCCACGGAGTCCTCCGCCGGCGGGCTGCAACACGCCTTCGCCACCGCGGCCGCCGAGTACCACGTGCCGCAGAGCGTCCTGCTGGCCGTCTCCTATCTCCAGTCCCGCTGGGACTCGCATGCCGGGGCGCCCAGCGTGACCGGCGGCTACGGCCCGATGCACCTCACCGACGCCCGTACCGCGCTCGCCGCCACCGAACATCTCGCAGAGGGCACCGAGGACTCCCGCGGCGACAGTGCCCGCGCGGGCCTGCACCCCGACATCAAGGTGCCGGAGAGCGCGGCGCTCCCGGCCCGTCTCAAGACGCTGCCCAAAGCGGCCGAGCTGAGCGGACTTCCGGCGGCCGAGCTGCGCACCGACCCGGCTGCCAACATCGCCGGCGGCGCCGCCCTGCTCGCCGCCGCCCAGAAGGAGCTGGGCGAGCCGGCGAGCGCCGACCCGGCCGACTGGTACGGCGCGGTGGCCCGCTTCTCCGGCGCGGACGACACGACGACCGCGGCGGCTTACGCGAACGACGTGTACAACGTGCTGCGCAGCGGTCAGGAGCGCACCACGGACGCGGGCCAGCTGGTCTCCCTCGCCGCCCAGCCGCACCTGGCCGCCGACACCGCCCAGCTGAAGCGGGCCGGTCTGCGCACGGTCCGGGCGGACGGCGCCGAATGTCCGCAGTCGGTGTCCTGCGAGTGGATCCCGGCGCCGTACGCCGAGTTCGGGGACAACGACTACGGCAATCACGACCTCGGCGACCGTCCGGTCTCGCAGCGGATCAAGTACATCGTCGTCCATGACACGGAGGGCGCCTGGGACGGGGTGCTGAATCTGGTCCAGGACCCGACCTATGTGTCCTGGAACTACACCATCCGCTCCACCGATGGTCTGATCGCCCAGCACGTCAAGGCGAAGGACGTGGCCTGGCATGCGGGCAACTGGGACATCAACGCCCGGTCCGTCGGCATCGAGCACGAGGGTTTCCTCGCCTCGCCGGACGCCTGGTACACGGAGGCGATGTACCGGTCCTCGGCGCGCCTGGTGAAGTACCTGTCCCGGAGGTACGGCATCCCGCTGGACCGGCAGCACATCCTGGGCCACGACACCGTGCCCGGCCCGACCACGTCCACCATCCCCGGTATGCACACGGACCCGGGCCCGTACTGGGACTGGCGGCACTACTTCCAGCTGCTGGGTCATGCCTTCAAGGGCACCGGCGGCAAGCACTCCTCGCTGGTGACCATCCTGCCGGACTACGCCTCCAACCGGCCCGTGTACACGGGCTGCACCACCAAGGGCGAGCCCTGCACGGCTCACGGCTCCAGCGAGGTGCGGCTGTACTCCGACCACGACGCGAACGCGCCGCTGATCAAGGACATCGGCCTGGGCACGGCACCGACCAACGGGGTGAACGACCTGTCCTCCCGGGTCTCCACCGGCCAGCAGTACGCGGTCGCCGACCGCTGGGGCGACTGGACGGCGATCTGGTACCTGGGGCAGAAGGCCTGGTTCGAGAACCCGCGCAGGCAGCCCACGGCAGTGCGGGCGTCCGGTCTCGTGGTCACCCCGAAGGACGGCCTGGCGAGCGTCCCGGTGTACGGCCGCGCGTACCCGGAGAAGGAGGCCTACCCGGCGGAGGTGCCCGCGCAGTCGGTGGTGCCACTGCCGTACACGATCCCGGCCGGGCAGCGGTACGTGGTCGGTGACGTGATGCCGGGCGAGTACTACTACGCGGTCACCTTCACCACCGACTCGCACCGGGTGGTGGTCGGCAAGGACCTGTACTACGAGATCCAGTACGGCCACCGGGTGGCGTTCGTGCGCGCCGCGGACGTCCGTCTGGAGGGGTCCGCCCGCTAGGCCCTGGCGGGAGGTCGTCAGCCCTGCTGGAAAAGCTCCGCCGGGAGTGGCTTCAGCAGGGCGTACAGGTCGTCCGTGATGGGGCGGTCCCAGGCGGCGATGGTCACCAGAATGCCGTCGCTGCGGTCGAACTGGACACAGGAGATCCGGCTCTCGGAGAGCTTCAGGCGGCGCACGATCAGCAGGTTGTCGCCCTGGAGGACCGGGGTGTCCTCGGTTCCGACGACGGTGACCTCCTCGTCGTTCTCCAGCGCCAGCAGCAGCTGGCCCACCTCGAAGGGCACCTCGTCCTCGGTGACGTCCCGGGCCGGGGAGCCCTCGGGAAGATTGCCGATGATCATGGCGGGGCCGCGGCCGCCGAACAGGTCGTAGCGCAGGAAGACGCCCTGGCAGGAGCCGTCGGGCGCGGGCAGCAGGCCCGCGCCGAGGTTGCCCGGCCAATCGCCGGGGTCCATGGCCAGCACGTCGAAGTCGGGTCCGGCAGGAGTGGCGCTGCGGCGGCGGAGGAACGACATGCGGCCATGGTACGTGCACGTGCGTGTTCGACGACGTGCGGACGCCCACTCGGCGGCGCCCGCGTCCCCCGGCCCGGCTACGCTGCGTGCCGGTTCAGGGGCGGGGCCGTCACTCCTCGGGCGGGGTCGGCGGTACGACCGCGACCGGGCTCGCCGCGTGCAGCAGGACCGCCTGGGTGACGGACCCCATCATGCGGGTGGGGGCGAGCAGCCGCCTCCGATGGCGGCCGACGACGACCAGCTCGGCGTCCCTGGAGGCGGCGACGAGGAGGCCGGCCGCGTCGCCGGGCAGGGCCTGGACGTCGGCGCCGACCTCGGGGTGCCGCTTGCGGTGCGGGGCGAGGAAGCCCTCGGCCAGGGAGCGGGTCTCGCTCTCGACGGCGCCCTCGTCGACCGGGGGCGGAAGCACCTGACCCGGGGCGGTCCAGGTCTGCACCGGCCACGGGTAGGCGGCGACCACCTGGACCCGGGCCTCGCGCAGGGCGGCCTCGGCGAAGGCGAGGCCGAGCGTGGCCTCGTCGGGGCTGTCGACGTGCAGGCCGACGACCACCCGGGGCCCGGGCTCGTCCGGTCCGTCCCCGTGCACCTCGCGGCCCGGCGGGGGTACGACGATCACCGGGCACTCGGCGTCGCGCGCCGCGGCCAGGCTGTTGGAGCCGAGCAGCAGGCTGGCGAAGCCGCCGCGGCCCCGTGAGCCGAGGACCAACAGCTGGGCGTCCGTGCCGATTTCGGTCAGCGCCGCACCCGGTACGCCCTCCAGGGCCACGTACTCCACGGCCGGCGTGTCCGCACGGTCCCGCAGCTGCACACGCACCTCGTCGAGCACCGGGTCGCCCTCCGCGTCGGGCGGCCCGGCGACCAGGACGTCGGCCTGCCCCCAGGCGGCGTACTGGCGTACGTGCACCACCCGCAGCGGTGCCGCGCGGCGACGGGCGGCGTCCAGGGCCCACTCCAGGCCACGCTGGCTGCCTTCGGAACCGTCGACCGCGGCGATGACCGGCGCACTGCTCATCTTTCCTCACCTCCGGAACACGACCTTCCCCGTGCCGGGGCCAGCCTCGCTCAGGCGTGGGCCCCGACAGGGCGCTGTTGATCGCGTGTCCGGAAATCCGCTCGCAACACCCCCGGATCGGCTCCCGAAGCCGCCTGGACATCGCGCGTGCCCCGGGAGAGGGCGCTCAGGTCAGGTCGAACTCGCCTTCCCGTGCACCGAGGACGAAGGCACCCCACTCCGCGGGGGTGAAGATCAGGGAAGGGCTTTCCGGGCGGCCGCTGTTGCGCATCGCGATGAACCCCTCCACAAAGGCGATCTCGACATCGCCCAGCCCTCGGCTGCTGGACTGCCATTCGGCACTGCTGAGGTCCAGCTCCGGCTTGTCCCAGCCCACGAGCGGCTGCTGCTGGATGGTGCTCTCGGCCACGTCCGTGCTCCTCCCGGTTCGTCGTCCGCGGTCAGCCTAGCGACCGCTTCCCACGGCGGACAGGCCGTGTCATGAGGACCTTTCAGGAGTCGGGGGGCTCGGAGCCCACCAACCACATGGAGAAGAACTGGGAGCCGCCCCCGTAGGCGTGTCCGAGCACCTTCCGGGCGTGGCCCAGCTGGTGTTCTCCGGCCTGGCCGCGCACCTGCAGTGCGGCCTCCGCGAAGCGGATCATGCCGGATGCGCCGATGGGGTTGGTGGACAGCACACCGCCCGACATGTTGACGGGCAGGTCCCCGTCCAGCTCGGTCACCCCGGACTCGGTGAGCTTCCAGCCCTCGCCCTCCTCGGCGAAGCCGAGGTTCTCCAGCCACATGGGTTCGTACCAGGAGAAGGGCACGTACATCTCGACGGCGTCGATGTCCCGGCGTGGGTCGGCGATACCCGCCTGCCGGTACACGTCGGCGGCGCAGTCCTTGCCGGCCTGCGGGGAGACGAAGTCCTTGCCCGCGAACAGCGTCGGTTCGCTGCGCATGGCGCCGCCGAGCATCCAGGCCGGCGGCCGGGGTGCCCGGGCGGCTCCGGCGCGGTCGGTGAGGACCATGGCGCAGGCGCCGTCGGAGGACGGGCAGGTCTCCGAGTAGCGGATCGGGTCCCACAGCATGGGCGAGGCCTGGACCTTCTCCAGGGTGATGTCGTGCTCGTGGAGGTGGGCGAAGGGGTTCTTCAGGGCGTTGCGCCGGTCCTTGTAGGCGACGAGGGAACCGACGGTGTCGGGGGCGCCGCTGCGCCGCATGTACGCGCGCACGTGCGGGGCGAAGAACCCGCCCGCACCGGCGAGCAGGGGCTGCTGGAAGGGGATGGGCAGGGACAGGCCCCACATGGCGTTGGACTCGGACTGCTTTTCGAAGGCGAGGGTGAGCACCGTGCCGTGGACGCGGGCCGCCACCAGGTTGGCAGCCACGAGGGCGGTGGATCCGCCGACCGAGCCGGCGGTGTGCACCCGTAGCATGGGCTTGCCGACCGCGCCGAGGGCGTCCGCGAGGTACAGCTCGGGCATCATCACGCCCTCGAAGAAGTCGGGCGCCTTGCCGATGACGACGGCGTCGATGTCGGCCCAGGTCAACTCGGCGTCCTGGAGGGCACGTCGAGCGGCCTCCCGGACGAGCCCGGCGATCGACACGTCCCGGCGGGCGGCCACGTGCTTGGTCTGGCCGATTCCTACGACGGCCACGGGCTCCTTGCTCATCGTGGATCCCCTTCGAGTACGGCGACCAGGTTCTGCTGCAGGCAGGGGCCGGAGGTGGCGTGGGCGAGGGCGCGGTCGGACTCGCCGCGGTGGATGCGGGCGGCGGCCTCGCCTATGCGGATGAGTCCGGCGGCCATGACCGGGTTGGCGGCGAGTGCGCCCCCGGAGGGGTTGACACGGACGCCGTCGCCGAGCCGGAGCGCCTTGCGGAGGACGACCTCCTGCGCGGTGAACGGCGCGTGCAGCTCGGCGGTGTCGACGGGCCGTTCGAAGGCACCTGCCTTCTCTGCGGCCAGCCGGGCGGAGGGCGAGTCGGTGAGGTCGCGCACGCCGAGGGAGTGGGCCTCGATGCGGTGGTCGAGGCCCCGGATCCAGGCGGGCCGCTCGCACAGCTCCCGGGCCCGCTCCCCCGCCGCGAGGATCACGGCGGCGGCGCCGTCGCCCACGGGCGGGCAGTCGCCGGTGCGCAGGGGGCGTACGACGTAGTCGCCCCGGGGCACCGGCCCCTTCTGCTGCGCATGGGGGTTGGCGGCGGCGTCGGCCCTGCTGCGGGCACCGACGGCGGCAAGGGCGGCCTCGTCGGTGTCCCCGGCGTCGATGAGGGCCTGCGCCTGGAGGGCGGCCAGGGCCACGGAGTCGGGCCAGAGGGGGGCCACGTAGTACGGGTCGAGCTGCCGGGTCAGTACGTCCCGTACCGAGCCGGGTGAGCATTTGCCGTAGGAGTAGACGAGCGCGGTGTCGGCGTCTCCCGTGAGCAGTTTGGTCCACGCCTCGTACAGCGCCCAGGCGCCGTCCATCTCGACGTGCGACTCGGAGATCGGCGGCCAGGCGCCGACGCCGTCGAGGGCGAGGGTGAAGGAGAAGGCGCGGCCCGCGAGGTAGTCGCTGGAGCCTGAGCAGGTGAAGCCGATGTCGGGGGTCTTCAGCCCGGTCTGTGCCAGGACCTGGTGCAGTACCGGCATGAGCATCTCGACCTCGGAGGACTCCTGGGTGGAGCGCCGATGATCGGTCTGGGCGAAGGCGACGACCGCGATCTCCCTTGTCACAGCAGCTCCTTGTAGGTGTCGTAGTCGGCGTCGGGTTCGCCGGCCGGCCGGTAGTGATCGGGGTAGCGCGCGCCTTGGGTCCACACCGGCTCGACCCGGAGGCCCATGCGCACCTCGTCGTAGGGGATGCCGCCGATCCGGGCGTGCAGGGCGAGGTCCGCGCCGTCGAGGGCGATGTGCGCGTAGACGTACGGCACTTCGATGTCGAGGTTCTTGGCCTTGATGTTGACGATGCAGTAGGTGGTCACTGTGCCCCGGGGGCCCACTTCGACGTGTTCCGACGTGGCCACGCCACATGTGGGGCACGCACCCCGGGGCGGGACGTACACCTTGCGGCAGGAGGGGCAGCGCTCGCCGACGGTGCGCTGTTCGGAGAGGGCGTCTATGTAGTCGGACTGGGCGCGGCCGGGCGAGTAGGTGTAGTCGAGCCGGGCGGGGGCGACGATCCCGGTGAGCGGGTCCTCGAACTCGCCCGTGTGGCCGCCCGGTTGTTCCGGTTCGCCGTCGTAGGGCTCGAAGCAGGCGATGTCGGTGATGGCGCCGGTGCGTTCTCCGGCCCACCGGATCCGCACCCGCATGCCGGTGCGGACGGCGTCCGGGCCGGGGGCGTCCAGGGCGTGCAGCAGGCCGGTGTCGGCGCCGTCGAGCCGGACCAGGACCCAGGCGAAGGGGGTGGCGAGGGGCTGGCCGCGGCGGGGCTCGTGGTTCCAGGCCCAGGTGGTGACCGTGCCCGTGGGAGCGACCTCGACGAGGTCGCGGATCTCCTCGGAGGTGACGGGGTCGTACTCCACGGGCGGGACGAGGGTGCGGCCGTCGGCGGCCTTCACCCCGAGGACCAGGCGCTCGCGCAGTCCGGTGAGGAAGGCGCTCTGGACGGGGCCGAGGGACCGGGTGAAGGGGAACTCGACCACGAGAGGGGCTTTGAGGACTTCGGGCATCGGGGGCTCCTCGGGTCAGGCGCGCTTGTAGACGGGGGGCCGCTTCTCCGCGAAGGCGCGGGCGCCCTCCTTGGCGTCGGCGGTGTCGAAGACCGGCCAGCCACAGGTGAGTTCGGCGGCGAGTCCGTCGGTCTCGGTCATCTCGGCTGTCTCGTACACCGATGCCTTGACGGCCTCGACCGCGAGCGGCCCGCAGGCGTTGATCAACTCGGCGATCTCCAGCGCCCTGGCGAGCGCGGTGCCGTCGGGGACGACGTGTCCGATCAGCCCGATGCCGGCGGCCTCCGCCGCGCTGTACGGCCGTCCGGTGAGCAGCATCTCCAGGGCGTGGGTGCGCGGGATCTGGCGCTGCAGCCGGACGGTCGAGCCGCCGATCGGGAACAGGCCGCGCCTGACCTCGAACAGGCCGAAGGTCGCGGACTCGCCCGCGACCCGGATGTCGGTGCCCTGGAGGATCTCGGTGCCGCCGGCCACGCAGTGCCCCTCGACGGCGGCGATCACCGGTTTGCGGGGGCGGTGATGGCGCAGCATGGCCTTCCAGTGCAGGTCGGGGTCGGCCTTGAGCCGGTCGCGGTAGTGCTGGCCGGCCATGCCGCCGCCGGCCAGCGCCTTGAGGTCCATCCCGGCGCAGAAGGCGCCCCCGGCCCCGGTGAGCACGATCGAGCGGATCTCGTCGTCCTCGTCGGCCTCGATCCAGCCGTCGTGGAGGCCGACGAGCATCGGCAGCGAGAGCGCGTTCTTGGCGTCGGGCCTGTTGAGCGTGAGCACCAGTGTGGCGCCTTCGCGCTGCACGGTGAGGTGTTCGGTCCCACCCATTTGCCCATCTCCCCTCGGTAAGAACGAGAACAGGTTGCAGTAGGCGGGGAGGCACTTCAAGGGTTTTCTGACAGGCAGTCAGATTTATTCGCGCGGACCCTTCACAGTTGCCGCGCCCTTTGCTCTGATGACCGGCGAACCGGCGGATGCCAGGTAGGACTGCCCGGGGTCAGGAGGAGCGGTGGAGTACAACCTTGCCGATCTGTTCGAGTCGGTCGTCGACGTGGTCCCGGACCGCGAGGCGCTCGTGTACCTCGACCATCCCGGCACCGGCGCGGAACGCCGCCTGACGTACGCGGAGCTGGACGCGGCCGCCAACCGCGTGGCCCATCATCTGATCGCCGGCGGGATACGCCCCGGGGAGCATCTGGGCCTGCACCTGTACAACGGCGTCGAGTACCTGCAGACGGTCCTGGCCTGCATGAAGGCTCGGATCGTCCCGGTCAACGTCAACTACCGCTATGTCGAGGAGGAACTGGTCTACCTCTACCGGGACGCGGATCTGGTCGCGCTGGTCTTCGACGCGGAGTTCGGCGACCGGGTGGCGGCGGCACTGCCGCGCACGCCCGAGCTGCGGCATCTGCTGCGGGTGGGCGGTCCGGCCGAGGTGCCCGGCGCCGTCCCGTTCGCCGAGGCGGAGGCGTCCGGATCGCCCGAGCGGGGCTTTCCCGTCAGGTCGGGCGACGACCAGTTCATCATCTACACCGGCGGCACGACCGGCATGCCCAAGGGGGTGATGTGGCGCCAGGAGGACCTGTTCTTCGCCGGCCTGGGCGGCGGGGCGCCGACGGGTGAGCCGGTGAAGACGCCCGAGGAGCTGGCCGAGCGGGTCGCGGCGGGCGGGTCGGGGATCACCTTCTTCCCCACTCCCCCACTGATGCACGGCACATCCACCCTCACCGCGTTCATCGGCTTCAACTTCGGCCAACGGGTGGTTCTCCACCGCAAGTTCGTGCCGGAGGAGGTGCTGCGGACCGTAGCGAAGGAGAAGGTCACCAGCATGTCGCTGGTCGGGGACGCGATGCTCCGGCCGCTGATCGACGCGCTCGGCGGGCCGATGAAGGGTACGGACTGCTCGGCACTGTTCAGCGTCTCCTCGTCGGGCGCGATCATGTCGGAGACCGTGCGCCGGCAGTTCCGGGAGCTGGTGCCGGGCGCCCTGCTGCTGAACAACTTCGGCTCCTCCGAGTCCGGTTTCAACGGTACGGCGACGGAGGACTCGGGGCCCGAGCGGGGATTTCGCATCCGGGTCAACTCCCGTACCCAGGTGGTGGATCCGGCGACGTACGAGCTGATCGGCGCGGGTGACATCGGCCGGGTCGCGCAGTGCGGCCATGTGCCGCTCGGCTACTACAACGACCCGCGCAAGACCGCCGAGACGTTCTTCGAGAAGGGCGGACAGCGCTGGGTGCTGCTCGGGGACATGGCGACGGTGGACGAGGAGGGCGTCGTCACCGTCCTCGGCCGGGGCTCGCAGTGCATCAACACCGGGGGCGAGAAGGTGTACCCGGAGGAGGTCGAGCAGGCGCTCAAGGCGCATCCGGACGTGTACGACGCGCTGGTCGCCGGGGTGCCGGACGCCACCTGGGGCAACCATGTGGCGGCCGTGGTGCAACTGCGCGAGGGGGCCCCGCAGCCCTCGCTGACCGACATCCAGGACCATTGCCGCACCCGGCTGGCGGGATACAAGGTGCCGCGGCAGCTGGTGATCGCGGACTCCATCCAGCGGTCCCCGAGCGGCAAGGCGGACTACCGGTGGGCGCGGGAGGTGGCGGTGGCGGCGGACCGGTAGGGGCGAGGGGGTGTCCCCTCGCCGTCGCGCGGCCCCGGCCGCGTACGCTGTGCGCCACGGTTGAACGGACGGTGACGGCCGGCCGTACGGGTGATGACGGCGCCGCCTCCTGCGCGCGGCCCGTCGCCACCAGCACCGGGCCACGCACGGAAGGACCTTCGGGTGTCGCACCTCATGCCTCGTCAACTGCCGGACCCCGCGACGGAGTCGGACACCGACGACGCGGGGAGCGGCGAGGCCGCCGGGCGGGACTCCCCGCAGAGTCCCCGCTCCGGCCGGTTCGGCGGGCTCCGGCGCCACCCGCGCCTCGCGCGGGGCGTGACCGTGGGGACGACCGTCCTCGCCGCCGCCCTGGTGCTGGGCGCGCTGCTGCTGCCGAACCAGCTCGACCGGCTCACCCTCACCGCGTTTCTGCGCATCCCCGCCGAGGGGATCCTGCTGGCCGGCCTGCTGCTGGTGCTGCCGCCCCGGGCCAGGCGCATCACGGCGGTGGCCACGGGCCTGCTGCTCGGGCTGCTGACCATCCTCAAATGCATCGACATGGGCTTCTACTCGGTGCTGGTCCGGCCGTTCGATCTGGTGCTGGACTGGGTCCTGCTGGACGACGCTGCGGACTTCCTGCGGGAGTCGTTCGGCCGGACCGGCGAACTGCTCGCCGTCACCGCCGTCCTGCTGCTGGCGGTCGCGGTCCTGCTGTTCACCACACTCGCCGTGGTCCGGCTGACCGGCCTGATGGTCCGGCACCGCGAGGTGGCCGCCCGGAGCACCCTGGTGCTGGGCACCGCCTGGATCACCTGCGTCACCCTCGGTCTGCAGATCGGTGACGCGCCGATCGCGTCCAAGATCGATGCCGAACTCGTGGACAACCGGGTCCAGCAGATCCGCGCGGGCCTTCAGGACGCCCAGGTCTTCCGCGAGGAGGCCGCCGTGGACGCCTTCGCCGGCACACCGCGCGATCAGTTGCTGACCGGCCTGCGCGGCAAGGACGTCCTGTTCACCTTCATCGAGAGCTACGGCCGTACGGCGATCGAGGACCCGGCGATGGCGCCGCGGATCGGCACGGTGCTCGACGAGGGCACCGCATCGCTGAAGGCGGCCGGTTTCGAGGCGCGCAGCGGCTGGCTCCGGTCCCCGGTGACGGGCGCGGGCAGCTGGTTGTGCCACTCGACCTTCCTGTCCGGACTGTGGATCAAGAACCAGCAGCGGTACCGGAACCTCACCTCCAGCGACCGGATGACCCTCACCCGGTACTTCCGCGAGACCGGCGCCTGGCGCACGGTCGGCATCGTGCCGGGCGTGCGGCGGGCCTGGCCGGAGGGCAAGTTCTTCGCCCTGGACCACATCTACGACTCCGAGCACCTCGGATACCACGGTCCGTACTTCAGCTGGACGCCCGTGCCGGACCAGTTCAGCCTGGAGGCCTTCAACCGGCTGGAGTTCGGCAAGAAGGACCGGGACCCGCTGATGGCGGAGATCATCCTCGCCTCCAGCCACAACCCCTGGGCGCCCGTCGCCCACATGATCGACTGGAAGGAGCTCGGCGACGGCTCCGTCTTCCATCGCATCAAGAAGGAGGGCAAGGACCCCAAGGAAGTCTGGAAGAACCCGGACAGCGTGCGCACCGAGTACCGGAACGCCATCGAGTACTCGCTGCACAGCCTCATCGGGTTCCTGCAGCGCTACGGCGACGAGAACACGGTCATGGTCTTCCTCGGCGACCACCAGCCGGTGCCGACCGTCACCGCGGGCAGCCCCCGCAAGGACGTGCCCGTCACCATCGTCGCCCGCGACCCCAAGGTGCTGGACCGGGTGTCCGGCTGGGGCTGGACCGAGGGCCTCAAGCCGGCGGCGGACGCGCCGATCTGGGCGATGAACAAGTTCCGCGACCGCTTCATGCGGGCGTACGGCCCACAGGCGGGCTGACCGCGCCGTCCCCAGTGGCGCCCTTGTCCCCGTCGAGGAAGGCGAGGGTGCGCCGGACGAAGTGCTCCGAGTCGTCCAGCCAGGGGTAGTGGCCGGCGCCGGGCTGGACGGCGAACTCGGCGCGGGGGAAGGCCTCGGCGGTGCGGCGGGCGAGGTAGGGGCGGGGGCCGCCGTCGCATCCGCCCGCGTACACCAGGACCGGGGCGGTCAGGGCGGCGAGCGCGGTCCGGGTGGCGTCCGGGGTGAAGGCGCCGTCGGCGAAGTACCGGTCGCCCGCCTCGTCGTTGGACTGCTCCTCGGTGGCCGCGTCATGGGCGCGGGCGGCCTCGTCCCAGCGGCCGTAGTAGAAGGGCATGAAGACCTCGTCGAATTCGGCCTCGCCCGCCAGCCACGCCTCGAACGGGGGGAACGCCTCCGCGAACCAGGGCTCGTCCGCGCGCAGCCGGGCCGCGGCCAGCCGGTCCTCGGGTGTCGCCCGCATGCCGAGGGCCGAGGGATTGGGGGTGATCAGCACGAGCCGCCGAATCCGCTGCGGGTAGCGGGCCGCGTAGAGAATGGCGAGGCTGGCGGCCGCGGAGTGCGCGAGCAGATCCATGTGCTCCAGACCCATGTGGGCCCGCCACACCTCCACGTCGTCCACCAACCGGTCACAGCGGTACGTGGCCGGGTCGGCCGGTACCGCGGAGTCCCCGGTGCCCCGCAGATCGAGCAGGGCCAGGCGGCGGTGAGCGGTGAGCCCGCCCAGGTCGCCGAGGTAGGCGGAGGCGCGCATGGGCCCGCCGGGCAGGACCGCGAGGGTCTCGCCCGCACCGCGGAGGTGGTAGGCGAGCCGGGTTCCGTCGGCTGTGGTGAACGTCGGCATGCGAATGATCATCCGGGTCCGTCCCGTCGTGATGCAACACCGTTGCGGTCAGGGCGGGAGAAGCGCGCTCACAGAGCGAAGGGCCGGTGTGCCTGCAGTTCCTCGACGATCCGCTCCGGCGCTGCGTCCGCCAGATGGGCGGGCGGGTGGAAGAGCAGGTCGGAGGCGCGGGGATGGGCGACGTTGGCTTTCAGCACGAGCAGGTAGTGGTCGGTGTCGGGATCCGCGTGCATGATCCGGCGGACGATCTCGGCCAGTTCGTCGCGGGTGACGTCGAGCACGCGAGGCCGCGCCGGCCGGGCGGCCTCGAGGGCGAAGTCGTGCAGATCG
Organism: Streptomyces sp. NPDC101151; assembly: GCF_044768335.1. NCBI lineage: Bacteria > Bacillati > Actinomycetota > Actinomycetes > Kitasatosporales > Streptomycetaceae > Streptomyces > Streptomyces sp. NPDC101151. Next base: position 54,776 of record NZ_JBIWPP010000027.1, on the reverse strand, counting down.
CGCGCCGCGCTCCAGTACAGGAAGTCCGACGGTTCGTAGGCGTGCCCGGTCGCCGCGTTGAAGGCGTCGACCGCCCGGCGCCCGGCCTCCCGGTCCTCCCGCAGCAGGCTCTCGATCCGCTCGATCTCCTCGCCCGACTCCGCGAGCCGCGCGGCCGGCACAGCCGGGGGCAGCAGTTCCCGTCGTAGCTCCACCCGGCCATTCTGGGCGACGTCCCGCCGGAAAATCCGACCGGACCCCTTGTCTGGAGCCGGATGGCCTGAATTACTGGCCCCGAACAGATCGACCGAATGATCGGTCGTCCGGAATGTGCGGCAGACGAGGGAGAAGGTCCCGATGGCGGATGCGACGGACCTGCTGGACGCGGGCGAGAAGCTCGGGCCCGAGGAACTGCGTGGGCTCCAGCTGGAACGGCTCCGTGCCTCGCTGCGGCACGCCTACAACCACGTGCCCTTCTACCGGGAGTCCTTCGACAAGGCAGGGGTCCGCCCGGAGGACTGCCGTTCGCTCGCCGACCTCGCGCACTTCCCGTTCACCACCAAGACCGACCTCCGGGAGCACTACCCGTACGGCATGTTCGCCGTGCCCCGTGAACGCATTCGCCGCCTCCATGCCTCCAGCGGCACCACGGGACTGCCCACGGTGGTCGGCTACACGGAGAACGACCTCTCCATGTGGGCCGACATGGTGGCGCGGTCGATCCGGGCGGCGGGCGGGCGGCCCGGTGACACCCTGCATGTGGCTTACGGCTATGGGCTGTTCACCGGAGGCCTCGGCGCCCACTACGGTGCCGAGCGCCTGGGCTGTACGGTCGTCCCCGCGTCCGGCGGCATGACGTCCCGCCAGGTCCAGCTGATCCGGGACCTCGAACCCGGCGTCATCATGGTCACCCCGTCGTACATGCTGACGCTGCTGGACGAGTTCGAGCGCCAGGGCGTGGATCCGCGCGGCACCTCGCTGCGGGTGGGCGTCTTCGGCGCCGAGCCCTGGACCGAGCAGATGCGGCGCGAGATCGAGGAGCGGTTCGCGATCGATGCCGTCGACATCTACGGGCTGTCCGAGGTGATCGGCCCGGGGGTGGCCCAGGAGTGCGTCGAGACCAAGGACGGTCTCCATGTGTGGGAGGACCACTTCTATCCGGAGGTCGTCGACCCGATCACGGGTGAGGTGCTGCCGGAGGGCGAGCGGGGCGAGCTGGTGTTCACCTCGCTCACCAAGGAGGCCATGCCGATCGTCCGGTACCGGACCCGGGACCTGACCCGGCTGCTGCCCGGGACGGCGCGGGTGTTCCGGCGGATGGAGAAGGTCACCGGGCGCAGCGACGACATGGTGATCCTGCGCGGGGTCAACCTGTTCCCGACCCAGGTCGAGGAGATCGTGCTGCGCACTCCGGGTGTGGCGCCGCACTTCCAGCTGCGGCTCTCCCGCGAGGGCCGCCTCGACGCGCTCACTGTACGTGCCGAGGCCCGCCCCGGCGCCACGCCCGAGGTACGGGAGGCGGCGGCCCTGTCCATCGCCGCGGCCGTGAAGCACGGCATCGGCGTGTCCGTGGACGTGGAGATCGTGGAGCCGGAGTCACTGGAGCGGTCCGTGGGCAAGATCCGCCGGATCGTGGACCTGCGACCGCGCTGACGCGGGCGACCGCTCCGGCGCTCACCCGTATGGCACCGGCCCGGCCGGTATGGCCCCCTCGGCGGCTTCTGCGGCCTCGGGCGCCGTCCGGTCCCGGGTCGGGTGCCGGACCGAGGCGATCGCCGCCGTCAGCGCCACCGAGCCCGTCACCCGGGCCGACCCCTGCTGCTGCTCCAGGGCCACCTAGGGACACCTGCGGAAACCACGCGAAACTTGACGCACCCCCGTGGCAGGGCACGACCTGGGCCCCGCTTGCATCGACGTACTTCGAAATGTCGACGGCAACCTATACTCCGGATGCATGACGGACACCGCCCTCTCCCCGGATCCGGACGTGGTCGGCGCCTTGCGGGCGCTGTCCAACCCGATGCGGCTGCAGATACTGCAGTGGCTGCGCGAGCCCGAGCGGCACTTCCCGATGGAGACGGCGATCGCCGATCCGGCCGAGGTGGGTGTGTGCGTGAGTCACATACAGGCGAAGGCGGGGCTGGCCCAGTCCACCGTGTCCGCGTACATGGCCGAACTCCAGCGCGCCGGACTGGTGCGCGCGACCCGCGTGGGCAAGTGGACCCACTACAAGCGGGACGAGCGGCGCATCGCCGGCCTCGTCGCGGAACTGGGCCAGACACTCTAGCCACTCGCGCCCCGGCCGGCCCGGGTCATCCCTTGTCCTTCATATCGATATTCTGCGATATTTCGATCGACCGATGTGATGTGTGGTGTGGTGATCCAATCCATGAGGGAGCGCACGATGACCGGCGGGAAGCGTCTGGGGCTCGGCACGTTCGGGATCTACACCTTCGACTTCGAGCACCAACCGGCCGCCATGATCCGGGACGCGGCCCAGGAACTGGAGGAGCTGGGCTGGCGGGCACTGTGGATCCCCGAACTGCTGGGGCGGGACGCGTTCAGCCACGCCGGCTATCTGCTCGCCTCCACCGAGCGGCTGAGTGTCGTCAACGGCATCGCCCGGATCTGGTCACGCGAGGCGCGATGGACGTACGGCGCCGCGGTGCTGCTCGCCGACGCCTATCCGGAACGGCATGTCCTCGGTCTCGGCTTCGGCGGTCAGCCGCGCCCGGGGGTCAAGCCGCTCGCCGCCATGTCCGCGTACCTGGACGAGCTGGACACGCTGGAGACCCCCAACCCCCGCCCCCGGGGCGCGATTCGGCGCCTGCTGGCCGCGTACGGCCCGCGGATGCTGGAGCTGGCCCGCGAGCGCGCCGACGGGGCCCAGACCTACCACGTGAACGTGGCCCACACCGCACAGGCGCGAGAGATCCTCGGCCCGGAGGCCTTCCTGGCCGTCGAGCACCCGGTGCTCTTCGAGACCGACCCCGGCCGGGCCCGGGCACTCGCGCGCGAGCACCTGCACGGCTACCTCGAGACCCCCTACAACCTGGCGAAGTTCCGCAGGCTCGGCTACACGGACGACGAGATCACCGGCGGCGGCAGCGACCGGCTGGTGGACGACCTGGTGTTCTGGGGCGACCCGGACACCGTGGTACGGAAGCTGCGGGGCCACGCCGAGGCAGGCGCCGACCACGTGGCGGTGCAGGTGATCGGCGTCGAGCGGGGCGGCTCGGCGCTCCCGCAGTGGCGGCTGCTCGCCGACGCCCTGCGGGAGCGCCGGGGCCGGGGCTAGCCGCTGAACCGGTCCCGCAGTTCCCGCTTCAGGATCTTTCCGCTGGCGTTGCGCGGCAGTTCGTCCACGAACAGCACCCGCTTGGGGGCCTTGAAGGAGGTGAGTTTCTCCCGCACATGCGCGACGAGCTGCTCCTCCGTCACCTCACCGCGTGGCACGACGACCGCCGTGACGGCCTCGATCCACCGCTCGTCGGGCAGACCGATCACGGCTGCCTCGGCGACGGCCTCGTGGGTGTAGAGGGCGTCCTCGACCTGGCGGGAAGCCACCAGCACACCGCCGGAGTTGATGACGTCCTTCACCCGGTCCACGATCGTGAAGTAGCCGTCCGCATCGCGCACGGCGAGGTCCCCGGAGTGGAACCAGCCGTCACGGAAGGCCTCGGTGGTCTCCTCGGGCTTGTTCCAGTAGCCCTCGCACAACTGCGGTGAGCGGTAGACGATTTCACCGGGCGTGCCGGCGGGCACGTCCTCGCCCTTGTCGTCCACCACCCGTGCGTCCACGAACAGTACCGTCCGGCCGCAGGAGTCCAGCCGGCCCTCGTGCTCCTCGGGCCCCAGCACGGTGGCCAGGGGGCCGATCTCGCTCTGCCCGAAGCAGTTGAAGAAGGCCAGCCCGGGCAGGCGTTCACGCAGCCGCTGGAGCACCGGCACGGGCATGACCGACGCGCCGTAGTAGGCCTTGCGCAGGCCGCCGAGGTCCCGGGTGGTGAAGTCGGGCCGGCCGGCCAGGCCGATCCATACGGTGGGCGGGGCGAACAGGCTGTCCACGTGGCCCGCTTCGATCAGGTCGAAGAGGCGGTCGCCGTCGGGCGCGTCCAGGATGATGTTGGTGGCGCCGACCGCGAGGTACGGCAGCAGGAACACATGCATCTGGGCCGAGTGATAGAGCGGCAGGGCGTGCACGGGTCGGTCGCCGGCGCTCAGGTCGAGGGCGGTGATCGCGCTCAGGTACTCGTGCACCAGCGCCCGATGGGTCATCATCGCCCCCTTCGGCAGGGCGGTGGTGCCGGAGGTGTACAGCAGCTGGACCAGGTCCTCGGTGCGCGGTTCGGGCCCCTCGTACGACGCCGCCTCCGCCTGCCGTGCGAGGAAGGAGTCGCCGGCGTCCCGCAGGGGCAGCACCCGTACGCCTTCAGGCAGTCGGCCGGCGAGGTCCGGGTCGGCCAGTACCAGCGTGCTGCCCGACTGGCCGAGGATGTAGGCCAGGTCGTCGCCGGTCAGGTTCTGGTTGACCGGCACATGGACCAGGCCCGCGCGGGCGCAGGCGAGGAAGGCGATCAGGTAGGCGTCGGAGTTGTGCCCGTAGGTGCCCACCCGGTCTCCCGGGGCGAGCCCCTCGGTGAGGAGGAGGCCCGCCGCACGGGAGACGGCGGCGTCGAGTTCCTCGTACGTCCAGGTGCGTTCGCCGTACTCCAGCGCGACGCGCGCCGGGGTGCGCCGGGCGCTGCGCCGCAGCACCCCGTCGACCGTGCTGCCGTGTCCCTGCGTCATGACAGCCGATCCTCGGCCCGCCGGACGCGCAGGTCAAGAACCCGGGACCCGACGGGGGCGCTCCTGCGGGTCACACCTGCCTGGTGCGGCCTTCCCAGTAGGGATCCCGCAGCCGCCGCTTGTACAGCTTGCCGTTGGGGTCGCGGGGCATCTCGGTGATGAAGTCGACACTCTTGGGCCGCTTGTACCCGGCGAGCCGCTCGGCGCAGTGATCCAGCAGGGCGGCGGCGAGGGCCGGGCCCGGCTCGTGCCCGGGGGCGGGTTCCACGACGGCCTTGACCTCCTCGCCCCAGTCGTCGTGCGGTATGCCGAAGGCGGCGGCGTCGGCGACGGCGGGGTGGGCGAGCAGCGCGGACTCGATCTCGGCCGGGTAGATGTTGACCCCGCCGGAGATGATCATGTCGATCTTGCGGTCGCGGAGGAAGAGGTAGCCGTCCTCGTCCAGGTAGCCGAGGTCGCCCACGGTGAAGAAGTCGCCGATGCGGTTCTTCTTCGTCTTGGCCTCGTCCTTGTGGTAGGAGAAGCCGCCGGTGCTCATCTTCATGTAGACGGTGCCCAGTTGCCCGGGCGGAAGCCGGTTGCCGTCGTCGTCGAAGATCGCGAGTTCGCTGATGGGCCAGGCCTTGCCGACCGTGCCGGGCTTCTTCAGCCAGTCCTCGGCGGTGGCGAAGGCCCCGCCGCCCTCGCTGGCCGCGTAGTACTCCTCCACGCAGTTCCCCCACCAGTCGATCATGGCCCGCTTCACATGGTCGGGGCAGGGGGCGGCGCCGTGGATGGCGTGCCGCATGGACGAGACGTCGTACGACCGCCGCACGTCCCCCGGCAGCGCGAGCAGCCGGTGGAACTGGGTCGGGACCATATGGGTGTGCGTGCACGCGTGGGCGTCGATGACACGGAGCATCTCCTCGGGCGTCCATTTGTCCATCAGCACCAGGCGGTGGCCGATGTGCAGGGACGCACCCGCGAACTGGAGGACTGCCGTGTGGTAGAGCGGGGAGCAGACCAGGTGCACGTTGTCGTCGTTCGGCTTGATGCCGAAGATGCCGAGGAAGCCGCCGAGGTAGGCCTCCTCGGGGCGCCTGCCGGGCAGCGGGCGGCGGATGCCGCGCGGGCGGCCGGTCGTACCCGATGTGTAGTTCATGACCCAGCCGAGCTCGCGGTCCTCGGGTGCCGACTCGGGCTGTCCGTCGAGGAGTTCGGCGTAGGGCCGGAATCCCTCGACCGTGCCGACGGCGTAGCGGTGGGTCGCCGGGAACCCGGCCTCTTCGGCCGCGTGGCGGGCCGGTTCGGCGAACCGCTCGTGGGCGACGAGCACCTTGGCGCCCGAGTCCGCGACGATCCAGGCGATCTCGGGGCCCACGAAGTGGTGGTTGACGGGGACGAGGTAGAAACCGGCCTGGCTGGCGGCAAGGTACGCGGTGAAGAACTCGATGCCGTTGGGCAGGACGACCGCGAAGGCGTCCCCGCGCTCAAGGCCCGCGGCGCGCAGGCCGTGGACGAGGCGGTTGGCGGCTGCGTGCAGACGTCCGGCGGTCCACTGCTCGCCGTCCGGCGCGACGAGGACCGTGCGGTCGGGGTCCTGGGTGGCCTGGACCCAGAATCCGGCGGGGGGTGTGCTCACTGGCCGCTCCTTCCGGCGATGCGGTTGATGCGGTCCACGGCCTGCTCGAAGCCGCGGGTGAGGTCGTCGAAGACGGCCTGGACACTGCGTTCGCTGTTCATCCGGCCGACGATCTGGCCGACGGGGGTGCCGAGCAGCGGATCGACCTCGTACTTCTGGATGCGCGAGACGGCCTCGGCGACGAGCAGGCCCTGCAGGGGCATCGGGAGGGTGCCGGGTCCGGCCGGGTCGTCCCAGGCGTCGGTCCATTCGGTACGGAGCTGGCGTGCGGGTTTCCCGGTCAGGGCACGGGAGCGGACGGTGTCGCCGGAGCCGGCTGCGAGCAGCTTCCGGATGAGCTTGGGCGAGGGAAGTCCGGCCTCGGTGGTGGTCAGCCAGAGCGACCCCAGCCACACGCCCTGGGCACCGAGGGCGAGGGCTGCGGCGACCTGCTGCCCGCTGCCGATGCCGCCGGCGGCCAGCACGGGCAGGGGATCCACGGCGTCCACAACCTCGGGGGTGAGCACCATGGAGGCGATCTCGCCGGTGTGGCCGCCGGCCTCGTAGCCCTGGGCGACGACGATGTCGAGGCCGGCCTCCGTGTGCTTTCGCGCGTGCCGGGCGCTGCCCGCGAGCGCTGCGACCAGCACGTTGTGCTCGTGGGCGCGGGTGACGACGTCGGCGGGCGGGGAGCCGAGGGCATTGGCGAGCAGGCGGATCGGGTAGTCGAAGGCGACGTCGAGCTGGGTGCGGGCGACCTGCTCCATCCATCCGGTGATGCGCCAGCCGGATGCCTCGCCCTCGGCGAGTTCGGGCACGCCGTGCTTGGCGAGGGTGTCCTTGACGAACTGCCGGTGTCCGTCGGGGATCATCGCCTCGACGTCGGCCTCCGTGACACCTTCGACCTTCTTCGCGGGCATGACCACGTCCAGGCCGTACGGCTTGCCGTCGACATGCGCGTCGACCCAGTCGAGGTCGCGCTTGAGGTCGTCGGGAGCGGTGTAGCGGACCGCACCGAGCACGCCGAAACCGCCGGCCCGGCTGATGGCCGCGGCGACGGCGGGGAACGGTGTGAAGCCGAAGACGGCGTGCTCGATTCCCAGTTTCTTGCTCAGCTCCGTCTGCATGGGCGCAGAATGCCGCAGTCCTCCGGACGACGGAAGGCCTATTCTGATGCTCCGTCAGATTTCTTGCCGGCCGAGCGGTTGTGCCGTACGCCGGGAGCCGATCACCGCCGGCAGCCGCGGTGCCTCGTCGGACGGCGAGCCCGGGGTGGCGGTGTAGACGACGCGTTGATCCTGGTCGGTGATGTCCAGGACGTCGCAGTCGGCGGTGACCGGCCCGACGAACGGGTGGTCGAAGGTCTTGCGGAGGGTGGGCCGGGAGGCCACCTGGTGATCGGCCCACAGCCGGGCGAACTCCTAGCTTCCGGCTTCCGGCTTCCGGCCAGGGGTTCGCCGATCGGCGCGGTCAGCTCGGGGTCGTCGAGACAGCGGGCCGCGGCGGCGCGCAGCTGGGGGACCGACGTCCGGGCGAACGCGTCGGCGTCCGAGACACCGTAGAGGCGCCCGCCCTCCGGGTGCGGTCCCAGGAAGACGCGGCGGATCCCCGTCAACGCCGTCGCCCCGGGGCTCACCCTCACCGAGACGGTCGACGACTGCGAGCGGAATTCCCCCGGCATCATCGAGCGGATCACCGCCCAGAACCCGCTGGGCCGGGCCGCCGACACGGACGAGATCGCACAGGCGGCGGCGTGGCTGCCGAGCGACCACGCGTCCTACGTCACGGGCGTGATCCTGCAGGTGGACGGAGGCCTACGGGCCTGAGCGCGGCACCGGCCGGCACGCTCACCGACTCGGCGCCGACGCACCGGCCCCTCAGCCCCTGCAGCGTGCTCGCCGCCCTTGAGTCCCGGCTCGGCCGTCCCTCAGTCGCCGCCGCCCTCCAGCACCGCCATCGCCGCGTTGTGCCCCGGCACCCCGCTCACCCCTCCCCCGCGCACCGCGCCCGCCCCGCACAGCAGGACGTTGGCGTGCCGGGTCTCCACGCCCCAGCGGCCGGTGTCCTCCTGGGCGTAGGGCCAGGCCAGCTCGCGGTGGAAGATGTTGCCGCCCGGCAGGCGCAGGTCGCGCTCCAGGTCGAGCGGGGTCTTCGCCTCGATGCACGGGCGGCCGTCGGCGTCGGTGGCCAGGCAGTCGGCGAGCGGCTCGGCGAGGTGGGCGTCGAGCTGGGCGAGCGTGGACTTCAGGAGTTCGTCGCGTACGGCGTCGTTGTCCGGGTCGAAGAGCCGGGCCGGGGTGTGCAGGCCGAAGAGGGTGAGGGTCTGGTAGCCCTGCTCGACGAGGTCGGGGCCGAGGATCGTCGGGTCGGTGAGCGAGTGGCAGTAGATCTCGGAGGGCGGGGCGCTCGGCAGCACACCGGCGGCGGCCTGCGCATGGGCGGTGGCGAGGTCGGTGTATCCCTCGGCGATGTGGAAGGTGCCGGCGAACGCCTCGCGCGGGTCGACGGACTGGTCGCGCAGCTTCGGCAGCCGCTTGAGCAGCATGTTCACCTTGAGCTGGGCTCCCTCGGCGGGGGTGGGCGGTGCGTCGCCGGTCAGCTCCGCGAGGGCCTGCGGGGAGGCGTTCACCAGGACGTGGCGGGCGGCGGCGACGCCCTCGCCGTCGGAGGTGCGGTAGGTGACCTCCGCGGTTCGGCCGTCCGTCTCGATGCGTACGGCCTCGTGTCCGGTGGCGACGACGGCGCCCGCGTCGCGTGCGGCCGCGGCCAGGGCGTCGGTCAGGGCGCCCATACCGCCGACGGGGACGTCCCAGGCGCCGGTGCCACCGCCGATGACGTGGTAGAGGAAGCAGCGGTTCTGGGCCAGCGAGGGTTCGTGGGCGTCGGCGAATGTGCCGATCAGGGCGTCGGTGAGGACCACGCCCCGCACGAGGTCGTCGGCGAAGCGGTCCTCGACCGCGACGCCGATCGGCTCCTCGAACAGGTTCCGCCAGGCCTCCTCGTCGTCGACCCGTCGGCGCAGCTCGTCGCGCGACGGCAGCGGTTCGGTGAGCGTCGGGAAGACCCGCTCGGCGAGCCGGCCGGTCATGCCGTAGAACCGCTGCCAGGCCTCGTACTCGCGGTCGGAGCCGGTGAGCCGGGCGAAGGCCTCGCGGGTGCGCAGGTCACCGCCGCCGACGAGGAGTCCGGTCGGCCGGCCGGCCCGCTCCACGGGGGTGTACGAGGAGATGGTGCGGGCACGGACCTGGAAGTCGAGGCCGAGGTCCCGCACGATCTTCTGCGGCAGCAGGCTGACCAGGTAGGAGTAGCGCGACAGCCGTGCGTCGACGCCGGCGAACGGGCGTGTGGAGACGGCGGCGCCGCCAGTGTGGTCGAGCCGTTCAAGGACCAGCACGGACCGTCCGGCCCGGGCCAGGTAGGCGGCGGCGACCAGGCCGTTGTGGCCGCCGCCGACGATGACGGCGTCGTACGTCCGGGTTCCCTCGTTGGCAGGCATGGTTCTTCGTAACACGTGATGATCTACGACGGCCAGAGGCGTGCCGACCGGACGGGTCCGGTCGGCCGGCCGTCCGGTCCGTCTCCTCCGGGAACCGGCGCTGCCCGACAGACCGTTGTGGTCCTGGAGGCTTTGAACATGCCATGCGTCGGGAGGTACGGGTACAGGATCCGGCGGCGGCCTGGCGCGACCCGTTCCCGCGGACGAAAGTGAGCCTGAAGGTCGAGGGCCCAGCCCCGCTCCCCCGGCCGGCCCGGGACCGGGCCCGTCCGATCCGCCGAGCGCGGTGCGGTCCCGGAGGCCGGCCGGCCCGGGTCAGTGTCCGCCGGACGCCCGCTGCCGGCTCAGGACGGCGACCCTTCGGTACAGCTCCACGGCCTCGGCGCCGCGGCCCAGCTGTTCCAGGCAGTGGGCCTCGTCGTTGCGGCTGGCGAGGGTGTCGGGGTGGTCGGGGCCGAGGACGTGTTCGCGGGCGGCGGCGACCCGCCGGTACTCGGTGAGCGCGTCCGCCCAGCGGCCGAGCCAGCCCAGGGCGACCGCGACCTCGCGGCGGCTGACGAGCGTGTCCGGGTGGTCGGCGCCGAGGACGCGTTCGCGCAGCGCGCACACGTCGCGGGCCTCGGCGAGGGCCTCTTCCCAGCGGTCGAGGCGGCCCAGGTTGACGCCCAGGCCGTGGCGGGCGCGCAGGGTCTCGGGGTGGGCGGCGCCCTGGACGCGGGTGCGGTCCTCGATCAGGTCGCGGTAGAGGCGGAGGGCGTCCGCGCTGCGGCCCAGGCGGCCGAGGCTGATGCCGGCCTCGTAGCGGGCGGCGAGCGTGTCCGGGTGGTCGGGGCCGAGGGCCCGGGCGCGGGCCTCGGCGACCTCGCGGTAGGTGCGAAGCGCCTCCTCCCAGCGTCCCAGCTGGCCGAGTGCGTAGGCGACTTCGTAGCGGGTGACCAGGGTGTCGGGGTGGTCGGGGCCGAGCACCCGGGCGCGGGACGCGGCCACGTCGAGGGCCATGCGGTACGAGTCGTCGAGACGGCCGAGCCGACTGAGGTTGAAGGCCAGATTGTGGCGGCAGCGCAGGGTGTCGGGATGGTCGGCGCCCATGACGCGCATCCGGGCGGCCAGTACCGAGGTGTAGCCCTGGTGGGCCTCGAAGTGGCGGCCCAACTGTCCGAGGACGTAGGCCGTTTCCTGCCGGGCGGCCAGCGTGTCCGGGTGGTCGGGGCCGAGGACGTGTGCTCTGGCGTCGGCGACGTCGGTGTAGGCGCGCAGCGCGTCGGCGGCTCGGCCGGTGCGGCTGAGGGTGAAGGCGGCCTCGAAGTGGCTGGCGAGGGTGTCGGGATGGTCGGGGCCGAGAAGTGCGCCTCGTTCGGCGGCGACGGCCAGGTGAACGTCGCGGGCCTCCGCCCAGCGGCCGCGCCGGGCCAGGCCGAGGCCCTCGTGGTGCCGTGCGGTGAGGGCGGCCACGGCGGCCGGCGACGGCCGGGACAGGACGGCCACCTGGGCACCGGCGGCGGCCGGCCAGGCGGTCCACGAGCCGGTCAGGGCCGCTCCGGGGTCGGGTGTGACGGGGTGCAGTCCGGCACCGACCGCCTTGTGGCCGGTGGTCATGCCCTGGGTCCAGGCCGGCAGGTGCGCCTGGTGCGTGGCCGCCTGGCCGGCCCACGGACGCGCCGTCACGACCGTGGGCAGGTAGGCCGGAGCCGTACGGACGGCGGCCAGGCGAGTCCCCAACTCGCCCGCGTCACACGGTCGTTCGTCGGGGTGCTTGGCCAGTAGGTCGAGGACGACCCGCTCGAAGTGGGCCGGGAGTTCGGGACGGTGGGCGCGCGGCGGACGGGGCGGGGTGTCGCGGTGGCCGATCAGGATCGCCCAGGCGTCGTCCAGGTCGAACGGCGGCGCTCCGGTGGCGATCTCGTACAGGACGCAGCCGAGGGAGTACAGGTCGCTGCGCTGGTCGACCTCGGTCCCGCCGATCTGCTCCGGGGACATGTAGTGGGGGGTGCCCATGGCGATGCCGGTCCCGGTCAGCCGGGCGGTGAAGCCGATGTCGTGGCCGAGTCGCGCTATGCCGAAGTCGCAGATCTTCACGGTGCCGTCGGTGAGCCGGACGATGTTGGCCGGCTTCAGGTCTCGGTGCACTATGCCCTGTCGGTGGGTGTAGGCGAGGGCGGCGGCCACCTGTTCCGCTATGTCGATCACCTCGTCCACCGGCAGCGGATGCCCTTTGTTGTCCTCCAGCAGCCGGCTCAGATCGCGTCCCTCCAGCAGCTCCATGACGAGGTACAGGACGCCGTCGTGCTCGCCGAAGTCGTGGACGACGGTCACTCCGCGGTGCGAGAGCGCGGCGGCCACTCTGGCCTCCCGGCGGAACCGTTCCCGCAGGACACGGGTGAAGGACGGGTCGTGGTGCGGGCCGAGCGGCTTGAGGCACTTCACCGCGACCTGCCGGCCCAGCGACTCGTCGCGGGCCCGCCACACCTCGCCCATCCCGCCCCGCCCGATCAGATCGAGCAGCCGGTACCGGCCCTGAATCAGCCTGTTCTCCCCCATCGCGCGCCGTCGCCCCCGTCGCTGTCCGCCCCGCCCCCTGGGGGACCCGGCCCCGGCCCGCTACCGCGCGGAACGCGGCCCGATCCGTGACACACCCCCCTGCTCGTCCAGTATGGCGACTTATCGCCCCAGTTTGTACGGTGCCGGTCGTGCGCCGGGGCCGAGCCTCTCCATGGCCCGCAGGATGTGTTTGGGCGGCAGCTGCCAGCGCAGACGTGCGGGAATGCACCGCAGCAGGGCGCCCATGGCCCTGAGCCGGCGGGTGACGGCGGCGGGTGCGGGGGCCGGCCTGCCGTACAGCTCTTGGGCGTACGGGGGCAAGGAGGCGTAGGCCAGCTGCGCCACGCGCCGCCACAACACCTCGCGCGCCGGGACCAGAAGGGGGTGCGTCGGCGGACGGAGGAGGAAGTCGTCCACCTCGCGTGCCTCGCGTCCCGCTGCCAGTTCGGGTCGCACCTTCTCGAAGTAGGCGGCCAGCTCGGTCCGGTCGGCCGGAACGGCGTCCGGGTCGAGGCCCACCAGGCGGGCGCCGGCACGGTGTTCGGCGATGTAACGGTCGGCCTGGATGCCGGTGAGGGGGAAGCCGGAGCGGCGCAGGACGTGCAGGTAGGAGTCGATCTCCGCGCAGTGCACCCACAACAGCAGCTCGGGCTCGTCGATGCCGTACCGCTCGCCGGTGTCCGGATCCGTCGCGGTCAGCATGCGGTGGATCCGCCGCACCCGGGCGCCGGCCCGCTCGGCCGCCTCGGTGGTGCCGTAGGTGGTCGTGCCGACGAAGTTCGCGGTACGCATCAGCCGGCCCCAGGCGTCGCGGCGGAAGTCGGAGTTCTGCATGACCCCGCGGACCGCACGCGGGTGCAGGGCCTGGAAGTAGAGCGCCCGGACGCCGGCGACCCACATCATGGGGTCACCGTGCATCTGCCAGGTCACCGAGGAGGGGCCGAACAGCCCGGGGTCGGCATCGGTCATGGGGTCACCTCCGCCCTGCGACCACGATGCCACGGCGGCCGAGCCGAGCGATACCGCCGGTTGCAGATCGTGCCACGGCACGGTGTGCTCCGGGCCTGTGGCACGGGGTGTGCATCACGCGGAGCCCGCCGGATCCGGCGATCGTGCCGGCGTCGGCGGAGGCCGTCGCCGGGCCGGGACGGGTCAGGGCCGGCGGGCCGTGGTCGACGCGGGTGTGCAGGAACAGGGCAGTGAACTCCTTCGCCACCCGGGGAGCGACGATCCGGCCCCGTGGGCCGCACAGAACGGACCGAGCGCCCATCCCCGCGAGCGGGAACGGGCACCGCACCCGTCCGGGTGGTCCGGCCCTCCCGGCAGGGTGCACGGTCAGCCGAACGCCGCGAGGGTGATCACCTGAGCACCTTCTGCCGGACGACTATGTGGCCGGCGTCGGGGTTCAGGCTGCCGCCGAGCCGGCGGAAGGCGCCGTCGGTCAGGTCCAGGCACAGGGGCACCTGCTTCGTCCGCTCGAAGGTGCCCCGGTCGTTGACGCGCACGACCAGGGACTTGCCGTTCGCCACGTTGGTGACCTTCACCCTGGTGCCGAACGGCAGCTGGTGCCTGCGGCTCAGCGAGGTCGCCGCGGTGTTCTTGCTGTTGTCGAAAATATCGCCGTTGGCCGTCTGGCTGCCGGCGGGCATCGGGCCGTAGTGCGTCGCCCAGCACGTCCTCTTGTGCGCCGACGCGGTGCTGGGCGCGGCCGAACTCGCCGGGGCGAGCGCCACCACCGCGGTGAGCGCGGCGACTCCGGCCGCCAGGGCGGCGTACCTGGTCCGCTTGCTCATGTTCTTGCCTCATTTCATTTGTCGTCAAAATCGGGAATGGGGAGTGAGTGGCTCTTCTGCGCGGCCGGGTGCGGAGACCGGTACGGTGCCGACTGTTCCGCTCAGCCCGCCGCGCGGTAGGCGGCGCCCACCCGGTTGGCCTTCGCGCCGTGGTAAAGACCGGTGCGGTCGCCGCGGTTCATGGAGAGGGTGAACCACGCATACCGTCGGACGTAGGGCAGTTTCTGCAGCATGGCTGTCGATCTCTTCACGAACGCGGCCTGCTGGGCCGGCGTTGGATACCGCGGGGTGCCGACAGAGAAGTCGGTCAGTGCGTATTCGGTGAGCCAAACCGGCTTCTTGTAACGCTTGTGCACGGCCTGGAGGTAACTGCGCAGCTGACCGGTCGCGCGCTTGGCGTCGAAATCCGCGCCGTACCAGTGCAGGGGAATGAAATCGACCTTGTAGTGACGGGCGGCGGCGCCCTTCATGAACCGGTCGAGCCAGCCACCGGCCACCTCGCCACCGGTGGCCACCGCGGGAGCGCCGAGCCGCATACGGGTCGACTGCAGCCGGGGCCACAGGTCGAGCGCCTGAGGCACCGTCATGTGCGCCTGATCCGACCTGTCGGGCTCGTTGAAACCGAGCAGGGTCCTGCCCTGCTTCTTCGCCAGGTCGAGGTCGGTCCTGGTCACGGAGCCCACGTCATGGATCATGGGTACGAACTCGACGCCGGCCGGAGGCCTGATCCGGCCCCTGCTCGAGGACCAGGTGTAGAACCAGCCGACATCAGAGTCGGCCAGCGCCTTGGTGACGCCGTGGAACTGCCAGGCGCTGACGCCTTTCTTCTTCGCCGCGGCAGTGGACGCACCGGCGTGGCCGCCGGCCGCGACCGCCGCGGACTCGGCGCCTTGGCCGCCGACCGTAAGCACGGCTGACAGCGCAAGCAGCGGGGCGATGGCTCGTATTCTTCGCATGACGTCTCCCAATGTTCTTGTCCGGCCCTGTCCGTGAAGCGTCGTCCGCGGCCGTGCGTGCGTCGTGGCACGCGACGGTGATCAGGAGGGCGAGGAGAAGTGACGGTTCCTACGCCGGAGCTGTCGGCGTGCGCGGACGGCCGGCCGCTCGCAGGCGGTCAGCGGCGGGCTCCGTACAGGGCGCTCAGACCCTTGTGGCCGCCGGCCGCCGACGTCCGCTTCGAGGTGTCGCAGGGGCCGACGGCCGACGTCCTGGTCTCAGGGCGGACAGCCCGAGGGCTGGAGGGGGGCCGGGGGCGCCGGTCTCTCCGGCTCGTCAGGGTGCCCGCTCCTGCCGCCGTGGCCGTGCGGTCGTCAGCAGCTGAGGTGCTTCCCCCGGCTGACGTTGAGCATCTTGGTGAACTTCTTGTACTTCGCGATCCGGTCCTGCACCTCGGCCGGGTTGCCACCGTTGCACTCGACGGCGCCGTTGATGCTGCGGATCGTCTCGCCGAAGCCGCCGTTCTTGACCATCGCGTGGTGCGACGTCATGGTGCCCGGGCCGGACTGGGTCATCCAGTACCAGAGCGCGAGCTTCCACGTCACGGTGGAGTTCTTCGCCGCGAGGTTCGGGTGGTGCAGCAGGTCGACGTGGAACGCGTCGCCGGCGGCCTTGTAGTTGTAGTTCCAGCTGATCTGGAGCGGGCCGCGGCCGTGGTAGGCGGACTGGCCGGCCGGGCAGCCGTACGGCTCCTCGGCGCAGTAGGTGGGCCAGGCGGCCTTGTTCTGCTCGTTGATGTAGATCAGCCCGCTGGTCTCGTGGCTGACGTTTGCGAGGAAGGCGGCCGCCTCACGCTTCCTGGTCTTGGCATCGCCCTTGTGCGCGAAGGCCGGGAACGCCTTCATCGCCTTGACCAGGCCCTCGTACGTATAAAGCTTCTTGTGATGCGGGAACATCTTGTTGTACTGCGCCTTGCTGACGACGAAACCGTCGCCCTGCTTGGGGGCGGCCGATGCCGTGGTGGCAGTCAGGTTGATCGCTGCGGCCGCCATCAGTACGGCGGCCAGCACGGCATGGACAAGGCGTAGCCTTCGCATACGGGGAACTCCTTGGAATGAGCGTGAATCACTTGACGGGAATGCAAGCGGCGTTGTGAGAACCGATCGGGCGAGGTCATGGCTGTGGCGTGCTGTCGCGACAGCCGGGCTCTCCAGGGGCGGCATGATTGTGTCGTCGAGCACCCGACAAAACTCACTGCGGATTACTGCCGGGGCAGCGCCCGACATCCTCGCCTCGGGTAGAGGGACGCCAATGGTCCGTGCCTGTCCTGCGATCCGGTTGTGTCCCCTCGCCGCTGCTCGGCAATGAATCTACCTGTTGACGCCCAGCGGCAGTTGTTCAAAATTGCGGGCGGAGCGGCAGTTGTTGCTCAGGCCGGCCCACCGGTGAAGCCGACGACGTCGGTCGGCGGAGCCATCACCCGGCCGGTCACCGCGCACCGGACAGCCCGCGGATGCGTCTCACCGCCGTATGCGGGCAACAATCGTCGCTCTCACAGCAATTATTCCTGACTCGTCTGACGCGTCGCCAGGTAATTTGAACGCGCAGTGGGCCACCAGCGGCTCATATTGCTGGAATTCAGCTCTTCACGAAGAGGAGTCTCATGACAAGCAGGAAGCGTATGGCAACAGTTGTATGGGTGACGCTCGCGGCAGGATTGGGAATCGTGGCCTCGTCCACTCCGGTCAACGCAGCGACTCCCGTGAAGCCGGTGATTCACCGGTGCGACGCAGAGCACCTCACCCCGGGAACCCATCTCTACATTCCGGCGGTGTCACGTGGATTCTGCGTCACCGGCCAGGGAACCCTCTGCGACTTCCGGGCCATGGATGCGGAACCCGCCGGGCGTGCCGTCAACTTGAAGCCGGCCGAAGGCAAGCCCGTGAAGGTACGCATCGTCTATTACGTGGGCGGACTGGGCGGAACTCGCCAGGCAAAGGTACTCGACCACAAGAACGAGTCCGTGGACATCAGTTACGCGGTGTTCGAGGAGATCACCGTCAAGCCCTCCTGACACCTGAAGCACCGGTCGGCGGGTCGCCCGGTCCCTGCGTCCCAGCCACCGCCCGGCCCCGACCCACTGCGAAGCGGCTCTCAGTCCCCCGGCTCGTGTGAGGCGCTACCGATGCGCCGGTCATAGACGGCCCGCGCCGCCAGGACCTCATTCATGTGGTCGATCGACCACAGCTTCAACGCCCTCAAAGGCTCGCGCAGCGTTGCACCGAGTTCGGTGATCTCGTACTCGACCCGGGGCGGAATCTCTGGATGGATGGTCCGGCGGACCAGACCGTCGCGTTCCAACGCCCGAAGGGTCTGGGTGAGCATCTTCTCGCTCACGCCGTCCAGCTTCCTGCGCAACGCGGTGTACCGCTTGGCGCCGGATTCTGCCAACTCCCCCAGGACAAGCACGGTCCACTTGTCACCGATGCGGTCGAGAACCTCACGAGAGGGACACCCGCTCGCGTACGGGTCCCAGTCGGCCTGCGGCGCTGTCGCCATCTCCTCGTTCCTTCCCACGTGCCCACTCCCTGCCAGGACGCAGGCCCGTTCAGGGAACGGAACCTTCCACAGCGGCGGAAGCTCTCCATCGGAGAGTTACGCGACCCGAAGGTGTCTACTTCCGGAACAGTAGCCCCTCCTGTCCACTCCGGAGAAGGGGCTGATCGTCCCGGACACGCGAACGTCCGTCCCACAGGCGGCTCCGCCGGACCGGCTCCTCTGTCACGACTCACCCTCACAACTCGCAAAAGGAACACCGAGAATGAGTGCCACATCCTCCTTCGATGTCGTGGTGGCGGGCGGTGGTGCCGCGGGCATCGCCGCCGCCGTCGGTGCCCGGCGGGCAGGAGCGGACGTCCTCCTCGTGGAGCGCTGGCCCTTCCTGGGCGGCGCGTCGACGATCAGCTCCGTGCTCACCTTCTGCGGCTTCTTCGACCAGCGCCACGAGCAGGTCGTCGCCGGCGTCGGCGCCGAGGTGCTGCAGCGACTCAAGGACTACGACGTCTACGAGGAACTGGCGGGAACCTCGGCCGAGGGCGACGCCACCCATGCGCTCGCCGACAGGATCGTCACCGTCGACCGCGACGCACGCCTCAACACCGGCTGGACAGGCAACCACTTCGTCCTGCTGGATCTGGAGACCACCAAGCACCTCTACGACGGCCTCGTCACCGAGGCGGGCGTGACGGTCCGCCTGCACAGCACCGTGACGCAGGCGGTTCGAGACGACGAGGGCCGCGTCCGCGAGATCACCGTCAACGACCGGGGCGGTGACGAGCGGATCACAGCATCGGCTTTCGTGGACGCGAGCGGCGACGGCGCGCTGTTGGCCGCGGCCGGAGTCGGCGTCCGCGTCGAACCCGCAAGCGCCCGGCAGACAAGTACTCTCGTGTGCCGCGTCGGCGGAGTGGCACAGGACGCGGACCTGTCGAACCGAGGCATCGAGCAGGCACTGACCCTGTTCGCGGAGAGCACCGGTCTCCGGTTTGCGCGCACGCGCGGCATCGCGGCACGTCTGCCGGTCACCGGCCAGATCTTTCTTCTGCTGATCGACGAACAGGTCGATGCCCTGGACGCAGCGGCGCTCACCCACAGCGAGATGAGCGCACGGTGTCAGGCCCGGCAGTACATGAACGCCTTCCGTCGTCACCTGCCCGGCTGGCACGGCGCGCACCTCGTGGAGACCGGGCCCCAGATGGGTATCCGCGAGACTCGACACCTGCGCGGTCGCGCCTCGGTGACCGGGGACGACGTGATCAGCGGCCGCAAGCGGCCGGGTGACTCGATCGCGCGCTGCGGCTGGCCGATCGAGGACCATGCGGCACCCGGGTCGACCCGCTACCAGTCGATCGCGGGCAACGGCTGGTACGACATCCCCTACGGTGCGATCACGTCGGCCGACACGGACAACCTGTGGGCAGCGGGCCGGCTGACGGCTGCGGACAGCGCCGCGTACGCCTCTCTGCGCGTCATGGGCACGGCTTTTGCGACCGGTCACGCCGCTGGTGTCTCCGCCGCGCTCTACGTTCACCACCAGCGCCACGACATCGAAGCCGTCCGCGCGGAACTCCGTCGGCAGGACGCCTTGATCTGACCATCTGACCGGCTGCCTGTGGCGGTGGGGGTCACCATGTTCGCCCAGCGACCGCCTACAACTGCGCTTTGGCGCACCAACTCTCAGCTGACCTGCTTGCTCTCTGATGGAAAGTTACCAAACCAAAAAGTGGTCACTTCCCGTCGGGGAGTTCCTCGGATCTACTGCTGCCGAGGCGTTCAAGCCCTCTCAGAACTACCTGAACCAGGAGTAGGACATGTCCATTGCCGTTACCGGCGCGACGGGCCAGCTCGGCCGACTCGTCGTGGAGGACCTGCTGCGCCGCGGAGTGGCGCCGCACCACATCATCGCCACCGGGCGGGACACCGACAGGCTGACCGATCTGGCCGAGCTGGGTGTCCAGGTACGGCGAGCCGACTTCGCCGACTCCGGCAGCCTGGCGGAAGCGTTCAAGGGGGCGCGGCAAGTCCTGCTCGTGTCGACGACAACCGTCGGTAAGCGGTTCGGCCATCACGCCCGTGCCATCGACGCGGCCAAGGTCGCCGGTGCCGAACTGATCGTCTACACGAGCACGCTCAACGCGCGCACGGCCCAGATGCTCCTTGCTGACGCCCATGGGAGGACCGAGCAGTATCTGCGCGACAGCGGCGTACCCTTCGTCATCCTCCGCAACGGCTGGTACCTGGAGAACTACACGTCGCAGTTCCCGCTCTTCCTGGAAACCGGAGTCGTGCCCGGCAGCGCCGGCACGGGCCGGGTCAGCGCCGCGTCGCGGGGCGACTACGCGGAGGCGGCGGCCACCGTTCTGACGTCCGAGGGGCACGCGGGTTCCGTGTACGAGCTGGGCGGGGACACCGCCTTCACGCTCGCGGAGCTGGCCGCCGCGCTGTCCAGTGCCACGGGCCAGGAGATCGTCTACAGCGACCTGCCCGCCGAGCAGTACCGGGGTGCCCTGCTCGACGCCGGACTGCCCGCCGAACTCGCCGAAGTCCTTGCCGACTCGGACCTCGGCCTCAAGCGCGGCGAGCTCTTCACCGATTCCTCGGAGCTGCGGCGGCTGATCGGCCGCCCCACGACAAGCCTCACCCGGGCGCTCACCGGCGTGTTCGACTCCTGACGTGCCGCGGCCGGCCGAACAGTGCGGCGCTCTGCCGGCTTCGCCGAGCTCCCGCCGGCCGGTCACTCCTCGCTCCTTCCCGCCCGGGCGGCCCCCCCCCCCCCCCCCCCCCCCCCCCGGGGGGGGGGGGGGGGGGGGGGGGGGCCCCCTGCGCCCCAAATAAACCCCAAGGGCCCCCAACCCGCG
>NZ_JBIWPP010000027.1:0-34216 GCF_044768335.1 Streptomyces sp. NPDC101151 | reverse complement strand
GGGGGGGGGGGGGGTGCCCGCGCGCGCGGGCGGCGGGCCCCCCCCCCCCCCCCCCCCCCGCCCCCCCCCCCCCCCCCCCCCCCGCGGGGCGCGGGGGCGCCCGGGCGTGGCCGTGTTCGACCAGGTCCACAAGATTTCCCCAAGGTCGGCCCCTACCGTGCGGGGCGCACCGGGAGACGCCTGGTCAGAAGTCATGCGGAGGAACCGACCCGATGTCCGACCTAGTTCTGCACCGTGAACGGCTCGCCGACCGTCTTGCCCTGCGCCGTGCGTCCATGTTCGTCGGGCGGGAGGACGTCCTGACGGTCTTTCGATCCGCCGTCGGCGCAGCCGCTCCGGAACACTCAGCCGTGGCCGTGATCTTCGTCCACGGACCCGGCGGCACAGGCAAGTCCACGCTCCTCCAGCGCTTCGCCGACGAAGCGCGCGGCGTGGACCGCCCGGTCCTGCAGGTGAACGCCCGGGGCGTGGAACCGTCCCGTCAGGCCTTCGAGGCGCGTGCCGGAGGCGTCCTCGATCTTCCGGCCGGAGTGCTGATCGTGGACAACTTCGAGCACTGCCAGGGACTGGAGCCCTGGCTCGCGTACGAATTCCTGCCGCGTCTTCCGGTGGGCGCCCTGGTGGTGCTTGCGAGCAGGAACCCGCCCTGTACGCACTGGTGCGAGGACCTCGGCTGGTCGTCCGCACTTCACGTGGCCCCCTTGTCCGACCTGCGGGACGCGGAGGCTCGCGAGCTGTTGCGCAGCATGCGGGTACGCCCGTCCTTGCACGATACGTTGATCGAATTCACCCACGGTCACCCTCTCGCGCTGCGCCTGGCAGCGGAGATCGCGACGCGCGACAACGTCGGGACCATGACATGGAAGTCGAGCGGACCCGTCCTCCGGCAGCTCGTCGAGTGCCTCGTCGGTGATGCCCCGTCTCCGTCCCACCAGCATGCGCTCGAAGTGTGCGCACACGTCCTGACGACGACCGAAGGGCTGCTGCGGGCCACGCTCGGCGATGAAGCTCCTGCTCTCTTCGCCTGGTTGAGGCGTCAGCCCTATGTGGAGTCCGGGCAGCACGGCCTGTCTCCGCACGATCTGGTCCGCGAGATCCTCGACGCCGATCTGCGCTGGCGCGACCCGGACGGGTACCAGAGGATGCACGAGACGGTGAGCCGCTATCTCCTCGACGAGGCCCAGGCGGCCACCGGTCCCGACGTTCTTCCCGCGGTCCTGGCGTCCACGTACCTGCACCGTCACAACGGCTTCGTCTCGCGATTCCTGACCTGGGACATCGAAAGCGGCATCTACGAGGACGTCTACCGGCCTTCCGACCGTGCCGATGTCCTGCGTCTGATCGATTCGGCGGAGGGCCCCCGGTCCGCCTGCATCGCCGAGCACTGGATCGATGCACAGCAGAGTGCCTTCCGCGTGTATCGCTTGGCCGAATCCTCCATGCCCGTCGCCGTGATGGCCTGGCTGCGGCTGACACCGGACCTTGCCGATGCCGTCTCCCGGGACCCGGTCACGGCCGCCGCGTGGGAACACATCCGGTCGCGTCGGCCGCTGCGGGACCATGAACATTTCGCCGTCGCCCGCTTCATGGCCACTTCCGACCCTGGTCAGAGTCCCTCCGCGAGCATGGACCTGATGATCCACCGATGCGTGGCGCAGTTCCTCCATTCCGAGCATCTCGCCTGGTCCTTCATCGCGCTGGCGAGCGGCCCTTTCTGGGGCGACTTCATGGAGTACCTGGACCATCGGATGCTGCCGGACGACATACCGGTGGGCGCGCAACGCTTCACGCTGTACGCACACGACTGGAGGGTCGTCACCCGCAAACGCTGGACGGAGGTCGGTGCTTCCATCGAACTGGCCGGTCCCGACGCGAAGCCGAAACCTCACTTTCGTGAGGGCGCCGAGGTCATGACCGTCCTGAGCCGGGAGGAGTTCGACACGGCGGTCCTCGACGCCCTCGACTCGTGGCACCGGCGCGACGGCCTCGCGGCCAGCCCCCTGTCCCGGACCAGAATGGTGGCCGACCAGGGACACGACGACCCGGTCGTCTCGCTGCGGACATTACTCACCGAGGCAGTCGCCGCGCTGCGCGAGGACCCGCGAGCCGAGAAGTATCACCGAGTCGTGGACATGCGGTTCCTGCGGGGCGCTCCCACACGGGAAGCAGCTGCCGAGAGGCTGGGACTGTCCGTGAGTACGTACCAGCGTCACCTGAAACGCGGCCTGCAACGTGTGCTTGATCAGCTATGGGACCGGGAGCTGTTGGGCCCGGGCGGCGAGAAGCTCGTCAACTGACGTAGCGAAGCGCGCGGCGGCCGGAACGAAGGGCCGATGTCCGCGCCGGCCCGTTGCGCGAGTGCGTTCCCCTCTCCCCCCGCGCATCATCCGATGTGCTGCTCCGAGCGTGGCCACCGTTCCCTGCCGGCTCTCCGCCACCTCGACGACGGCGGTCAACGGGTCGTTGCACGCGTCCACCTCGTCGCTGGTCGCTGCTCGACGGCCGTCGCCGCGGAACGCCGTGACGGCACGGGACGCCGCCGCGGTCCGGGCACCCGCGTATCGGGGCGTACGGCCCCGGGCTTCATGGAGTCCCGGCGGACGGTCCGGTCCTCCCCCACCGGCGGGCCGAGACGTGGAATGCCGACGGTGCCCGGCCGCAGCAGTGCGACGGCACCCAGGGCGGCGCCCGCCTCGCCGAGCTGCGCCAGGCTCAGCCGGGTCCGGGCGCCCGCCATGAGGCCGAGGCCCAGTGCCCGCTCGATCGGCTCCATCACGGCCGGGCCCACTTCGGCGAGTTCGCCGCCCACCACGACCACACGCGGATCGACGGTGTTGCACAGCGTGGCGAGCGCCCGGCCGATCAGCGTCCCGGCCCCGGCCAGAACCGCACGGGCCGTGCGGTCCCCCGCGTGCAGCGCGGTCACCAGTTCCGGGAGGTCCCGTGCGGCACCACCAGCGGCCCGGTAGGCCCCGAGTACGGCCCCGACCGATGCCACCGTCTCCAGGCACCCCGCGCCGCCGCAGCCACACGCCGGCCCATCCTGATCCACGGTGATGTGGCCGAAGCCCCCTGACAGCCCGAAGGCGCCACGGTGCAGCGTGCCGTCCACGACGAGGCCACCGCCGACGCCGTGCGAAAGCCGCAGGTACAGCATGTCGCGCTCGCCCGCGGCTGCGCCCCACTTCGACTCCGCCAAGGCCGCCAGCCGGTTGTTGTTGTCCAACCGCACCGGAGCGCCGAAGCGCTCCCGCACCATTGCCGCCACCGTGGCATGCCCCGCCTCGCCCGGCAGGTGGTCGACCTGTGCGGCCACGGGACCGGCCACGCCGACTCCTATCGCTTGGCAGGCGCCCGGCCGTGGTGTCCCGCGCATGAGCGTGCCCACCAAGCGGTACGCCGTTTCGACGCGGTCCTTCCACGGCGCCCCCGGCTCGTGCTGCTCGCCGGCCGTCCCGATGACCTCGTGGGTGATGCTCGCGGTCGCCACCCGCACCGCCTGCTGCGCGAAGTCGATGCCGATCACCCGACCAGCCTCCGGATTCAGTGCAAGCTTCTCCACTGGACGCCCTCGCCTGCGGCGGGCGACCTCGGGGACCGAGACCGTGACGGTGCCGTCGTCCACCAGGGGGACCACGATGTCGTACAGCGTGGTCCGGGACAGTCCGCTCATGGTGATCAGTTCGCTCCGGGACAGCGGACCGTGCCGGCGCAGCAGCTGCAGTACGAGTTCCCCGTGGTTCTTGCGATTCCGCGACACTGGCTCTTCCTCTTCGGTACGACAACCGTGATCAGGGCAGGAGTTGGTCGCTGCGCTATCCCGGCCCGGGGTCCGGGAGCACTGCAGTGCGCGATGCGTTGCTGCGTCGATGTCGTGGCATGAGTAAGACGTACACAGGCGGGTGGGTCATCCTCCAGTTCAGGACCGGGTCACTTTCGGGTCAGCGCATTCTCTGGAGTCCCGGCCATATCGGCCTCCTGCAGCGCTGCGGAACGGCTCGGCATGAATGTCTCAGAATTCTGGCGGCGGACCGGATTCGGCGGGGTCCGGGGTGAGCAACAGCGGTCACTCTCGTAGCAATTTTCGTGCGCTGCCGCAGAACGCCGCCGGATAGGTTCGGCACCACACCCGCACCGAGAAAACCCGCCGACTACGGAGTCCGAGACCGCTCGCTGCATATCCGCTCGATGCGGCGAGAAGGAATCCCGAGGCCGCGCCGAACACCGTGCCCATGGACCGTTCCACAAGCCATCCGCGGCGCTCGTCCCTGCCCTGATTGGAGAGAAACCATGTCAGTCTCCCGATACCTCGCGACCACTCTGGTCGGCGCGGTCGCCTCCACCGCGCTGCTGGCCACGTCCGCAGCGGCGGAGCCCGCCTCCGCGGCCGCGGCCCCCGGCACCGCATCGCTGCAGAAGGCCGTGGTCAAGCTGACCAATGCCGAACGAGCGAAGGCCGGTTGCCCGGCCCTCAAGGTCAGGCCCGCCCTGCACAAGGCCGCGCAGCGTCACTCGAAGGACATGGCGAAGCACGACTTCGTCGGGCACAGCGGCTCCGACGGCAGCACCATGGTGGACAGGGCCGAGGCCGCGGGCTACACCGGCTGGAACGCGCTGGCGGAGAATGTCGCCGCCGGCCAGACCACTGCTGCCGATGTGGTCAAGTCGTGGATGAAGTCCCCGGGTCACCGGGCGAACATTCTCAATTGCTCGCTGGAGCACATGGGCGTGGGCTACGTGAAGAAGTCCGGCAGCACCCACGGCACCTACTGGACGCAGGACTTCGGGGCGAAGTTCTGAGCCTGTTCGTGCGAACGTGAGCGCCGGCGGCATTCAGGACAGCGTGACCTTGAAGCCGGTGCGGAGCCGGTACCGGAAGTGATGACACTTCCGGTACCGGCTCGTCCGTATGTCGGCGGTCCCGCCGCTTTCCGCACTTGGGGGCCAGGCGATGTCTCTGCCGTGTGCAGGAGCACCGTCGCAGGCGCGCTGTCGGCGTGATCCCCGGTCCTGGCAGTGGTTCAGCCGCTCGCCGTTGCCTTCGGCCACGGGGGTGGCCCCGTGGCCGAAGGCATGGACGTGCGCCCGCGCGACGGTGGCCGAGCGGGCGCACATTTCCCGGACAGGCCGTCAGAACAGGGTCAGGGTCAGGTGCATGTGCTTGGGTGCGGTGTCCTGGATGTAGGAGGACCAGTCGGCGACGTCGTCGAAGGCGAAGCCGTAGGCCTTGCCGTTGGTGGTCGCGGCGTGAATGACCTTGGCGTAGTGATTGGTGACGGGGGTGTCGTAGAAGTCGGCCGCGCGGGTGGTGGGCTGCTTCCGGTGGCTGACCAGGGTGGAGCGATGGAAGCCGGCGCCCAGGACGGCGGCAACGGGGCCGGTGGTCCCGTCGTTGGGTGCCGCCAGCGCACCGTCGCAGAACAGCACGTCACGAGTGGAGGGTTTGGCGAATGAGACCGCCGCCGGGCCGGTGAAGGCGAGCTTGTGGTCCTGCACCCGGCCGGTGAAGGTGCCGGCTTTGGTCCTGACGACGAGGTGCTTGTCCTTGTAGGTGTGCCAGACCCTGTCGATGTAGGGGTCGAAGTAGTGCTGGGGGAACCGGCCGGCGTCAAGGCCATGGCTGGGGGCAATGATGCGCCGGTCCCCCACGACGAGGCGCGAGAAGTCCGGGTTGTTCCTCATGGCGTGGAAGACCCGGGCGCGGCCGCCGTCGCGCAGCCTGCCCGTGCTGTGGTCCTTTGCTCCGGTCAGCCGGATCATCATCGGGACACTGAACATGTCGACCATGGTGGTGTTGCAGAACATGCCGGCTTCGTTGTGGGTGAACTCGACGAAGTCGTGCAGCACGGGGTAGTTGGGGTCGGATTCCACCCAGCCCGCGGGGTGCTGCAGGGCGGCCTTGCCGTCCCCGCCCCTGACGGCCTTGAACTTCAGTTTGCCGCCGAGAGCGACGTAGATGCGCCCTGACATGAAGGGCAGGTGGAGAGTGGTCCTGCCCCTGGCGGCCAGCGGGATGGCGTAGTCCGTGAAGCCGTTGTCGTGATTGTCGGAGAGTTTGACGGGTTCCAGGGTGCCGCGCCGGGTGACCCGGACCTGTCGGTCTGCCTTGCTGCCCACGATGTACAGGTGGACCGAGCGGTCGGCGAACTCGCCGCTGTGGTTGACGACTGTCAGCGGCAGACTGCGAGCGGCTTCGGCGGCCAGGCCGTCGTCGGAGGCGGCGAAGGTGCGCGGGGCGGCGGAGACGATGGCGGATCCGGCCACGGCGGCACCGGCCATCGAGGTGAGCAGCCTCCGGCGGGTGAACAGGTGTGAGTCGGGCGGGGTCATACGGTGTTTCCTCTCTCCTTGCACCGCGCGTGACGGCAGACGGGTGGGGAACGGGCGCGTGTACCGCGCCTCGTGGGACTCGGCAGGATCGGGGTCGCTGCTGGTTCGTCGGCCGCAGCGGCTGCGGCCGAGAACGCGGCTGTGGGTGGTGTGGGGGCAGGCGTGCGCCTGACTGCGGTGGTGTGTCCGGGTCCTGCGGGCGCTTGGCCGAACTCGCTGAGCGCCGCTGAGCGGCAGCGATCGGCAGGCGCTGCCAGACGGGCGGTTGCCTGTCCGAGAAGGTCTACGGGTGTCCGGCGCTCCAGCAGCCGTCGCCGCGGCAGTTCTCCAGACGGGTCAGCGCGTCGTGCAGTTCCGCGAGGCGGGCCCTGCTCAGCCGGCCCACGGTGTTGTGCAACTGGTAGGGGTCGGTACGGAGGTTGTAGTACTCCTTCTCGCCGCCGGCGTACTCGACGTAGGTGTAGGAGTCGGTGCGCATGGCGTGGTAGTTGGGTGGGCTGACGCTCTCGCCCCCGTGGTTGTCGGGATCACCCGGCGACCCGTCGGCGTGGCGGTGCTCGATCAGGTTGGCCTTGCGCCAGGCGGCGTCCGATCCGCCGTCGAGGAGCGGGACCATGCTGTGACCGTCCACCCGGGACGACACCGCGGCGCCGCCGATCCTCTGGAAGGTGGGCGCCAAATCGATGTTCGACACCTGGGCGTTGCTCGTTCCTCCGGCCGCGACACCAGGACCGGCGATCACCAGGGGGACCCGGACGTCAGTGTCGAAGGCTGTCTGCTTTCCCGCCTTGAGCCGGTACTCGCCCAGATGGAAGCCGTTGTCCGAGCCGAACACGATGTACGTGTTGTCGGCGACACCCGCCGTGGTCAGGGTCTTGCGCAGATTGCCGATCATCCTGTCGACCGACTGGAGCGATCGTGCACGCTTGCGGAACTTCTTGTCGATCGTGTCCTTCTCGCGCCGGGTCAGCCGGTCCTGCCTGGCCAGCCACGGCGGCGCGTCGGTCGGCAGCTTGTCGAACGCGGGGCTCTGCGGCGCCTTCAGCGCGGGGAAGGCATGCTTGTCCCTGGGTGCCGGGGTGGACGGCCCGTGCGGCGTGAAGAGGGCGACCTCCAGCAAGAACGGCTTGTTCGCCGCCGCGGACTTCCGGACGAACGCCGTGCCCTTCTTGCTGAGCACGTCGGTCAGATAGTCCTTGGACTTGTGGCCGTGCGACTCGGTCTTGTGGTTGTGGGCGAGCTTGTAGTTGTACCCCTTGTAGCCGCCGCCGACGACATCCCACTGGCTCCAGCCCGGCGGCACGTAGGGCTTCTGGCCGTCGACGGTGTCGGTGGGGCTGTATCCGTTGAGGTATTTGCCCATCATCGCGGTCCGATAGCCCTTGGCCCGCAGGGTCGTGGCGAAGGTGTCCCGCTCAAGTCCGTTGTTGTGGAAGGCGCTGAAGCCGCCGTTCGGACCTTCATTGCCGAGGACGCCGGTGTTGTGCGGGTATCGGCCGGTGAAGAGGGACGAACGGGACGGACAGCAGAGCGAGTTGCTGACCACGAAGTCGCTGAACGTCATGCCCTGCGACTGCAGTTTCTGTACCTCCGGCATGTACTGCACGAGGTTCGATGACATGTCGTCGGTGAGCACGAAAACGATGTTCGGTCGTTTCGCCGCGGCAGTGGCCGCCTGTGCGGTGGTGGAGGAGGACGAGGATGAGGTCGCGCGGTTTGTTGTCCCGCTCGTCCCGCTCTGGCCGGCCGATGCCAGCGCCAGCACGCCGACCATCAGTGTCAGCAATTGACGAGTTCGAATCATGTCGGCAGCGTGCCAGCGCGATTCGACGCCGGTCAATATCCCATGAGTCCAGGAGCAATTAATCCGGGCCGGAGTGAATTAATCCGACGCCGTCCGCCTTGTGACCGCTTCCGCTCACCTGCATTCTCGACACAGCGCCTGCATACAGCACCTGTTCGAGTAGCGAAAGAAACCGGAAGAGAGGAAGCCGGGCCTTGGAGGCAACCAGCGGGGCCAGCGCGGTGGGCGGCGGAACCTGGCGGGCCCTTCATGTGGGGAAGCGGACGTTCCAGGAGGGCGTCCACACGCTCCATCTTCCGGCGTCACCAGGAATCACACTGAATGCCCAGCTCAGCGGTCTCCTGGGAATGCGCGGGGACCGCGGCGGGCCCGCCCGGAAAGAGACGTTCCCTCTGCCGGACGACGTGTGCGTCGTTCCGCCGGGGCTGAGCCGCACGCTGATCGTCGCGCCGAAGGGCGGCGAGCCCGCCACGATCGCCTCTCTCACCGTCTCGATCGAGACGCTGCACCGGTGCCTCGGCGAGGAGGAGCTCCGGTACCGCCTTGCGCAGCTGCGTGACACATATCCGGCGGTGCGGTTCGATCCGGTCCTTGCGGCCATGGTGAAAGCGGTCGTGGCCGCGAGCGAGGTCGGGGCGGACGACTTGTACGCGCAGTCGGCAGCGCAGTTCATCGCCGCCCATATCCTCTCGCCGCACACTGCCGGTTCGGCGAAGTCGGCCGGTGCGCTCACCTCACCACAACTGGAGACGATTCTGACCTACATGAGGGAGAATCTCGAACAGCCCGTCTCACTCGACGACCTGGCGTCCCTGGTCTCCTTCAGCCGTTTTCACTTCGTACGCTGTTTCAAGGCCGCCACCGGAAGTACCCCGTATCGATACCTCACGGAACTCCGGATCGACCTGGCGCGCAAGTACTTGGAGAACGGCAACGACACGATCGCCCGCATAGGCCAGCGCTGCGGATTCTCCGGGGCGGAGCATTTCTCCCGGAGCTTCCGCCGAATCATCGGATGCACGCCGTCGCATTATCGGTCGATGCGTGCCTGAGAGTCCTCGCGCGACTCCCGTGGTGACGCATGGGCATCTGACCTACGTTGCAGAGGACCTTTCATGAGTACTGGATTTCCGGAACGTTCCCGCAGGTTCTTGCGGGGAGGAACCGGTGGACCGGGTCCGCACCGCGGCGCGGACGTCGGCGGCGAACGCGGGACGGGACGGAGCGTGGTCGGCGGCCGGCCGCGGACAGTCCGGCCGCGGTGCGGCGGGCGGGCCTGTCGGCGCCGACCCTCCCGTGTCACGCCGGAGGCGCCGGGGCCGGTCTGCGCACCCAGGTGAGGGTGTTCGCCGAACTCGGGCAGGGCTGCCTGCCCACGGCGTGGATCGCCACGCTGTCCGCGGCTCTGAAGAAGCGTGTTTGTGCCGGTCCTTCCCGAGGCGGCCCGGAACACCCTGTTCGCCGCCCCTGACGCGATCGTCTGCGGTTCCGCCACGCCGGTGGGGGCCAGAGGTGAGCACACCGGGTCACGGCTTGAGCATCTCAGGGCGGAGGAACGGGCACGGTTCCGGACGCAGCTGGTGTCCGCGGCGCAGGAGTGCCGGAAGCGGCGCAGAAGCCGCCTGACCTGCACAGCATCGGCGGCTTCGCCCCGGACAGCGTGCTGCGGCGCTGGTGGAGCGATGTGGCGGTCGCCACCCGCGGGCCGCAGTTCAGCCCCTGCGTCACCGCGGAGGACTACGGTCGGGTTCTGTTCGGTGGGGAGACACGCGTCATGCCGATGCGTTGACCGGTCTCCTCCGGTCGGACTCGTGCGAGGTCGAAACCGAGGTGTGCATGGCAGGCAGAGCGGGTCGGGTGCTGGTGGTCGACGACGACGCGGCCATACGACGGTCGCTGGAGCGGGGGCTGCGGCTCAACGGCTTCTCGGTGGCACTCGCCGACGGCGGTCGCACCGCCCTCACCGGGGCGCGCGCGGACCGCCCCGACATCATCGTGCTGGACATCTGCATGCCCGACCTCAGCGGCATCGACGTGTGCCGGACCCTGCGCGACGAGGGCGACGAGGTGCCTGTGCTGATGCTCTCCGCGCTGGACGAGGTGGAGGACCGGGTGGCCGGGCTGCAAGCGGGCGGGGACGACTACCTCGTCAAGCCGTTCGCACTCCAGGAACTGGTTCTGCGGCTGCATGCCCTGCTGCGCCGCCGCCCGCCCGCCGCCAACGACCGGGTCCGCGTCGGCGGCCTGGTCCTGGACCCGGCCGCCCACCGGGCGGCCCTGGGCGACCGGCCGCTGGAACTGACACGGCGCGAGTTCGCGCTGCTGGAGGTCCTGGCCCGCAACGCCGGCGTCGTGCTCACCCGCGAGCAACTGCTGGACCGGGTGTGGGGTTACGACTTCGAGGTCCGCAGCGATGCCGTGGACACCTTCGTCAGCTATCTGCGCCGCAAGCTGGAGGCGGGCGACAGGCCGCGGATCCTGCACACCGTACGCGGTGTCGGCTTCGTTCTGCGCACGACCGGCGAGGGCGTGCGGTGAGGCTGTCCACCCGCATCGCGCTCGCCGTCGCAGCGAGCGTGCCTGTGCTGGTCCTTGCGTCAGGCTGGCTGCTGGTGCAGTTGGTCGCCCATGACCTGCGTGCGCACCAGGACGACCAGCTGCGCGCCCGTGCGACGGTGGTCGCCAAGAACGCCAAGGCGTATCTGGATGTCGCCGGGACCGATCACCCGGTCATGGAGCAGGCCCGGCAGCAGCGACTGGTCAACTCCGCGCGGGACGTGGGCGTCCGGCTGACGGGCCCGGAGGGCACGGTCTCGGCCGGCCCCCAGCCCGACCCGGTGCCTTCGTCGCCCCGCAATGCCCCAAGACCGGTCAGCGTGACTTCCGGCGGCAGGGACTGGCTGGTCCTGTCGCTGCGCGTCGGTGCCGCGAAGCGGGGCACCACACCGAATCTGTGGCTGTATTCGCCGGACACCGCCGATGACGAGCTGGCACTGGTGCGCCGACGGGTACTGACCGGGGCGCTGCTGGCCGCGCCTCTGGCCGGGGGCACCGCCTGGGCCATCGCGGCCCGGGCGGTCCTGCCGCTACGGCGGCTGCAGCGGCGTACCAGCGGCCTGGACCCCAGGACCAGCGCGGCGCGCCTGGAGCACACCCCGACCCGTATCGCCGAGGTCGACGACCTGGCGTACACGCTGCAGACCGTGCTCGCCCGCTACGACGAGCAGGTCGAGCGCACCGGGGAGGCGCTGGCCACCGCCCGCGCGTTTGCCGCGACCGCGTCCCACGAGCTGCGCACCCCGCTGATGAGCATGCGCACCAACCTCGACATCCTCACCGGCCACCCCGACCTTGAGCCCGCGGACCGGGCGGAGGTGCTGCAGGACCTGGGGCGCGAACACGCCCGGTTGCTCGGGCTGTTGGTGATGCTCAGGGCACTCGCGCAGGGCGACCTGGTCGAGGCGGACGCGTTCACGTCACTGGACTTCGCGGAGGTGGTGGACGCGTCGGTCTCCGACCTGCGGCGCACGCACCCCGACGCCGAAGTGTCCGTGCGGGCCCCCACGGGGCTGCGGGTGCACGGCTGGGAGCAGGGGCTGCGTTCGGCGGTGGACAACCTTCTGGCCAACGCCTGGACCCACGGCCGCTCCGACGACGGCGTCTCCCGCATCGAGGTGGTCCTGCGCCCGTCCGGTGACCTGCACCAGCCGACCGCGGTACTCACCGTGGACGACCACGGTCCCGGCATCCCTGCCGAGCGTCACGAGGAAATCTTCCAGCGCTTCCACCGGGGCCCCGACAGCCCCGGCTCCGGCCTCGGGCTGACTCTGGTCGCCCAGCAGGTCGCCCTGCACGGAGGCAGGACCGCCGTGCAGGGCCGCCCCGACGGGCGGCCCGGCACGCGCTTCGAGGTACGACTGCCGACCACCGGCATCCGCGACGTGGAAGGCACCCTGCCGCTCCTCAACCGGGACTGGCTGACCGGCGCGGCCGGGGAACCACCGGATCCGGCCCGGACGGCTCCCGGGAGGACTTCGTCCACCTACAGCTCGCCGGGGCAGCGCAGAAGCTGATGCTCGCGAGGGCAGCTCGGCGGGTGTGAAGACGACGAGCGCGGCCGCGTGGTCCGCACCGAGGGCGTGGACGGCCTTCTGTCCGGGACGCTGACGTACGACGACGCGGCACGAAAGTCGACGTACAGACTGCCTGGGCCGCGTCTCGGTGCACCGCTACAACGCCGAGGGCCAGGTCGAGGAGGAGACGGATCCGCTGGGGGCACCTCACCCGAGCCCGCTGGGACGAGTACGGCGCCCGGCATGTCGCCGTCACCGACGCCCTGGAACGCACGACCCGGTACGCCTGCGACGCCTCAGGCGACCTGACGGACCCTCACCCTGCCGGACGGATCGGTCGCTCGGGCCGCGTGCAACGCGTTCGGGCAGCCGACGGAGGTCGTCGAGCCGAGCGGGGCTGTCCGGCGGCACACCTACGACGAGCGGGGGCAACCTCCGCATGAGCGTCGACCCTACGGGGGCCGAGACCCGGTACACGCACGACGAGGCGGGTCGCCCGACAGCAATCACCGACGCTCTCGGCCACACCCGCACCGTCGCGTACGACCCGGCCGGCCTGCCCGTCGCGACGACCGACGAGCTGGGCCACACCAGGGCGATCCGCCGGGATTCCTTCGGCCGGATCTTCGAGCTGACCGATCCGCTGGGCCACGCCACCCGTCTGGGCCGGACCAGCGAGGGCAATCCGTCGTGGCGCCGACACCCGGACGGCTCGCGCGAGTCATGGGCCTGGGACGCGGAAGGCAACCTCCTCGGCCACACCGACGCCGCCGGCAACACGACCCACCACACTCCGGGCCCCTTCGACGGAGCCGGCGGACAATCACCACGGCTATGTACGCACTCCGCGGACCTGGATCGACCCCCTCGGTCGTTCCCCCTGCAACTATGGCACCGACGACTTGTACCAGGCGGCCGCCACCATCGAGAAGGGCCAACTGTCGCCGGCCGGCTGGGCCTGGCAGAAACACGGTGACCCAAGCCCTGGCAATCTGGCCAAGCTGGGTCAAGCTCATGTCGCTATGTACAATTTCGGCAAGGTTACCAATAGTGAGCGGCCCGAGATCGCCAACGAGATGATCCAGGACATACTCACCGACCCGAACGTGGTCGAGAAGGTCAACACCTCGGCGTCAGCTCAATGCGGTGGCATCACCCGGGACTTCAGGGTTCCCGGAGGCTGGGGCGCCCGATGGAGTTGGCGTGGGGGCCAACTCACTTTTGTGGGACTCCTGTAATGGTGGGGCAGCACGAGGCCGAACCGGCCTACCGGGCAGAGGACTTCGTCACAGATGGAGCACTGCGGGACGTCTGCGTCCTCGACACCACGATCGACGACTGGCGGCGCATGTTCGACGGGCTGCGCGCGGTCCCGGGGCACCATGTCCTTACCTGGACGCTCTATGGCACGACGGAGAGCGGAGCCTTGGACGCCTCCGCCGTATGGTCCCGACTGGAGCGGGATCCGGAGGAATCGGCGAGCCTGGCCATCGACGTCGACGGTGTGTGGTTCACCTGCTATTTCTTCTACATCGAAGAGCTCGAGTTCACCTTCGATCCTTCCGACGTGGTCGACAGGGCGACCTTCACACCCGTTCGTGCCTTTGTGACCTGGCTGGGAACGGCGACGGGCCGGGAAGTCATCGTGACGATGGAAGGCACCGACCACGCTGCCATGCCTGCCCTGATCCGGTGGCGGCCGTGAAGTTCGTTCTCCGCACCGGGGCGGATGCTGACGCAGGTGGCGGAGATGCCAGACGGGAAACGGTACTTCTGGGTTGCGCGGACCATCACCCGCGGAGGATTCGGCCATCACGCGCCCCGCGCCGAGTTCGCGGTGGCACTCGGCTGCGAGCTGAGGCACGCCCACCGGCTCGTCCACGCCGAGGGGATCGCTCTGGACGACCCGCGGGCCGCGACGCCCATCGGTCTGGGCTGCCGGATCTGTGAGCGCCGCGACTGCGCGCAGCGGGCCCGGCCACCGGCCGGCGGCCGGCCGGCCATCGACCCGGACCGGCGTACGTACGTGCCGTATCCCGGGGAGACCCATACCCCATGACACCGATGGCCGGTGGGTCAGAAGCGGCCCCGTGGCGGGCGCCCTTTCGGCCGGGTCGCCACTCGCGTGCCCGGGTGGTCGCCTCCCCGGGCGTGCAGGGCCGGGAAACGGCGGCAGCTCTCGGCCTGGACGGCGCACAGGCGCGGGATCTGCCGGACTTGGACGGTCGTACGGTCGCCGTGCCGAGTCGCAGGTGGCGCGGACGGGCGTGGCTCAGGAAGCCATGTCCCGGTGCCGGCGCAGCAGCGCCGCTATCGAGCAGCGCAGACACTCGGTGCCCTCGCCCCGCTCCGTTGCTGTTTCCGTGGCGCAGGACGTCAGGCACGGTGACGACAGCGTGCCCTCCGGCTCTTGGCAGTCCGCCGGAACGTGGACCAGCGTCTCAAGCTCTTGAAGTAGCTTTTCGGTCCGCTTCGCCTGGTGGGCGAGCACCCGCACCCGGGCGCTCTGGCCGCCGATCTGCCGTCGGCTGGCGATCAGTTGCTCGTACTCCTCGACGGTGAGGGCCACCGCCTCGCGGCCCGCGAGGGTGATGCGGCGCGGCTGGAGATGTCTGGCCACTCTGTCCTCCGCTCCTCGGCTTGGTGGTCCCCGCCGGATCGGTCGGCGGTCTGTGTCATGTCCGTGATCCGATCGCGTGGGTGCCCGGAGAACGCGAGAGGGCCCCCGGATGGTTCCGAGGGGCCCTCACGTGTCCCAAAACCGATCAGTTCGAGGCGGGAACCGTCCGCCCGGACGGTGCTGCCGCGGGCTTGGGGTTCAGCTGGCGCTCGGCCAACTCCCCGAACAGCAAGCCGAAGCCGCCCCACAGGACGGACTGGATGGCCAGTGCGGACAGCCGGAACCGCCACAGCAGGGCGGCCGGGAAGTCCTTCGGGACCTCGTTGATGACGGGCAGGAACTCGTAGGCCAGGCCGATCACGACGCCGAAGGCGGCCACCGCGACCACGGTCGCCCACCAGGTACCCAGGCTGGGCGCCAGGCGCTTGCCCAGGATGGTGGCAGCGATCGCGAGGAGGACGCTGAGCAGCATCATCAGGAAGTACAGGGTGGTTCGCTTGCTGATCGTGTCGGGGTCGCCGACCGACGGCGGGTTGGCCGGGTACTTCAGGAACGGCACGACGTAGACGGCGATCAGGGCGCAGCCGGACAGCAGCAGTGCGGTGGCCCGCGGGCTGAAGCGGCCGACGCGGCCGAGCGCGAAGCAGTAGGCGAGCGCTGCGATGCCGCCGAAGGCGACCCCGTAGACGAGGACGCCGGTGGCGAGGCCAGCCGTGGACTGCAGGGAGCGGGAGACGACTTCCATCTCGTGCTCGTGGGAGTGGGCGTCCTCGAAGGCGATCGCCTTGTCGACGCTCGGCTCACCGAGGAGGTAGGCGACGACCAGGGCGAGCACGCCGGCGGCCAGGCCGGCGAGCATGCCCCGGACGAGGAGGTTTCTTACCGTTGCGGAGTTCATGAGTGTGCGCTGTCCCGTCGGTTCAGTGGCAGGGGAAGCCGAGCAGGTGGCGGGCGTCGTGAACCCACTCGTGGACGTCCGTGCCGTTGAACACGGAGGTGGCGCCCTGCTCAGCGCCGACGAAGTACAGCAGGACGAGCATGAGGATGCCGAAGAAGACCGCCCAGGGAGCTATCGCCTTCAGCGGCAGCGTGGCGGGAACGACGGGGGTGGTGGCTGTCGGCTGGGCGACGGTCTGCGCCATGGCAGAACCTCCTCTGGGAGTTCGCGTCCCATCTCGGTGGTGCACAGGACGACGGCCACGGGTCTGACTTGCCAGACACCCAGGGGATGTCTCGCATACAGTGGCGCGACCGTGCCGGATTCCCACCGGCTTCCGTCTCGCCGTCGTCAATATCGGACAGACCGTACCGCGTGACGCGTGCACGGCCAAGACCACGTCCGCCTGGCGTGATCTTCCTCTCGGGCCAGGCGGACGATCCGGTGCCGCGACACTCAACGGTGACGGAATTCCGGCGGCCGCTTGTCGACGAAGGCGGCCATGCCCTCCTTCTGGTCGGTGGTGGCGAACACTGCGTGGAAGAGGCGCCGTTCGAAGCGGACCCCTTCCGTGAGCGTGGTCTCGAAGGCCCGCCCCACGGCTTCCTTCGCCATCATCGCCACCGGCAGCGACATGCCCGCGATGGTCTCGGCGACGGCGAGGGCCTCGCCGAGCAGATCGTCGGCAGGCACCACACGGGAGACCAACCCGGCGCGCTCGGCTTCCGCCGCGTCCATGGTGCGCCCGGTCAGACACAGCTCCATGGCCTTGGCCTTGCCGACGGCGCGGGTCAGGCGCTGGGAGCCGCCGATGCCGGGGATCACCCCGAGTTTGATCTCGGGCTGGCCGAAGACGGCGGTGTCGGCGGCGAGCAGGATGTCGCAGAGCATGGCGAGCTCGCAGCCGCCGCCGAGGGCGTATCCCGCGACGGCGGCCACGGTCGGTGTGCGGAGCTGTCCGAGCCGGTCCCAGGCGGCGAACCAGTCGGCGAGGTACATGTCCAGGTAGCCCTGTGGCTGCATCTCCTTGATGTCGGCACCGGCCGCGAACGCCTTCGCCGAGCCGGTGATCACGATGCAGCCACAGTCCGGGTCCCGGTCGAGGGCCTCGGTAGCGGCGACGACCTCGCTCATGACCTGGAGGTTCAGCGCGTTGAGAGCCTTGGGCCGGTTGAGGGTGAGCAGGGCGGTGCGGCCCTTGCGTTCGACGAGGATCGTCTCGTACTCGGTGGCCGGGTCCATGCTCATGCCTCTTCTCCGCTCTGATCCCTGATGGTGCGGACGATGCCGGAGAAGTCCTCCGCCGCACCGGCGCGCTCGGCGTAGGCGGCGTACAACTCGGCCGCGCGCAGGCCGAGTTCCGCATGCACTCCGCCTGCTCTGACTGCGTTGGCCGCGAGCCCGAGGTCCTTGGCCATCAGCGAGGCGGCGAATCCCGGGCGGTAGTCCCGGTTGGCGGGGCTGGCCGGCACGGGGCCGGGAACGGGGCAGTTCACGCTGAGTGCCCAGCACTGCCCGGATGCCGTGGAGGCCACGTCGTAGAGAGCCTGGTGGGACAGGCCGAGGCTCTCGCCGAGGACGAACGCCTCGCTCACGGCGATCATGGAGATGCCGAGGATCATGTTGTTGCAGATCTTCGCGGCCTGTCCGGCACCCGCGCCGCCGCAGTGGACGGCCTTCTTTCCCATGGCCTCCAGCACGGGACGTGCTTCGGCGAACTCGGTCTCTCCCCCGCCCGCCATGAAGGTGAGCGTGGCTGCCTCGGCGCCGACCACTCCGCCGGAGACGGGTGCGTCCAGGGCCCGCATTCCGGCGGCTACGGCACGTTCGTGCGCGGTACGGGCGTCGGCGACGTCGATGGTGGAGCAGTCGACGAAGAGGGTGCCGGGCCGGGCCGCGGACAGGACGGTGTCGTAGAGGTCGAGGACGTGCCGGCCCGCGGGGAGCATGGTGATGACCACGTCGGCGTCCGTCACGGTCTCGGCCGCGGTTCGGGCGGGCTCGACACCCGCCTGAGCAGCAGCATCCAGAGCATCGGACACCAGGTCGTGTCCGCGCACGTGGTGGCCCGCCTTGACCAGGTTGACGGCCATGGGCGCGCCCATGTGTCCGAGTCCGATGAACGCGATGGTTCGGTTCACCAGGCCACCTCCGGGGTGTCGGTCGCGGCGAGTCCGAGCTCGCGGTCGCCGAGGGGAGTGAAGAAGCGTTCGACGTCGGTGTCGGTCACCTCGACGAGGGTGGCCGGCGACCAGTGCGGGTTGCGGTCCTTGTCGATGACCTGGGCGCGGATCCCCTCCACCAGGTCGGGGGTACTCAGGGTCGCGCAGGACACCCGATACTCCTGGTCGAGGACTTGCTCGATGGGGCCCAGGTGCCGGGCACGGAGCAGGGCGGCCAGCGTGACCTTCAGAGCCGTCGGCGACTTGGTGAGCAGGATCTGCGCCGCCTCCTTGGCGGCGGGGTCGCCGTGGTCGAGCAGCCGGTTCAGGATGTCCTCGACCGTCGGGGCGGCGTAGCACGCGTCGATCCACTCCCGCCGGGCAGCCAGCTCACCCTGCGGCGGCCGCTGTACGTGACGGGCGAGGGCGTCTCGTACGGGCATCTCGGCCAGGTCGTCGCTGAAGGCGTCGAGGGCTTCGGAGGGCATGTAGTGGTCTGCGAGACCGCAGAGCAGGGCGTCACTCGCGCCGATCTGCGCGCCCGTCAGTGCGAGGTGGGTGCCCAGTTCGCCGGGGGTGAGTGCCAGCAGGTAGGTACCGCCGACGTCGGGGACGAAGCCGATGCCGGTCTCCGGCATGGCGATCCGCGATCGCTCGGTGACGATCCGGACGCTGCCATGTGCGGAGACGCCGACGCCGCCGCCCATGACGATGCCGTCCATGACGGCGACGTACGGCTTGGGGTAACGGGCGATGCGGGCGTTGAGGTGGTACTCGTCGCGCCAGAAGGCGGCCGAGGCGGTGCCGTCGCCGTCGCGGGCGTCGTCGTGGATGGTCCGGATGTCACCGCCCGCGCACAGGCCGCGCTCGCCCGACCCGGTGATGACCACGGTTTCCACGGACGGGTCGTGTTTCCAGCCCCTGAGCGCCTCATCGATGCGGCGCACCATCTCGTGGTTGAGGGCGTTGAGGGCCCTGGGCCTGTTGAGCGTGATGTGGGCGGCTCGTCCGGCGGTGTGGAAGAGGACGGGTTCTTCGGTGCCGGTCATCCGAACGCCTCCGTCAGGCCGCGGGCCACGATGACACGCATGATCTCGTTGGTTCCTTCCAGGATCTGGTGTACCCGCAGGTCGCGGACGATCTTCTCGATGCCGTACTCGCTGAGGTATCCGTAGCCCCCGTGCAGCTGCAGTGCACGGTCGGCGACGGAGTACCCGGTGTCGGTGGCGAACCGCTTCGCCATCGCGCACAGGTACGGGGCCTGCGGATCTCCCGCGTCGAGTGCGCGGGCGGCCTGCTGGACCAGGGCGCGGGCGGCAGCCAGCTCGGTCGCCATGTCGGCGAGCCGGAAGCGCAGCGCCTGGGCGTCGAGGAGGCGGCGGCCGAACGCCTCCCGGTCGGCGAGGTGGGCGAGGCTGCGGTCGAGGGCGCTGCGGGCGCCGCCGAGGGAGCAGGCGGCGATGCCGAGGCGGCCGCCGTTCAGGCCGTTCATCGCGATGCGGAAGCCGTCGCCCTCGCGGCCGAGCAGCCGGTCGGCCGGCAGCCGGACCGCGTCCAGGACGACCTGGCGGGTGGGCTGGGCGTTCCAGCCCATCTTGCGTTCGTTCGGGCCGAAGCTTATGCCCGAATCGTCCTTGTCGACCACGAAGGCCGAGACTCCGCCGGCGCCGTCACCGCCGGTGCGCGCCATCACGACGTACAACTGGGCGGCACCCGCACCTGAGATGAACTGTTTGACGCCGGTCAGCACGTAGTCGTCGCCGTCGCGGACGGCCCGGGTACTCAGAGCCGCTGCGTCGGAGCCGGCGCCCGGTTCGGTCAGACAGTAGCTGGCAAGGTCGTCCATGGCGCACAGACGGGGCAGCCAGCGGTCGCGCTGGGTGTCGTCGCCGTAGCGGTCGATCATCCAGGCGACCATGTTGTGAATGGAGAGGTAGCCGGCGATGGACGGGCAGCCGGAGGCGAGGGTCTCGAAGACGAGGACGCCGTCGGTACGGCTGAGGCCGGAGCCGCCGGACTCCTCGCGGACGTAGACGCCGCCGAGTCCGAGCCCCGCGGCCTTGCGCAGGACGTCGACGGGGAAGTACTTGTCCCGGTCCCAGTCCAGGGCGTGGGGTGCGAGGTGGTCCTGGGCGAAGTCGAGCGTGGTCTCGACGAGGGCCTGCTGGTCCTCGGTGAGCAGGGTGGTGGTCATACGGCACTCAGCCCATCGTGGGGATCGTGAAGCTCGCGCCCTCGCGCAGACCGGCAGGCCAGCGGGAGGTGACAGTCTTGGTGCGGGTGTAGAAGCGGATCGCGTCCGGGCCGTGCTGGTTCAGGTCGCC
The DNA here is from genome assembly GCF_044768335.1 of Streptomyces sp. NPDC101151. Lineage (NCBI taxonomy): Bacteria > Bacillati > Actinomycetota > Actinomycetes > Kitasatosporales > Streptomycetaceae > Streptomyces > Streptomyces sp. NPDC101151. The sequence goes on along the minus strand of NZ_JBIWPP010000027.1, from coordinate 13,966 downwards.
GAAGCCGGAGCGCTTCCAGCCGCCGAAGGTGTGATAAGCGACCGGCACGGGGATGGGCACGTTGACGCCGACCATGCCGGTGGTCACGCGCCGGGTGAAGTCGCGGGCCGTGTCGCCGTCCCGGGTGAAGATCGCAACGCCATTGCCGTAGACGTGCTCGCTGGGCAGGCGCAGGGCCTCCTCGTAGTCGGCGGCACGCACCACCGACAGCACGGGGCCGAAGATCTCCTCCTGGTAGATGCGCATCGCCGGGGTGACCCGGTCGAACAGCGAGGCCCCGGCGAAGAAGCCACTCTCATGACCGGGCAGGACGAAGTCCCTCCCGTCCACAACGAGTTCCGCACCCTCCTCGACACCCAGATCGACATAGGAGCGGACCCGGTCGACGGCGTCCTGGCCGACCAGCGGGCCGAACTCGGCCTCGGGGTCGTCGCTGCGGCCGATGCGCAGGGTGCCGATGCGCTCCGTCAGCCGGGCGACCAGCGCGTCGGCGGTGTCCTCGCCGACCGGAACGGCCACCGAGATCGCCATGCAGCGCTCGCCGGCGGAACCGTAGCCCGCGCCGATCAGTGCGTCGACGGCCTGGTCCAGGTCGGCGTCCGGCATCACGATCATGTGGTTCTTGGCGCCGCCGAAGCACTGGGCACGCTTGCCGTGCGCGGCCGCGGTGGCATAGATGTGTGCGGCGACCGGCGTGGAACCGACGAAGCCGAGGGCGGCTACGCGAGGGTCTTCGAGCAGGGTGTCGACCGCTTCCCTGGCGCCGTTGACGACGTTGAGGACGCCGGCCGGGAGGCCCGCTTCCAGGAAGAGTTCGGCGAGTCGCAGCGGGACGGAGGGGTCGCGCTCGGAGGGCTTGAGGATGAAGGAGTTGCCGCAGGCCAGGGCGGGGGCGGCCTTCCAGAGGGGGATCATCGCGGGGAAGTTGAACGGTGTGATCCCGGCGACGACGCCGAGGGGTACGCGCAGGGAGTGGACGTCAATCCCGGTGCCCGCGTTGTCGGTGAACTCGCCCTTGAGGAGGTGCGGGATACCGGCGGCGAACTCCACTACTTCCAGGCCGCGTTGGATGTCACCGTGGGCGTCGGCGATGGTCTTGCCGTGCTCGGAGGACAGCAGGCGGGCCAGCGCGTCCTTCTCCTGCTCGATGAGGTGGAGGAAGCGCAGCAGGACCCGGGCGCGGCGCTGCGGGTTCCACTGCCCCCACTCGTGCTGGGCCTCGACGGCGACATCGATCGCCGCTTCGGTCTCGGCCCGGTTCGCGAGCGGCACATGGGCCTGGATCCCACCGGTGTTGGGGTCGTACACCTCGCCGTAGGACCCCGATGTTCCCGGGGTGTGTTTGCCGCCGACGAAGTGGGTCAACTCACGTACGTCGGTGGGTTCGTTCGGACGGATCATGGATTCCTGCTCTCGTCAGGTGAGGGTGATCCGGGATGGCACGCCGAACCGGCACGCGTGGACGCGGTGGCGTACACGGGCGTGCGGGGGCAGCGTGAGAACGCGTATGGCGTGGGATCCGTCAGGCGGTGACGACGGGAATGCGGCGTGAGTGACGACGACGGAAGAGTCCGCCGGGATCGTGAATGCGCACGGGTGCCATGCGTGTCAGCTCCATCCTCGTGGACAACACGGAACATCCCACGGCCGGTATCCTGACTCCCGGATCAGCGCGCGCCGTCCGCCTTCCCGACATCCAGCTCGTCAGTGGCGTCCTGCTCGACGGCGTACTCCCCGGTCACAGTGGCGGGACCGTGCCGGAATCACACCGGCTTCCCTGCACCGCGGGCCTACCCCTCGAATATATAGTTGGACGTCCTAGTAAATCCACCCCCGCAGGATGCGTTCTGATGGAGTTCCAGGTCAGCGTGGGTCGGATTCGGCCGTCCGAGGGGCCGCGAAGCGCACGGTCGCCCGGAAGCGGGCCTTGCGCGCGGCGCGTCGGAAGGTGGTCAGCACGGCGGGGCCGGCCAGCAGCACGCACACGAAGTTCGTGACCGCCCGCCCGGTGTCCCAGCCCAGTGAGGTGGCCAGGTCGAAGGCGACGTAGCGGTGCCACTGCTCGGTGAAGGGCAGGCCCGGGAGGTAGGCGATCGAGCTGTTCGGGTCCAGGGAGAACGGCCAGAAGGAGAGGTTGAGGAGGAAGCCGAAGAGGTAGCCGGAGAGCGACCCATAGACGGCGAGCAGTACGACCTCGCGCCGGCCGGTGGCGTGGGGCAGGAAACCCGCGAGCATGCCGACGAACGCGCAGCCGAACATCTGGTAGGGCATCCACGGCCCGACCCCGCCGGTGATGAGCGCGGAGGCGAACAGTGACGTGCAGCCGAGCACGAAGCCGAAGCCGGGGCCGTAGACCCGTCCGGCCAGGACCAGGACGAAGAAGACCGTCTCGATGCCGGCGGTTCCGGCGCCCAGGGGGCGCAGCGCGGCGTTGACGGCGGAAAGGACGCCAAGCATGGCGAGCGCCTTGGAGTCGATGCCGCCCTCGGCGATCTCCGACAGCACCACGCACAGGACGAGGACCAGCAGGACGCCGAAGATGAGCGGTGGTGCGTAGTTGGATCCGAACTTGCCCGGCGCGACCACGAACGGCCAGAAGAAGGCGACGAGCCCGAGGAAGGCGGCCATCGTCATGACGACGCCGACGCGTGGGGTCAACCGGATTGCGGTGCCGCTAGGCGTGCTCATGGGCGTGTCCCCCTTTGCCCTTGCCCGTCGGCGGCCAGAGCCCGCGTGACTTGATCGACCGTCAAGAAAGGTAGCGGAGAGAGGATCTTCGCCGTTTGAGGGGCGAAGGTCGGTGAGGAGACGATGACTTCCGTGGTCGGGCCGTCGGCGACGGCATCACCCTCGGCCATGACGACTACGCGGTCGGCGGCGAGCGCGGCGAATTCGACATCGTGGGTGGAGATGACAACTGCCCGGCCCTCCGCCGCGAGGGCGTCCACGATGCCGATCAGTGCTGTCTTGGCCTGGTAGTCCAGACCGCGGGTCGGTTCGTCCAGGAGGACGACCTGGGGCGCGGCGGAGAGTTGGATGGCGAGGACGAGCGCGAGCTTCTGGCCTTCCGACAGGTCGCGCGGATGGGTGGCGTCGTCGATGCCGGGCGCGAGCCGGTCCAGGAGGGCGCGCGCTTTCACGTCCGTGCCCGACTCGGCGTCCGCCTGGTCGAGTTCCTGCTTGACGCTCTCCAGGTAGAGCAGGTCGCTCGGAGTCTGCGGGACGAGTCCGACGAGCCGGCGGGCCTCGGCGGCCGACGCGGCCCGCGGGTCCTTCCCGTCGCTGTTCTCACCTGCCACTCGTACGCTTCCCGCCCGGCGCGGCCCGGAGCCCTGCAGGGCCCACAGGAGCGACGACTTGCCGGAGCCGTTGCGGCCCATCAGCGCGGTGACCTCGCCCGCGTGCAGGTCGAGGTCCACTTCACGGACGGCGGCAACGCCCCGGTAGGTGACGGTGATGCCGCGCGCGGCCAGCAGCCGTGTCCGTTCGCCGTCCGGGACCGACGGCCGGACAGGGGCGGGTGCGCTGTCGGCGAGCCGGGACCGGAGGGGTGCGGCGGCCCGGCGGGCGTCGCGGATGGACAGGGGCAGCGGCGACCAGTCGGCGGCTCGACCCAGCTCCACTATGGGGGGTGCGATCGCGGACGTGCGGAGGATCTCGGCGGGCGCCCCGACGCGGGCGTGGCCGTCGCCGGGGAGGTGGATGATGCGGTCCGCGTACTGGACGACGCGTTCGAGGCGGTGCTCGGCCATCAGGACGGTGACGCCGAGGTCGTGGACGAGCCGGGTGACGGCGGCCAAGACCTCCTCAGCGGCCGTCGGGTCGAGCGCGGAGGTGGGTTCGTCCAGGACCAGGACGCGAGGGTGGGCGGTCAGCACCGAGCCGATGGCGACGCGCTGCTGCTGACCGCCGGAGAGTTCGTGCAGGGCGCGGTGGCGCAGGTCGGCGAGACCGAGTAGATCGAGGGTTTCCTCGACACGCTTGCGCATGGTGCCGGGTGGTATCGCCAACTGTTCCATGGCATAGGCCAGTTCCTCCTCGACGGTGTCGGTGACGAAGCCGTCGATCGGGTCCTGGCCGACCACTCCGACGACGTCGGCGAGTTCGCGGGGCGGGTGGTCGGCGGTGTCGCGGCCGTCGACGGTGACGCGGCCGTACAGGGTGCCGCCGGTGAAGTGCGGGACCAGCCCGTTGACGGCGCCGAGGAGCGTGGACTTGCCGACGCCCGTGTGTCCGACCACGAGGCAGAGTTCGCCCTCCTCCACCGTGAGGTCGACATCGCGCAGGGCGGGCTCGGTCGCGTCCTCGTACTGGACGGTGACCTGGTCGAAGGTGATCACGGGGCTTCGGCTCTCTGGGCGGAACTGGGCGGAGGCGCGAGGAAACCGGCCGTGCCGGCCAGGAGGATCGCGGCAGTCGGCACAAGCGGCAGACCGGGCCAGGTCAGCGGGTAGAAGGTCGGGTTCAGCTGGGCCGGGTCGTAGCCGAGGTTGCTGAAGAGCAGCACGGCGGAGACCACCCCGCTGCCCGCGACGGCCCACTCGGGCAGGCGCCACGGATCCGGGCGGTAGGTGGTACGGGTGACGCGTCGGCCGCCGAGTCGCAGGCCCGCGACGCAGAGGACGGCTCCGGCGGACATCGCCGGCAGCCCGAGGAATGCGGGGGCAGTGGCGTCGAGGAGCCCGTACGCCCCTGCGCACAGGCCACACATGCCGAGCAGCATCAGCGCCCCCGTGATGCGGCGGGAGCGGCGAGTGGCGGTGCCCGCACGGCCGTATCCGCGTGAGTCCATGGCCGCGGCCAGCCGCAGGGAGCGTTCGAGGGCGTCCTCCAGGACGGGGATCACGATGCCGCGCAGCGCCTTCATCCCCTTGGTACGGCCGGCCCGCAACTTCTTCGCCCGGGCGACGCGTTGGACGCTCTGCACGAGCTGCGGCGCCACACTGATCGCGACGGTGACCGCGACGCCGAGTTCGTACAGGGCGCCGGGCAGCACCCGCAGCGCGCGCTTGGGATTGGCGAGGGTGTTGGCGGCCCCGATACAGCACAGCATGCAGGCCAGCCGCAGTCCGTCGGTGGCCGCCGACAGCAGCGCCTCCAGCGACACCGGCCCGCCGATCTTGATGCCCGCGTACCAGTCGGGGGTGGGGATGTGCGGGAGGGAGAAGAGGAAGTGGTCGTGCGGGGTGATGCCCGTCGCGAATACCGCTCGGAAGACGACGCGGATCGTCACGACCGTCAGCGCCAGGTAGAGGTAGTACTTGAAGCCCCGCGCCCACGGCGCCTCAGTGCGCCGCGCCGTGACGACATAGCCGAGGACCGCGAGCACCAGGAACAGCAGCAGCGGGTTGTTGGTGCGGCTGACAGCGGTGGCGAGAGAAAGGGCCCATACCCACCAGGCCACAGGGTGCAGGGTGCGCGGCAGGCGTCGGCCACCCCGGTCCGGCGCGGGACCGAACGGGGCGGCCGAGGCTGCCTCGACGGTCGTACGGGCCACAGCGATCACTCGGCACGACGGCGTCGGCGTGCCACGAAGGCCGCGGCGCCGCCGATCAGTACGACGAGTCCGGCGCCGGTGGCGACGGGGACGATGGAGCCGGAGTCGTGGTGGGCATCGGCGGCCGGTTCGGCGTCGACCACCCTGGTGCCGGTACTCGGCGCCGCCGCGGCACTGGTGCTGACGGTGGCGCTGGGCGTCGGCGACGGCGTCGAGCCGGCGGTCTTGCTGGGCTTCGGCTTCTTCGGCTTCTTCGACTCCGGCGATGCCGATCCGGACGGCCCGGTGGTCCGCTGCTCGGGGGCTGGGCCGGTGTTCACGTCGGGCGGCAGTGGAGGCGCCTTGTGCGTGGACGCGGGCTTGCCAGCCTCGCCCTGGGGCCTGGTGTTGTGGGCGCGCAGCTGGTCGGGGGTGACCTTCGGCCGGCCCTCGGTGCCCTCGACGTTCGTGCCGCCGAAGATCCACAGATCGACGCTGCCGGGCTTGGGCTTGTAGAGCATCGCGCCCAGCTGGCTGTACGTCCAGTTCCTGGCACCCGGGTCGGCATGCCAATACGACCAGTAGGCGGAGGCGGGCGGTGTGAGCACGCAGTCGTCCTGCGCGGGGGTGGGGTACTGCTTGCCGCTCTTGTAACCGCTGTAGCCGATGCGGCAGATGAACGCCGGACCGTCGTGTCCGGTCCCTGTGGTGCTCCAGCCGCCCTGGTTGAGCAACTCGTAGCCGGTGGTCGGGGTCGTACCGCAGGAGCGCATGATCGGGCCGCCCCAGTGGCTGAAGTCGACCGCGAGAACCGCGCCGGAGGTGGTGGTGCAGCGGCCCATGGGCTGCGGGTCCGCGGCGGCAGGGGTACCGGTCGCGGCGACCGCCGCGGTCGTCAGGCCAAGCGCGGCCAGCACCCGCAGGACGCGCGCGGCCGTCATCGTCCGCTCCCGGTGTCCGTACGACGACGGGCGACGATCACAGTGCGCCAGCCGGCGAGCACCATCAGGACTGCGATCGCGGTGAGGGCACCGACCTGTGCACCGGTGGAGGCGAGAACACCGCCGCCACCGTCACCGCCGGTCCCGGAGGTCCCGACGCCGCCGCCACCCGAGTCACCACCAGTGGTGACGATGTCCGGAGCGCTGCCGCTGGGGCTCGGTGTGGGCTGCGGCGACGTGCCGGTCAGGCTGCGCTTCAGCTTGCCGAAGGAGATGCCGGTGGCCCCGCCGACGGCCTGGGTGGAGGCGCGCAGGTCGGAGCCGCGCTGACCACCCTTGGCGACGTTGAAGCCGCCGTCGGTGTTCTGCTGGGAGGCGAGGAACTTGCGCGCCTTGGCAATCTTCGCCGAGTACTTTCCGGCGTCCAGGGACAGCCCCTGCACAGCGAGGGCGGCGGAGTTCACCGAGTCGCCCGCGGCGCCGGGGAAGCCGCCGTCGGCCAGTTGCTTGGACGCGATCCAGGCCAGCGCCTTGTCCACGGCCTTGTCCGCCTTGGCACCGCCCGCCAGATCGAGGGTCATGGCGGCGATGGCGGTGGAGTCCACGTCGGAGTCGCGGGTGGACGGGATCAGGCTCGGCCACGCCCCGCTGGGCTGCTGAAGGCTCTCCAGGTAAGCGATCGGCTGCGCGGCCGCCACCTTCTCGCCGGCCCGCAGCTGGGCCATCACCGCCAGGGAGTGGGCGAAGACCGAGGGCGCATAGGTGTAGGCGCCCTTGGCCGCGCAGGAGCGGTCGGGAGCGGTGCTCGGCTTGGTGCACACAGCCTTCGCCAGCGCGGCGATGAGGTCGTGCCCGCCGAAGCGGTGCGGGTCGCGGCCGACAGCCTCCGCGAGAAGCGCGGTCTTGCCGAGAGAGCCACCCGCCGCGTAAGGCGTACCGATGCCGGTCCAGTCGTTGACGGTACGACCCTCGCCGTCCTTGCCGCGGTGGTCGAGGAAGTCGACGATCCCGCGCAGCTTGGCGGTGTTCAAGCCGGTGGCGGCGAGTGCGTAGGCACCGTCGATGGTGAGGCCGAAGTCGGCGCGAGCCGAGCCCGCAGCGGCTGTGTAGTACTGGCCCTGCTTCAGGTTGGCCGCCTTGGTGAGGTAGGCGACGCCCTTCTTCAGATCAGGACCCGCTCCCGGAGCGGGGGCTGTCGGGGTGCCGGTCGGCCCGGTCGGGGGTTCCGGCTTCTTGGTGGTGAGGGTGACCAGGTCGGTGCCGACGCCGGCGAGGACGGCCGCCGGTGTCGGGTAGACGGCAGGGTCCGTGGCGCTCTCCTCGAAGCCGAAGCCACCGCCCTTGAGCTGCTGCCGTGACAGCCATCCGACAGCCGACTCCGCACGCTTGGTATCTCCGAGGGTGCGCTGGGCCTGGGCGGCATACGCGGTCGCGGTGACGCTGCCGGTGGTGGAGCCGGTGTAGCCGGGGAAGGCGCCGTCCTTTCGCTGAGCCTTGGCCAGATAGGTACGGGCGGCGGCCACCGCGTCCGTGTGGCCGCCGGCCTTGTGCAGCACCAGGGCGACAAGTCCGGTCGTGGCAGGGTCACCGTCGCAGTACTCGCCCGGGCGGATGAGGATGCTGGTGACGCCGCCGTCCTTGCACTGCAGCTGCGTGAGGCGGTCCACCGTGGCCGTCGGGGGCGTCACTCCGGCACGCAGCAGGGCCAGGACCGACAGAGCCTGGCCCTCGGTGTAGGACGAGGACCGGAAGTCACCCTTGGCGGTGCAACCCGGGGCCGCGTCGCCGGACTCGGGGCCCGCCGCACACACGTTCTTCTTGAGGACGTCGACGAGGTCATGCCCGCCGAGGGCCCGCGGATCGCGTTCGGTGACCTTGGCGAGAAGAGCCAGCCGAGCGACGGCAGTGGCGTCGGGAACCTGGTCGGCGCCGTTCGGGAAGGCGAATTCAGCGACGTGGGCGGCGAGAAAGCCGGTGACCTTGTCGAGCGCGGCGCTCTTCCCGTCCACCGCGGCGAGCGCGTAGGCGGTATCGACGGTCAGCGAGTAGTTCGGGGTGGTGGCGCCATCGTCGACGATGCGGTCACCATCGGTCATGCGGCCCTTGAGCCAGGCAGCGGCAGCCTTCACGTCGACCTTGCCCGGGGCGCCGGTGGGCGTGTCCCCCGGGTCCGGAGTGTGGGTGCCGCCGGCGCGTACGTCGTCGGGACCGAAGGTGGGCTTGCCCGTGGTGCCGCCGACGTCCGTGCCGCCGTAGACCCAGGCGTCGACGTCGCCGTCCTTGAGCTTGCGGTCCATGGCGCCGTACTGGCTGTAGGTCCACTCGTCCTGGCCGGGCGAGGCGATCCAGTAGGACCAGTACGCCGTGGCCTGCGGGGTCAGCACGCAGGACTCCTTGTCCGGAGTCGGGTACTGCGTACCGGAGTTGAAGGAGCGGTAGCCGATGCGGCAGATGAAGGCGGGGCCGTCGTGCTGGGTACCGGTGGTGCTGAATCCGGCGTCGTGCAGCAGCTCGTAGCCGGTGGTGGGCGTGGGGTCGCAGCCGCGTTCGATCTTGCCGCCGAACGGCCCGAAGTCGACGGCGACGACGGCGCCCTTGGTCGCGGTGCAGTCACCGACACCGTCGGCCGAGGCGGGCGTCGTCGTGAGGAACGTCACGCAGGCCGCCAGCAGGATGAACAGGGCGGACATGAGCGAAGTCACGCCTCGTGCGCCTGCTGTTCTCCCGTTTCTTCGCTTCCCCGTTCGCACCACGGCCCCCTCGCGCCTGCCCGACGCGGGCGCAGACGTGGCAGAGGGCCCCCGTCGGACGGAGAGTTCCCCGCAGCCGGAAGCTGGTCGCACCACGCCGTAGTCCACGACGGCGTCTGTTGCTGATGAACACGCTCCAGGCAGTCCGGCTCGCCCGACGGTGCCGGGCCTACGGTTGCGGGTCAGCGCCGGGCTTCGACCGGCTTCCCCTGGAACTTATTGCGTATCAGCGGGATTTGAACACGGTTCATAGAGACCGTCAAGGGTGGGCCACAGGCCGGTCGGGGCGACTGCTGGCGGCTCGGGTACGCGTCAGGTACCGTCCCGGACTGCCGAGTGGGGGAACCCGGTGGGAGTCCGGGGCTGACGCGCAGCGGTATGGGACGGCAGGGGCCGGCCCGAGCCCGAATGCCCAAGCGGCGAAGCACCTTTGGAAGCCGATCCACGCGTTCCGGACGGCGGCCAGACCCGCTGCTCCACGGGACGTCAGAGGCCCAGCATCGGGTTCGGCCGGCGTCCTTCATCCAAGGAGCAGGCCATGTCCCGTTCGCTGTCCTACCGTCGTGCCGTCCTCACCGCGACCGCCGCAATCGGGGTCTTCGCGCTCACCACGCTGCCCGCGGCGGCGACCTCCACACCGGCCCAGATCGCCACGTCGAAGACGAACGGCGTCACCTACCTCAGGTCGCTCCAGGCGGCAGACGGTTCGTACGCGGGCTCCGGACTGTCCAACGAGTGGGCGTTCAGCGCTCTCGCCTCGGCCGGGACAGCCGCCGTGGACGTGACACCCGGCGGCGACACGAGCAAGAACGCGAGAACCGTCTACCGCAACCTGCTCTCCACCGCCGGCTGGCCGTCCGCCTCGCCCGTCGTCACCGACTACGAGCGCGCCACGCTGAACGCCTACGCGGCCGGTATCGACCCGTCCCGAGTCTCCGCCTCCCGCAACCTGATCGCCGACATCTACGGCTACTGGCAGACCTCCGAGCCCGGCTACATCGGCCCGTCGGCCAACTTCAACGGCACCGTCTTCGCCGCGCTCGCCCTGAACAGCGCGAAGACCCAGTCCGGGCAGGCCCGCATTCCGCAGGCGTTGCGCAACACAGTCATCACCCGCATCCGTGCCAACCAGCACAACGACGGCGGCTGGAACTTCAGCAAGGCCGAAGGTAACCCCAGCCAGCTCGCCGCCACGAGCGACATCGACATGACCGGCGCCGCGATGGCCGCCCTGTGCGTGTCCGGCGTGCCGAACAGCGACACCGACATCGTGCAGGCCAAGGCGTTCCTCAAGAGCAAGCTCGTGCCGAACAGCGGTGCCTTCAACGCGATGTTCGGAGTCAACACCGACTCCAACGGCTGGGCCGTGTCCGGCCTGAACGCGTGCGGCATCAACCCGCAGACCGGTGACTTCCTCACCTCGATGGGGAAGACGCCGGTGGACTTCCTGATCGCTCAGCAGTTCAACCCGGGCGGTGGCTTCAAGTACCTGCCCTCCGACACGTCGCCGACGGCGTACTCGTCGATCGACGGACTGCGGGCCGTGGCCGGCGGCGGCTTCACGGCGACCCCGCCGGTTCCCACGACTCCGGGTGCGCCTCAGTGGGTGGCCCAGTCCTCCCTCACCTCGGGTACGGCGACGAAGCTGGCGCTCACCGTGGACGACGGCACGGGCAACCTGAAGGTGTGTTCCGTCGCCCTCACCCCGACCGGCTCGACGACCACGCTCGGTACCGTCCTCGATGCCGCCACCAGCGCCGCCACGCCGTCCGGCTGCGTCACCGCGGTGACCCCGTCCTCCGGGACGGGCACCATCACGTCCCTGAACGGCAAGGCCAACAACGGTTCGAACACGTGGAAGGTCAGCATCGACGGCTCGTCCTTCGCCGCCGCTTCCCGCGGGCAGGTGGTGAACGTCGGCGACACGATCGCGGTCCGCTGGGGAGCCTAATGCCAGTGTCGCCCTGGGACCCGTCCCCGGACGGGTCCTAGAGTCACGGCATGCGCATCGTCTCCCTGCTCCCCGCCGCCACCGACATCGTCGCCGAGCTCGGACTGTCCGCGCAGTTGGTCGGTCGCACGCACGAGTGCGACTGGCCACCGCGGGAGGTGACGTCCGTACCGGTCGTCACCGGCGCGGACCTCGACCAGGACACCCTCACCAGCAGGGAGATCTCCGACGCCGTCGGCGGATCAGCGCACTCCGGTTCGTCGCTCTACACACTCGACACCGAGGCACTCGCGGGCCTGCGCCCCGACGTCGTGCTCACTCAGGACCTGTGCGACGTGTGCGCCGTCTCCTACGAGAGGGTCAGCCGGACCGTACGCCTGCTCGACGCCGACACCCGGGTCCTGAGCCTGGAGCCGCGCACGCTCGACGACGTACTGGACTGCCTCGTCACTGTCGGCGACCTGCTCGGTGTGCGGGAGCGCGCCGAACAACGCCGGGCCGAGCTGCGGGCCCGCCTCGACGGCGTCCGCCGGTCGGTCACCGGCCGCACCAGGCCCCGTGTCGTGGCCATCGAATGGCTCGACCCGCTGTGGCCCGCCGGCCACTGGGTACCTGACCAGATCACCACAGCCGGCGGTGAACCGCTCCTCGCCACACCCGGCGAACACACGAAGCCGATGACCTGGGAAGCGGTCCACGCGGTCTGGCCGGACACCGTGCTGGTCCTGCCGTGCGGCTTCCCGCCCGAACGGACCCTGCAAGAGGCGGAGTTGCTCACCCGCCTGCCGGGCTGGAAAGACCTGCCCGCTGTACAGGCCGGGCAGGTCTGGGTGCTGGACGGCCCCGCCTACTTCAACCGCCCCGGCCCCCGCGTGGTGCGCGGCGCCGAAGTGCTGGCCCACGTTCTGCACGGCGTACGGGCCGGGGAGCCGGTCACGGTCGCAGAAGCACGCCCGTTCCCCGGCCTCCCCGGCCACTAGCCATCCGGATCGGTCAGAACGCCGTCCAGGTGAACGCCACCTTGTCACCGGCCCTCAGCTTGAACTGGCAGCCGCCGACCGGCGTGGACGTGCCGTTGACAGAGATGTTCCAGTAGGCCGAGCCTCCGCCGCTGACGTTCTTGATGGTGTCGACGGAGTAGTCGTCGAAGGACGCGTACCAGGTACCGTCCCAGGTGAAGTGCCGCTTGTGGGCAGCGTCGTCGAGTGTGGCCGTCGGGGTCGGCACGGCCGAGGGGTTGGCGCCCCCGTTGGTGCCGTCGCATCTGTGGGTGCCGCCCGTTGCCGTGGTGACCTCGTGTCCACGGGTTCGGATCTTGCCCTTGAAAAGGAGCCCGTCCGGCCCCTGGACGGTCAGGGTGACCTTGACCGGAGCGTTCGTGTCCGGCGTGCTCTGGGCGTGGGCCACCGCAGGCGCGGAAGCAAGGGCGAGTGCGAGAGCGGTCGCTGTGATCAGGGTGCGGTGTACGGATGTGCGGAGCAAGGCTGGGCCTTTCTGGTCCGGACGGCCCACGACTCGTCGCCGAGCGAGCGGACCGTTGGCCGGGTGGTGACCGCCGCACCGTCTTTCGTAGTCGGTTCGGCGCACCGGACCCTGGCAGCCCGGAAGAGGCTCTCGGCTTCGCGCTGCAGACCATGACAGTGGGAAGCGGTGCTCCGCACGCGCCGGGTAGCCCGACTCGCGACCCTTGCGGGCCGCACACGGTTGCAGGTCAGTGCCGGGCTCTCACCGGCTTCCCCCAGTCGCGCGCGTATGTGGTTGTTGTGCGGTCCGTTCACGTCCGCGTTGCGGTCACGATCACAGCTCGACGCGTGGCGTGAAGTCCACTTGATCCTAGGGCCGTTTGAGCTTCGAACGCCAGGAAATGCCGGATGACGTCCGGTCTGTTCTCAAGGCTGGTCGACACAAAGCTGCGGCGATGTGAAGGCATACAGGTCGAGGATGTCCGGTCGGGGAGCGATGCCGGGGCCGCCCGCCCGCACCGAATCGACGATGCCCTCGGTCGCGGCCGGGTCGTTGACCAACCCGAGCCAGACCGGCCGCCCCCGGCGGCCCGGCCGACGGCAGAGGGCTGGACGACGATGACGTTGGCCTGCTCGCACACGTCGGGACATTCGGAGATGCGCATGGGCACTGTCGCGCGCTGGCGTGCGGTCTGCGCAGCGTGATCGACGCCGGTGACCTTGACGCTGCCGCAGCAGCAGTCCCGGCGCACGACGACACGGCACGGCACCGTGCCGACCCCCGCACAGCCGTCTCTTCCGCGGGCTTATCGGGCATGCCCATCACTCCTCCCCCGAGGAGATCCGCCCCAGTGTCCGTAGAGGAGGCGACCGCGTGAGTCTCCTGGCTCTCGGGTCGTCGCTCGTCCCGGCCTTCCCACCCCGTCACGGACCGTGGCCTGTCGGAACTCGCTCACCGATCACAGTGGCGGGAGCGCGCCGGATTCACACCGGCTTCCTCTGACCGCCGTCGCCCTGTCTCCCGGCATCATCCCATCATCAGTGAGAACCCGTCATCCTGCCCTGCCCCAGCACGCGGACCGGGACTGGAGCCTACGGCGCAGGGGCATCCGGGGCCACGAAGCACCGGCACGCGCAGAGGGCTCCCGCAAGCAGTTCGCTTGCGGGAGCCCTCCGGTGTGCTGCCTGCCAGTGAAGGGTGAGAAGACGATCACGAGCAGGACATCGGGGTGACTGCGTGGTCAGGGGCGCAGGAGCAGGCTGTCGCCGCGCTCCTTGGCGGCGGCGTAGCGCCTGGCCACGTCCTGCCAGTTGACGACGGCCCACATCGCGTCGATGAAGTCGACCTTCTGGTTCTTGTACTGGAGGTAGAAGGCGTGCTCCCA
>NZ_JBIWPP010000026.1:98151-127387 GCF_044768335.1 Streptomyces sp. NPDC101151 | reverse complement strand
ACGACGGTGGCGGGCTTCGGCGCGCTCTTCGCGGCCTACAGTTACGTCACCCCGATGCTGACGGACTCCGCCGGTTTCGCCGAGGGCAGTGTGACGCTGCTGCTCGCGCTGTTCGGCGTCGGCGCCACGGCCGGCAATCTGCTGGGCGGCCGGCTGGCCGACCACTCGATGCGGGGCACGCTGTTCGGCGGCCTCGCCTCGCTGGTTGCCGTACTGCTGCTCTTCCCGGTCCTGATGCGCGCCGAGTGGAGCGCGGCCCTGGCGGTGGCGCTGCTCGGCATGGCGGCGTTCGTCACCGGCTCCCCGCTGCAGCTGATGGTCATGGAGAAGGCCGCGGCCGCCCCCTCGCTCGCCTCCTCTGCCAACCAGGCGGCGTTCAACCTCGCGAATGCCGGTGGCGCCTGGATCGGGGGGCTGGCCCTGGCCGCGGGCTTCGGGGCCACGTCGCCCGCGGTTGCCGGGGCGGTGCTGGCCGTCCTCGGCCTGGGCGTGGCGGGCGTGGCGTATGCGGTGGACCGGCGCAGGGACATCGCCACTGTGGGGCGCGTGGTCGCCGGTCACGTGCCCGAGCACTCCGGCGCACTGCAGCACTGACCCGGCAGGCTCCGCCCCGGCCCCCCGGCCTCTGCCCACCCGCCCGGCTCGGCAGTTCGGGTGGCCGGCGGGGCCTTCGTCGGCGCGCTCACGTCATAGCCGAGCGGTCAGTGCCCCGCCTCCGGGGCGTCGAAGCGGGCCAGGTCCCGCAGCCAGGCCCGTGCCGAACTGTCGGACGGCGCGCGCCAGTCGCCGCGCGGTGAGAGCGAACCGCCGGCCGAGACCTTCGGCCCGTTCGGCATGGCCGATCGTTTGAACTGCGCGAAGGCGAAGAAGCGGCGGCAGAAGACCTCCAGCCAGCGCCGGATCTCCGGCAGGTCGTACGCCACCCGCTTGGCCTCCGGGAAGCCCGGCGGCCAGGCGCCGGCCTCCGGGTCGTGCCAGGCGTGCCAGGCCAGGAAGGCGATCTTCGACGGCCGGAAGCCGTACCGCAGCACGTGGAAGAGCGTGAAGTCGTGCAGCGCGTACGGGCCGATCTTCGACTCGGTCGACTGCATCTCCTCGCCCGGTACGAGCTCCGGGCTGATCTCGGTGTCGAGGATCGCTGCAAGGGTCCTGCCGGTCTCCTCGCCGAACTGGCCGCTGCTGATGACCCAGCGGATCAGATGCTGGATCAGCGTCTTCGGCACACCGGAGTTGACGTTGTAGTGGCTCATCTGGTCGCCCACGCCGTACGTGGACCAGCCGAGCGCCAGCTCGGAGAGGTCACCGGTCCCGAGCACGATGCCGCCGCGCTGGTTGGCGAGCCGGAACAGGTAGTCGGTGCGCAGTCCGGCCTGCACGTTCTCGAAGGTGACGTCGTACACCGGCTCGCCGGAGGCGAAGGGGTGACCCATCTCCTGCAGCATCAGCCGTGCGGTCGGCGTGATGTCCAGCTCGGCCGCGGTGACGCCGAGCGAGCTCATCAGCTTGTGGGCGTTGTCCTTGGTGTGGTCGCTGGTGGCGAAGCCGGGCAGCGTCCAGGCCAGGATGTCGCTGCGCGGGCGGCCCGCGCGGTCCATCGCGCGGGCGGCGACGATCAGCGCGTGCGTGGAGTCCAGGCCGCCGGACACCCCGATGACCACCTTCGGGCCGCCGATCGCCGCCAGTCGCTGCTGGAGGCCCTCGACCTGGATGTTGTACGCCTCGTAGCAGTCCAGGGCGAGGCGGTCGGGGTCGGCCGGCACGAACGGGAAGCGCTCCAGGCGACGGCGCAACCCCAGATCGGTGAGCGGCGGGTCGAGCTCGAACGTGACCGTCCGGAAGTCACCGGTCCGCGCGTGGTGAGTACGGCGGTTGTCGTCGAACGTGCCCATCCGCTGCCGCTCCTGCCGCAGCAGGTCGAGGTCCACGTCGGCCACCGCGTACTCGTCGCCGAGCGGGAACCGCTCGGTCTCGGCCAGCAGCGTGCCGTTCTCGTAGATCATGGTCTGGCCGTCCCAGGACAGGTCGGTGGTCGACTCGCCGAGGCCGGCCGCCGCGTAGACGTACGCGGCGACGCAGCGGGAGGACGCCGAGCGGCACAGCAGTCTGCGGTCCTCGGCCCGCCCGACCGTGATCGGGCTGCCCGAGAGATTGACCAGGACGGTCGCACCGGCGAGGGCCGCCTCCGCGCTGGGCGGCACCGGCACCCACATGTCCTCGCAGATCTCCGCGTGCAGCACGAGACCGGGAACGTCGCCCGCCGCGAACAGCAGGTCCACCCCGAACGGCACGGTCTCGCCGCCGCACCGGATCGACCCGCCGCGCTCGTCGGCGCCGTCGCCGATCTGCCGGCGCTCGTAGAACTCCCGGTAGTTCGGCGGGTACGACTTGGGCACGACACCGAGGACGCGGCCGCGGTGCACGATCACCGCGCAGTTGTAGACCCGGTTGCGGTGGCGCAGCGGGGCACCGACGACCAGGACCGGCAGCAGCTCGGCCGACCCGGCCACCACCTCCTGGAGCGCCTCCTCGACCTGATCGAGCAGTGCGTCCTGCAGCAGCAAGTCCTCGATGGAGTAGCCGCACAGCACCATCTCCGGGAAGACGGCGACGGCGACCCCCTCCTCGGCGCACCGGCGTGCGTGGCGCAGGACCGCTTCGACGTTGGCGTGCGGGTCCGCGATGACGGTGTGACCCGTACATGCGGCGACGCGTGCGAAGCCATGCTGATAGATGGACCAGAAGTTCGACGGAGGCACGCGCTCAGTGTAATCGTCAGTGCGACGCGATGGGGGGCGTGGGGTGTTGACCACCCCACGCCCCCCGGGAGCGCCTACCGCGTCGGTGAATCAGTGACGACGGTACGACTGGACGTAGCCGTTCGCGGGCGAGCCCACGCCGGTGACGTCGTCGTAGCCCTTCACCGCGGACAGCGAGCTGTCCTTGCCGAGGCTGCGGACCGAGGTCGCGAGCCCGCCGGAGGCGTCGAAGCCGTTCACGAAGTCGATGCGGGCGACCGCCAGGCCGGAGCCCGTCGGGTTGTCCGTGACGTCGTGGAACACGCCCTTCTTGCCGGCCTTGGCGTAGATCGACGGGTTGGCGAAGCCGATCGCCTTGCCGCCGCGCGCCTCCTGGGCCAGGGCCTGGACCGCCGCGATCACCGGGGCGGCCAGCGAGGTGCCGCCGATGCGGTACTCGCTGTACTGCTCGGTCCCGTTCGGGAAGGTCTGGGTCTGACCGACCAGGAAGCCGGTGTTCGGGTCGGCGATGGCCGCGATGTCCGGGACGACGCGGTTGCCGGCGGCGTTGTTGGCCGTGGCCAGCGCCTTCGGGACGAGGTTCTTCTGGTAGTACGGCTGCGGCACGGTCTTGCTGGTGCCGCCGCCCGCGCCCGAGGTGAAGGCGCCGGGGAAGCCCGTCCAGCTCTTGCCGTCGGCCGCGAGGGTCGCCTTCTCGGTGCCCCAGCCGGTCTCCCACTGGTACTTGTCGCCCTTGCCGACGGCCAGCGAGGTGCCGCCGACCGCGGTCACCCACGCCGAGTTGGCCGGGGTGTCGACCTGCTTCGTGCCGGTGTTGGCGACCTCGTCGCCGTTGTCACCGGAGGAGAAGTAGAAGCCGATGCCCTGGATCGCGCCCAGCTGGAAGACCTGGTCGTAGGCGGCCGCGAGGTCCGGCGTCTGGTTGGCCTCGATGTCGCCCCAGGAGTTGGAGACGATGTCGGCCAGGTGGTTGTCGACGATCTTGCTGAGCGAGTCGAGCAGGTCGTCGTCGTAGCAGGACGCGGCGCCCACGTAGGTGACGTCGGCGTCCGGCGCGACCGCGTGCACGGCCTCGACGTCGAGGGTCTCCTCGCCGTACCAGCCGGCTGCCCCGCACTCCTCGGTCTTCGTGTAGGTGTTCGGCAGCACCTGGTGCAGCTGGCCGGTCTTCCAGGCCGCGTCACCGTTCTTCAGCGCGTACTTGCCCGCGTCGAAGGCGATGGTCGGCGAGGCGTACGCGTCGGTGATCGCGATGCGCACGTGCTTGCCGGTGTAGTCGCCGGCGCCGTAGGCGGCACGCAGCTGCTTGCCGGTGTAGCCCTTGATGGCGTACGGGATCTTCTGGCCGTACGCGTCGGGCAGCGTGGTCGCGGTCTTCGAGCCGTAGTACGAGGAGAACGGCCCGGAGTTCTTGAACACGGCGTCCGGGGGCGGGAGCTGGTCGTTGTGCGTCGACTTGTGCGGCGCGTTGTCCAGGCCGGTGACGGTCAGGACGGCGCCCTGCAGACCGGCCGGCACCGTGGCGGTCTTCGCCGGGGCGCGGTAGGTCTTCGACCCCTTGGTGAAGTTGTGCAGCTGGGTGCCGAATGCCTTCTCGGCGGCGGCGACGTCACCGGAGACGGTGACGTAGTGCGAGGTGACCTCGGTGACCTGGAGCCCGGCGGCCTTCAGCCATGACCTGACCGCGGTGACCTGGGCCTTGGTGGCCCCGAAGCGGGCCTGTGCCTTCTTGGCGCTCAGGTATTTGCCGTACAGCGGAGAGCTGGGGTCGGACACGGCCTTGGCGTAGGCCGCGAGTCCGGCCCGGTCCCGGCCGGCCAGGTAGACCCTGGCCTTGATCTGGGCGTTGTCGGCGGTTGCACCCTTGTCCGCCGTGGCCGTGGCCCACACGGGCTTGGTGCCCGCCAGTGAGTCACGGGCCGGGGTGTCCGCAGCTTGTGCCGCGGGTATGCCGAGCGCCAGAGCACCGGCGATCATGGGCAGTGTCGCTGCCATGCTCACACCGGCGCGCGCCTTGGCACGGTTGGATCTCATAGAACCCCCTGCGATGCGGTTCGCATGCATGTAGTGGTCGGTACGTCGTGGATCCGGCCACGGGCCCGCGGCGGCATCGGCCCGCGAATGGATCACACGATGGGGGCCACTCTGTCGATGAACCGTTCATGTCAGGGGAACGTGAAAGTCAAGAGAAGCTCAAGTAACCGTCAGGCGGGGCGGTTTGGGGCTTTCGTCCCTACGGCGGTGTTACGAACGGGGTTGTGCGCCCCGCGCCCTGAGCATGCCGGCCATCAACTCGATCTCCGACTGCTGCGCGTCGACCATGCCCTGCGCGAGCCGCTTCTCCACCCCGACGGTGCACTTGGCCACACACCCCTCGGCCATGTGGATTCCGCCCTTGTGATGGGCCGTCATCAACTGGAGATAGAAGATCTCCGCCTGCTTGCCGTTCAGCGTGCCGAGCTGCTTCATCTCGGTGTTCGTCGCCATGCCCGGCATCAGCGCGCCGTCCTTGCCGGAGGCCATGTCACCCATGCCCATCCAGGTCATCGGCGCCTCGGCCGACACCTTCGGCAGCTCCCACAGATCCAGCCACCCCAGCAGCATCCCGCGCTGGTTGGCCTGCGTCTGCGCGATGTCGTACGCGAGCCGCCGTACCTCTTCGTTCTTCGTGCGGTCCCGCACGATGTAGGACATCTCGACGGCCTGCTGGTGGTGGACGGCCATGTCCCGCGCGAACCCGGCGTCCGCGGACTCGGCCGCGGGCGTCTTCGGATCCGAGCCGCCGTCCTCGGCGACCGCGTACGTGATCGCCCCGGCCGCGACGAGCACCGCCGCCGCGGCGCCCGCCACCCAGCCGATGTGCTGCCGCCTCACTTCATGACCCCGCCGGTGCACGAGGCGCCCGGCTCGGGCGTCTGCGGACCCTGCACGTAGGCCGCGAAGAACTTGTCCACCTCCGGGTCGCTCGCGCTCTTCACGCTCACCTGGTGGCCCCAGGCCGACAGGATCAGCGGGGCGGCCTGGTTCTCGTACGGGCTCATCAGCGAGTACGGCGTCTTCTTCACCTTCGCCGCGAGCGCGTCCACGTCCGCCTTGCTCGCCTTGGCGGTGTACGACACCCAGACCGCGCCGTGCTCCAGCGCGTGCACGGCGTTCTCGTCCTGCACCTGCTTGGGGTAGACATCGCCGTTGCAGTTGAGCCACACCGGGTTGTGGTTGCCGCCGACCGGCGGGTGCATCGGATACGACACCTTGCTCGTCACGTGCGTCCGCGACAGCTTGCCCGACCAGGTCTTGACGCCGTCCTTGCCGGTGGTGAAGTGCCCGGAGTCACCGGAGCCCTTGGCGTCGCCGCTCGCGGTGGAGTCCTTCGACTGCGAGTTCACGAGCACCACACCGCCTACGACGAGGCCGACGACGACCACCACGCTGGCGGCGATGGTGAGCGCCCGGTTGCGCCGCTCGCGGGCACGTTCGGTGCGTCGCATCTCCTCTATGCGCGCCTTGCGCGCCGCGGTGCTGCTGTTCTTGGCGGAACCCATGAGGCGTGTCCTTCTGAAGGAAAGAAACGTGGATGGTGAGGCCCGCTGATCGTAGTGCGCGAAAGTCACGCTCCCGTAGGGAGGGCACGGCAAGCGGATAATTTGAACACGGGATGCGCATTACCTACGCTCGCGGTATGCGGCTGCTGCGCTCCACCGACCTGGCCCTGCGCGTCCTCATGCGGCTCGCCGTCGCGGGCGACGCGAGTCCCACGACCCGCCAGGTCGCGGCGGACATGGACGTGCCCTACACGCATGCCGCGAAGGTCGTCGCCGAACTCCAGCACCTGGGTCTGGTCGACGCCCGCCGGGGCAGGGGCGGCGGCCTGTCCCTCAGCGAACGGGGCCGTACGGCGTCCGTGGGGGCGGTCGTGCGCACCTTCGAGGGCGAGGGCGACGTGGTCGACTGCGAGGGCGCGACCCCTTGCCCCCTGAACTCCGGCTGCCGCCTGCGGGGGGCCCTGCGCCGGGCCCGGGAGGCCTTCTTCGGGGCACTGGACCCGGTGACGGTCTCCGACATCGTCTCCGACCCGACGGGACCGCTGCTGCTGAGCATCTCCGTGGGGCCGCCGGGCGGCTGAGGGCCGGCGACGCCGGCGGGGTGGCGTCGGACACCCCCTAGCCCTGTGGCGCCCACAGGTCCGGCCCGAACACCTCGTAGTGGATGTCGGCCGGGGCCACGCCCTTTTCGAGCAGCTGGGTGCGCACCGCGCGCAGGAAAGGCAGCGGGCCGCACAGGTACGCGCGCGTGCCGGCCGGTACGGCGAGGTCGGTCAGGTCGACCAGCCCGGTGCGGGCGCCGGGCTCGGCGTCCCGCTCGTAGAAGAAGTGGGCCACCGCGTCCGGCAGCTTCGCCGTGTACGCCGTGTGGTCGGTGCGCAGGGCGTGGTCGGCGGGGGAGCGGTCGCCGTGGACGACGGTGACCGGGGCGTGGTGGCCGTCGGCCGAGAGCGAGGCCAGCATCGCGACCATCGGGGTCACGCCGATGCCGGCCGAGGCGAGGAGAAGAGGGCGGTCGCCGTCGGTGTCCAGGACCAGGTCGCCGTACGGCTCGGACAGCTCCAGGACGTCGCCCTCGCGCACGCGCGCGTGCAGATGGTGCGAGACCTCGCCGTCCGGCGTCGTACCGCTGTGCACACGCTTGACGCTGAACTGCCGGACCGCGCCACCCGGGGCCCCGGAGAGGCTGTACTGCCGTATCTGCCGGGCCCCGTCGGGCAGCGTGACACGCACGGAGACGTACCGGCCCGCACGGAAGTCCCGCACCGGGCCGCCGTCCGCCGGCCGCAGCCGGAAGGTGACGACGTCGGCGGTCTCGGCGGTCCGCTCGACGACCTCCCACCGCCGCCACCCGGGGCTGCCGCTCTCCTCGTGCAGCCGTTTCTCGATGGCGATGAGCGCGTACGCCATCAGCCAGTAGACCTCGTCCCAGGCGGCGGCCACCTCGGGCGTGACGGCCTCGCCGAGGACCTCGGCGATGGCGGCGAGGAGGTGCTCGTGGACGACTTCGTACTGCTCGGGCGCGATCCCCAGGGAGGCGTGCTTGTGCGCGATGCGGCCGAGCAGGGCGTCGGGCCGCCGGTCCGGGTGGTCCAGCAGGTGCGTGGCGAAGGCGGCGATGGCACCGGCCAGCGCCTGCTTCTGGGCTCCGGAGGCCTGGTTGCCCCGGTTGAACAGATCCCGCAGCAGTTCGGGGTGGGCGGTGAAGAGGCGGGCGTAGAAACGCTCGGTGATCTCGCCGATGGCCGCGCCGACGGCGGGGAGGGTGGCGCGGACGGTGGCTGCGGACGGCTCGGACAGCATCGGGGCTCCTTACGGCCCGGCCGGATGACCGGCACGTTATTAAAACTTGCATCTGAGATGCAAATTAAAGTGGTGTGTGGTGCCGCTCATGCGGGAAGCGGATCGGCCATTACGGATGTCGGTGCGAGCAGGCAAGATGGGCGACAGAGCAGTACACCTGCCGTACGACAGGCGTTCAGGCCGAGGATGCTCGGGCGATCAAGGTCCGCAACGCGCATGAAATGCTGTTGTGGTGGGATGCTCAGGTGCCCGACCGCCTCCGGTCACGCGGGGACACAGGCGGCCTGACCAGCAAGGATGGGGAAGCGGAAGATGGACAAGCAGCAGGAGTTCGTGCTCCGGACCTTGGAGGAGCGCGACATCCGGTTCGTACGCCTGTGGTTCACGGACGTGCTGGGCTTCCTCAAGTCCGTGGCCGTGGCTCCGGCCGAGCTGGAACAGGCCTTCGACGAGGGCATCGGCTTCGACGGCTCCGCCATCGAGGGCTTCGCCCGGGTCTACGAGTCCGACATGATCGCCAAGCCGGACCCCTCCACCTTCCAGGTCCTGCCGTGGCGCGCGGAGACCCCCGGCACGGCCCGCATGTTCTGCGACATCCTCATGCCGGACGGCTCCCCGTCCTTCGCGGACCCGCGCTACGTGCTCAAGCGCGCCCTGGCCCGCACCTCCGACCTGGGCTTCACCTTCTACACCCACCCCGAGATCGAGTTCTTCCTGCTGAAGGACCGCCCGCTGGACGGCTCCCGCCCCACCCCGGCCGACAACTCGGGCTACTTCGACCACACCCCGACCAACGTCGGCATGGACTTCCGCCGCCAGGCGATCACCATGCTGGAGTCGATGGGCATCTCGGTCGAGTTCTCCCACCACGAGGGCGCCCCGGGCCAGCAGGAGATCGACCTCCGCTACGCCGACGCCCTCTCGACGGCGGACAACATCATGACGTTCCGCCTGGTCATGAAGCAGGTGGCGCTGGAGCAGGGCGTGCAGGCGACCTTCATGCCGAAGCCTTTCTCCGAGCACCCGGGCTCCGGCATGCACACCCACCTGTCCCTCTTCGAGGGCGACCGCAACGCCTTCTACGAGTCCGGTGCGGAGTTCCAGCTCTCCAAGGTCGGCCGTTCCTTCATCGCGGGTCTGCTCAAGCACGCGGCGGAGATCTCCGCGGTCACCAACCAGTGGGTGAACTCCTACAAGCGCATCTGGGGCGGCTCCGAGCGCACCGCCGGCGCCGGCGGCGAGGCCCCCTCGTACATCTGCTGGGGCCACAACAACCGCTCGGCCCTGGTCCGCGTCCCCATGTACAAGCCCGGCAAGACCGGCTCCGCGCGCGTGGAGGTCCGCTCCCTGGACTCCGGCGCCAACCCGTACCTGGCCTACGCCCTCCTCCTCGCCTCCGGCCTCAAGGGCATCGAGGAGGGCTACGAACTCCCGCCGGGCGCCGAGGACGACGTCTGGGCCCTCTCGGACGCCGAGCGCCGCGCGATGGGTATCGAGCCCCTGCCGCAGAACCTCGGCGAGGCCCTGACCCTGATGGAACGCAGCGACCTCGTCGCCGAGACGCTCGGCGAGCATGTCTTCGACTTCTTCCTGCGCAACAAGCGGGCCGAGTGGCACGAGTACCGCTCGGAGGTCACGGCGTTCGAGCTGCGGAAGAACCTGCCGGTGCTGTAGGGGCAGGTCAGCGCGGGATTCCGCCGAAACGATCCCGTGGGGCCGACGGTCACGGACCGTCGGCCCCATCGCGTCTCACAGACCTTGGGCCGTCTCCGCGCCGTCCGGCGCTGGACCGGCGCCCTCGCGCAGGCCCCGGCCCCGCTCCTGAAGCGGGTCTCGCCGTGTGGATCTGTGTCGACGGCCACAGCGAACGGGATACACGTAGGCGCATACTGAGGCCAATGACAAAGCCTGCTGCACCGAAGCGCCATCTGCCTACCAGCCCCTTCAAGGCCCCGGTCACACCTGCTCCCAAGCACTTCGCCGTGGGCGACCAGGTCACACACGACATGTACGGACTCGGCCGAGTGATCGGCATCGAGGACGGAATCGCCGCGCTCGTCGATTTCGGCTCCGCGCAAAAGCGGATCTTGAGCCCGTACGCCAAGATGACCAAGCTGTAGGACCGCTGTGCCCGGTCACGGCACACCAGGCCCCTTCAGGGGCCTGTAGGGAAAGAGAGCCATCTCATCGATCTGACGTCGCTGTTCTCCGCCCCGGAAGGGCAAACCCGCTGCTCCACTGCAGCATCGCCGCCCCCGACGACAAACCCCTTCCAGGCCCCCGACTTCGGGGAAGACGAGACCTCGCTGTACGAGGACCCACAGGAGCCCGCCCCGGGCACGCGCTCGGCACGGCCCAAGGCGGCCTAGTGCCGCGGCAGGCAACGTTCGCCCCGTCGCGACGCCCGGCACGCTCCCCCAGCGGGGGAACCCCCACTCGCCGCACCGGCCGAAAGCCCGAGTACGTCCAGTACGAGGGCTTCCGGCCGGCACGCCGAGAGCACGCACCGGACGCCGCTCCTTGACGGGCAAACGTTGCCTGCCGCGGCACTAGCTCCACACCGGCCGGTGAGCCGTGGGCTGTCCGGTGCCACCGCGCACGGTCGTTCAAGCGAGACCCGAAGCTGCCGTCACGCCGGCGGTCAGTCGCCCGCCTGCCGGTGCTGCAAGGGCAGTTCGGAGCCGTTTCTCCGGCGGACAGCGAGCGGGGCCTGCGGTCATCGACCGCAGGCCCCGCTCGCTGTCCACGCCGTCCGTCTCATCCGCCCCGGGACGTCCGTCCAGTCGTGGGGGCGGGGCGCTGCCGATGCCGGGAGATGCGCTGGCGCGGCGGCCGGGTCAGCGTGATCTGCCGGACCAGTTGCTGGAAGCAGGTCAGCGCCGCGAGCGCCGGCAGGGCGGCCGCGGCGATGCCGGTGAAGGTCCTGTCGGCCTTGGCCACGCAGAGTGCCATCGCGAGGGACGAGAACAGCAGGACGACGCACCAGGAGTGCAGAGCGCGCCGCTGGTGCAGGGCGGTCCGCAGGATGGAGAGCGAGGCCACCATCCAGGGGCCGTAGATCAGAAGGGGCCACCAGTGCGATGTCTCGCCATCCGCGCCGGAGGCGATGTGCTGCAGCGGCGCGTAGGCGACCATGCCGCCGAAGACGCTCACCATCGCCACGATGACGGCCGCCAATGCGGCGATCACAAAACTGACCGTCTGCAACCAACTGAAGCGGAGTTTGCGGGTTCGCACCTTCCGATGGGCGGCGGACGCCCGCCGGATCGGCGGCAACTCACTGGTGATCTTCGCCAGGTTGTCCATCGGGTCGCCGGTGAGGTCGACGCCGGACGTCGGCTCGCTCCGAGGTGGTGGCACGACAGCCGCCTGCTGCGCCGTCGCGGCGTCCTGCAAGAGGTTGGTGAGTTCCTCGACCGGGTCCCAGCCCTCTTCCAGCGGAACCGCCGCATAGAGATCCGTGTATTCGTTATTCACGGAGATTCGCCCCCGTCACGTGGCCGCGTGGCAGCCGGACCGCCCCTGGTCGGTCCACCGCCGGCCGAGTTCCTCCTCGGTCGCGTCCAGCACCCTCAAGAACTCGCTGAGCAGCGACCCGGTGGCCCGCAGTTCGATCCATGCGTCGTCACCGTGCAAGGTGTCGCTGGCATCAGCCGATGAGTACGCCGCGGCAGGCGTGAAGGTGTAACGCCCCATCATCGTGGAACGGGCCGCGGGCAGATCCTCCGCTGCCCCTCCGGGACGGCGAGGGTCGAAGAGCCTTGCTTTCGTCATATTCCGCTAACGCCGTCCCACTCCTCCAGATGCGCGGCAATCGAGTGAGTCTAATTCGAAGAAATCAATGGCGACATCATCTTTAATGAGAGTCGACTTCACCTGTTCAACACCTGAAGAGTCAAGCGGTTTGTCTTTTAAATTCTTCTCGGAAAGGAGAAAGAATCAGAAGACGGGGGAGAGGCCGGCCGTCAGGAGGCGCCGGGGAGCGCCGGTCCCGTCCGCCGGGACTTCGTACAGGTCCGCCCCGTAGTCCCCGGGCAGCGCGTACACGATCGTATGCGCGTCCCGCCACACCGCCTGGTCGTCCACGCTTCTGGGTTCGGCCAGCGGGGTTTCCCGCATCGTTCCCAGATCCAGGACATACAGATGCCAGGGGGCGTCCTCGGGCAGGCCCTTGGCGCGCTTCTTGTACGCGATGCGGGTGCCGTCGGGGGACAGGGACGGGCACTCGACGTTCGTGTGCAGGGTGGTGACCGTGCGCGTCCGCAGGTCGCCCCGGACCAGATAGGTACTCCCCTTGGTGGCCAGCGTCGCATAGAACGTGCGGTCGTCCGGGGCGAACGTCACGCCCCAGAAATTGGTGTCCGCCGCCCGGTAGGGGTGTCCGTCCTTGACGATCCGGAAGGCCTCGAGGGACGGGATCAGCTCGCCCGTGCGGGTGTCCGCGATCGCCGTGCGCGTGGAGAAGTTCGTGCCCGCGTACGAGTCACCGCCCACGAACGCCGTCCAGGCGGCGAAGTGGCCGGTGGGGGAGACGCGGGCGCGGGAGGGGATGCCCGGGACGTCGTAGCGGTCCCGGGTGCGCAGGCGGGCGTCCAGGATCAGGGCGCGGTAGGTGTCGGAGACCGGGCCGTGCACCGCCTGCAGGCAGACTCCGGTGCCCGACGCGGCGTAGAAACGCAGGCACTTGACACCCGAGGCGGTGCGCGCGGCGGACGGGTCCGCGGCGGGGACGGTGGTCAGCTCGTCGCGGTGCGGGCCCCACGCCATGTTGCGGAACACCAGGCGGCCGTGCCCGGTCAGGGTCACCGTGCCTGCGGTGACCTTCGGGCCGCCCGACTGCGTCTGGTCGCGCCGGTCCGCGCGCGCCGAGGCGTGCAGGACGGCCGCCAGCCCGACCGCCGCCAGCACGGCGACGGCCGAGAGCAGAATCAGGATGCGGGTGCGTACGGTCATGCGGTCACGGAGCCTTCCGGTGCGGTGCTGGGACGCAGGGTGAGGGAGAACGCCGCGCACACGGCCAGCGCCAGCGCCGCCCCCGCCAGCGCCGCGCGGTCGCCCCACACCGTCCAGGCCGCGCCGAACATCAGCGAGCACGCGAAGCGGGCCAGCGCCTGCCCGGTCTGTACGACGGCCAGGCCGGACGAGCGCAGCGCCTCCGGTACGCCCTCCGAGGCCGCCGCCATCAGCACGCCGTCGGTGGCCGCGTAGAAGCCGCCGTGCAGGGTCAGGACGACATAGGGCAGGGCCGTGCCGTGCCAGGAGGTGAGCAGCAGCGCGTACGCGACGAGCAGGGCCCCGTGACCGGCCAGGAAGACGGCCCACCGGCCGACCCGGTCCGCGAGCCGGCCGAGCGGCATCGCCAGCAGCAGGAACGCGGCGGCCGTGCCGATCGGCAGCAGCGCGAACCAGCGGTCGGGGACCCCCAGGCGGCGCTGCAGCAGCAGGTAGACGAAGGAGTCGCTGACCGTGGCCAGGCCCAGCAGCAGGGCACAGACGGTGATCCGGCGCAGATCGCGCCGGCGGAGCAGCCCGACGGCGGCGCGCAAGGTGGGCCGTGCACCGTCCTGGGCGGCACTGTCCCGGGCGGCACCGTCCCGTGCGGCACCCTTCCGTGCGGCACCCTCACGACGGCCGCCCGGCACGAACAGCACCAGCACCAGCACCCCGAAGACCGCCACGCAGAAGCTGACCGTGAACACCGCGTCGTAGCCGTCCACCGTGGCCCGCAGGATCAGGAAGGCCACCAGCGGGCCGAACAGGGCGCCCGCGGTGTCCATCGCGCGGTGCACCCCGAAGGCCCGTCCCCGGGTCTCCGGCGTGCTGGACAGGGAGATCAGCGCATCCCGGGGAGCCGTGCGCAGGCCCTTGCCGGTGCGGTCGGCGGCCAGGATCAGCCCGATGGGGGTGAGTGAGTGCGCCATCAGCAGCAACGGCTTGCACAGTGCCGACACGCCGTAGCCGAACCCGGCCACCCACTTGTGCCGTCCGCCGCCCCGGTCGGCCAGGTGCCCGCCCGCCAGCCGTACGAGGGCCGAGAAGCCGTTGTAGATCCCGTCGAGCAGCCCGAAGCCCAGCGGGGACAGACCGAGCCCCGCCACCAGGTACAGCGGCAGCACCGCCGTCACCATCTCGGACGACACGTCGGTGACCAGGCTGACCGTGCCGAGGGCGAGCACGGTGGGGGCGATCGCGGCACGGCGCCGCCCGGCCGAGGGCCGGACGACGCCTTCCGCGGACGCCGATGGGGTTCCCCCCGCGCGAGCGTCGTCGAGCGTGGGGGAGTTCGCGCGGCTGTCCGCTACGTACACGTCAGGACGTCCAGATGCCGGTGATGTCCTTGGCGGAGGCCGCGTTGCCCGCGTGCGTGGTCAGACCCTGGGTGTCCTCCAGGGTGCGCAGCAGGTCGTAGTGGTTGTAGGTGGTGGAGGACGACGACCCCGCCGTGACGGGCTGGCCGTACAGGACGGTCGGGATGCGGTTGCCGCTGAGCCGGTTGTCCTCGTCGAAGGTGACGACGAGCAGGCTGTTGTGGGTCTTGGCCCAGGTGGCGTAGGCACCGAGGTTGTTCTTCAGCCAGGTGTCACCGCTCGACACCGAGCAGTCGTGCATGTCGCTGCACAGGTTCGGGACGACGAACGACAGCTGGGGCAGCGTCGAGTAGTCCGTCGGGAACTGCGTGAAGGTCTTGGCGCTCGACGTCGGCACGTTGCTGAACCCGAACCACGGGTTGTGCTTGCGCGCGTACTTGCCGCTGCTGCACGTGGTCGAGCCCTGGCTGGGCAGGGTCTCGTTGTAGCTGGCCCAGCTGCGGCCGGCCGCGATCAGCTCGGAGGCCAGGTTCGGCGCCGAGGAGAAGCCGGGGGTGTAGCAGCTGTCGCTGGTGATGCCCTGGGTGGAGCCGGAGAAGAGGGCGAAGTAGTTGGGCTGGCTCGGGTGGGTCTCGGCGTAGGACTGGCTGAGGTTGGCGCCGCCGGACTTGAGCGAGTTGATGTACGGGGCGCTGGAAGAGCCGATGACCTGGCTGTACGCGTGGTTCTCGAAGACCACGACGACCACGTGGTCCGGGCTCGGCACGGCGCCCGCGGCGTGCGCGGTCTCGCCGCCGAGCCCGGTCCACACGCCGAACGAGGCCGCGGCGAGGGCTGCGGCGGACGCCACGACCGTGCGGGCACGGCTGTACACGGAACTGCCGGACACATCAACCTCCGGAGGGGGGGAAGGACGGGGCTGGCGGTGCGGACAGAGCATGCACACGCCAACATTCCCCCGTCCCAAGTCACCCAACCCGGCGGATGAAGACCACGTGAACTACTGCTCGCGGTGGGCCGGCGCGGCCAGCACCTCATGCAGCGGCTCGGTGGCCCGCCGCTTGTACTCCTGGACGGCCCACCCGTTCCCGTCGGGGTCCTTGAAGTACATGAAGGTGGCCCCGTCCTGCGGCGCGAACTGCACCGGCTCGCTCACCTCGAGCCCCCGCGCGGTCAGCTCCTCGTAGGCGGCCTTGGCA
The DNA here is from genome assembly GCF_044768335.1 of Streptomyces sp. NPDC101151. Lineage (NCBI taxonomy): Bacteria > Bacillati > Actinomycetota > Actinomycetes > Kitasatosporales > Streptomycetaceae > Streptomyces > Streptomyces sp. NPDC101151. The sequence continues at coordinate 111,779 of NZ_JBIWPP010000026.1, read as the reverse complement.
TCGGTCACGCACAACTGCATCCCGTGATACGTCCCCGGCCGAGGCGTCCCGGTCGGCACCTGCAGCCCGTCGACGAGCGCGATGGAACACCCCGACCCGGGCGGCGTGAGCTGCACGATCCGCACGCCCTCCAGCACTTCCCCGTCCAGATCGACATGGAAGCCGACCTTGTCCCGGTAGAACTCCTTGGCCCGGTCCACGTCGGACACGGGCAGCAGGACGACTTCGAGGCTCCTTCGTCGGCTCGTACGGATCACCCGAGCCGCCACCGCGTCTGGCTGAACGGCTCGCCCTTACCGAAGCCGAAAACGGTGTCCGGGGCCACCGAAAACACGAAAGCCCGCCCCGGCCCGTGATGGAAGCAGCCGTCCCGGACCTCGTAGTGCCAGAAGGCGCCGTACTTCGCCTCCCAGGCCGCCGCGAGCACACGCAGCCGCTCGTCGTCGGACACGCGCACGGCCTCGCCCTCCACCACGACGTCGTACCCCTTGGTCCAGCTGTTCGTGCCGGTCGTCAGCACGACATGCGGGTTCTGGGCCAGGTTGCGCGCCTTGCGCTCACCTGGCCCGGTACCGAAGTGCAGGGCCCCGTCCCGCCACACCGCCAGCACCGGAGTGACATGCGGCCGCCCGTCCGGCCGCATGGTCGAGATCCAGAACAGCTCCGCCTCCTCCAGCACGGCCTCGGCCTCGGACCAGGAATGCGCCGTGGTCCCCTCGCTGCTGTAACGCGGATCCAGCTCGCCCTCGGGCTGCGACATGAGCGCCTCCTACGTAGTTGCCCCCAGGGATGCAGACCCCCCGACGACGCGCAACTCATCGCCGCGGCCGCAGACGGCTGGCAGGGGACGTGCCGGGTGGTGTCCGCCCGCAGCGGTCGGCGCACACTCCGTCCACCCTTCCCCGAACTGTCCGCCGGACCGGGGTCGGACACCACCCGGCGCGGCCCCGACCCACCACGACGAGCGCGCCCCGAGCCACCACGCACCGTCAGGGGCGTCGCAGACATCCACAACGCACCGTCGCAGGCAGGGACGCGAGCCACCACGCACCGCAGGCCCCCGGCGCCGGCCACAACGCACCGTCACGGGCGCCGCAGGCATGCCGGGCCACAACCCACCGCCAGGCCGCCGCAGGCATCCCGCGCAAGCCACGACCCAGCGCCCCGGCCGCCACAGGCAGCCCGTTTCCCCAGAGCCACTCCCGCCCGCTACGGCTAGGCTCTGGCCAGGACGTACCAGATCCCAGGGGAGGCCGCGGATGACGCCGGGGCGCAGGAGCAGTACCTTCACGCGACTGCTGCGGCACGGTTTCACCGACCCGTCCGCCGCCGAGCGCCTCCTGGACAGCGCGGAGCTGGCCGCCGTCCGCGATGACCCGTTCCTCCTGGAGGCCCTGGGCGCCACCGCCGACCCCGACCTCGCCCTGCACGGCCTGGTACGGCTTCTGGAGGCCCAGCCGGCCCCCAGCGACCGCCGCGAGCTGCTGGACACCCTGATCGCGGCCAAACCCCTCCGCGACCGCCTCCTCGGCGTCCTCGGCGCCTCCGCCGCCCTCGCCGACCACCTCGCCCGCCACCCGAGCGACTGGCAGGCCCTGGTCACTTACGAGCCCCAGGATCTGCACCCGGGGGTGGAGGAGTTCGAGCGTGGCCTCGCCGAGGCCACCGACCCCGTCTCCCTCCGCGTGGCCTACCGCCGCTGTCTGCTGTCGATAGCGGCACGTGACGTGTGCGGCACCACGGACCTCGCCGAGACAGCGGCCGAACTGGCCGACCTCGCCACGGCCACCCTGCGCGCGGCCCTGGCCCTGGCGGCAGCGGCCGCCCCCGACGACGCCCGTGCCTGCCGCCTCGCGGTGATCGCGATGGGCAAGTGCGGCGGCCACGAGCTGAACTACGTCTCCGACGTGGACGTGATCTTCGTGGCGGAGGCCGTGGAGGGCGCGGACGAGGCCAAGGCACTCAAGTCGGCGACCAAACTGGCCTCGCACATGATGCGGATCTGCTCCGAGACCACGATCGAGGGCTCGATCTGGCCGGTGGACGCCAACCTGCGCCCCGAGGGCCGCAACGGCCCCCTCGTCCGCACCCTCAGCAGCCACCTCGCCTACTACCAGCGCTGGGCCAAGACCTGGGAGTTCCAGGCCCTGCTCAAGGCCCGCCCGGTCGCCGGGGACGCGGAGCTGGGACAGGCGTACGTCGACGCGCTCCAGCCCCTCGTGTGGCAGGCCGCCGAGCGCGAGAACTTCGTCGCCGACGTGCAGAAGATGCGCCGCAGGGTGGTCGAGAACATCCCCGCGTCCGAGATCGAACGCGAACTGAAACTCGGCCCGGGCGGCCTCAGGGATGTCGAGTTCGCCGTACAGCTCCTGCAGTTGGTGCACGGCCGCACCGACCCCTCGCTGCGCAGCGGCACCACCCTCGACGCCCTCCAGGCCCTCGCGGCCGGCGGCTACGTGGGCCGGCTGGACGCCGCCCGCCTGGACGAGGCCTACCGCTTCCTGCGCGCCATGGAGCACCGCATCCAGCTGTACCGGCTGCGCCGCACCCACCTCGTCCCCGAGGCCGAGGCCGACCTGCGGCGTCTCGGCCGCTCGCTGGGCCTGCGCACCGACCCGGTGACCGGGCTGCTGCGCGAGTGGAAGCGGCACACCGGCGTCGTACGCCGTCTGCACGAGAAGCTCTTCTACCGCCCGCTGCTCGACGCCGTCGCCCAACTCGCTCCCGGCGAGGCCAGGCTGAGCGCGGAGGCGGCCCGCGAACGCATGGTCGCGCTCGGTTACGCCGATCCGGCCTCCGCCCTGCGCCATCTGGAGGCGCTGGCCTCCGGCGTCTCCCGCAAGGCGGCCATCCAGCGCACCCTGCTGCCCGTCCTGCTGGGCTGGTTCGCCGACTCCGCCGATCCGGACGCGGGCCTGCTCAACTTCCGCAAGGTCTCCGACGCCCTCGGCAAGACCCCCTGGTATCTCAGACTGCTCAGGGACGAGGGCGCCGCGGCCGAGAACCTGGCCCGCGTCCTGTCGGCGGGCCGCCTCGCCCCCGACCTGCTCATGCGCGCTCCCGAGGCGGTGGCCCTGCTCGGCGACGGCACCGGCAGCGGCGGAGCCGGCGGCGGCCTCGAACCGCGCGACCGCGCCCAGCTGGAGCAGGAGGTCCTCGCCGCCGTGGGCCGTGCCGAGAACGCCGAGCAGGGCGTCACCGCGGCCCGTGGCGTCCGCCGCCGCGAGCTGTTCCGCACGGCCGCCGCGGACATCGTCTTCTCCTACGGCACCGAGACCACTCCCGCGGAGCCGGACCAGGGCGCCCTGGTGGACCGGGTCGGCGCAGCCGTCTCGGACCTGACGGCGGCCACCCTCGCGGGCACCCTGCGCGCGGTGGTCCGCGCCGGCTGGGGGGACACCCTGCCGACCCGGTTCGCGATCATCGGGATGGGCCGCTTCGGCGGTCATGAACTGGGCTACGGCTCCGACGCCGACGTACTGTTCGTGCACGAGCCGCAGGACGGCGTGGACGAGCAGGAGGCCGCGACGGCCGCCAGCAAGGTCGTCGCCGAGATGCGCCGCCTGCTGCAACTGCCCAGCGCCGACCCGCCACTGCTGATCGACGCCGACCTGCGCCCCGAGGGCAAGTCCGGACCGCTGGTGCGCACCCTGAAGTCGTACGAGGCCTACTATCGCCGCTGGTCCCTGGTCTGGGAGTCGCAGGCGCTGCTGCGGGCCGAGCCCGTCGCCGGGGACGAGGCCCTGGCCCGCCGCTTCACCGAGCTGATCGACCCGCTGCGCTACCCGGAGCGGGGCCTGGGCGACGACGAGGTCCGTGAGATCCGCAGGCTGAAGGCCCGCATGGAGTCCGAGCGGCTGCCCCGCGGCGCCGACCCCAGACTGCACACCAAGCTCGGCCCCGGCGGTCTGTCCGACGTCGAGTGGACCGTCCAGCTGCTCCAGATGCGGCACGGCTGGCACGAACCCGTCCTGCGCACCACCCGCACCCGCGAGGCCCTGTTCGCCGCCCACGAGGCCGGGCTGCTGGCCGCCGTGGACGCGGCCGTGCTGGACGAGGCATGGGTGCTGGCCACCCGGGTGCGCAACGCGGTGATGCTGGTCCGCGGCCGGGCCGGGGACACCTTCCCCACCGATCCCCGCGAGCTGGCCGCGGTCGGCCGCTACCTGGGCTACGGCGCCGGGCACGTCGGGGACATGCTGGACGCCTACGGCCGTATCACCCGACGGGCGCGCACGGTCGTGCAGGACCTGTTCTACGCGGACGGGACCTGAGCCGGCTGCTACGCGGACGGGGCCTGGGCCGGCGCGGCGACCCGGGCGGGCTCGGGCCCCGGCAGGCTGTACGGCAGGCTGCCGTACCAGAGCCGGGCCACCGTGAAACCGAAGGCCAGGCAGAGGACACCGCCCACCGCGTCCAGCCAGAAGTGGTTGGCCGTGGCAACGATCACCACCAGGGTCGCCACCGGGTAGAGCAGGCCCAGCGCCCGCACCCACGGCACGGACGCCAGCGCGAAGATCGTCAGCCCGCACCACAGCGACCAGCCGATGTGCATCGACGGCATCGCCGCGTACTGGTTGGACATGTGCTTCAGGTCGCCCGAGGCCATGGAGCCCCAGGTGTGGTGCACCATGACGGTGTCCACGAAGCGCCCGCCGTTCATGAGCCGGGGCGGGGCCAGCGGGAACAGGTAGTAGCCGACCAGGGCGACGCCGGTGGTCGCGAACAGCACCAGCCGGGTCGCCGCATAGCGGCCGGGATGCCAGCGATAGAGCCACACCAGGACACCCAGCGTGACCACGAAATGCAGGGTGGCGTAGTAGTAGTTCATGCCGATGATCAGCGAAGTCGCCGAGTTCACGGCGTGGTTGACCGACTCCTCGACGGCGATGCCGAGCTGGTGCTCGACGCGCCAGACCCAGTCGGCGTTGCGCAGAGCCTCCGCCTTCTGCTCCGGGACCGCGTTGCGGATCACGGAGTACGTCCAGTAACTCACCGCGATCAGCAGGATCTCGAACCACAGCCGGGGCCTGCGGGCACGGCGCAGCCGATGCAGCAGACCCTGTCTGTCCTCGCCCGTGACGGCCTGCGGAACGGCCACCTCCTCGCGACCTTCCGAATCTGTCACGGTCGAGTCACTCATAGGCACAGAGTCTGCCAGAAAAGGCTTCCTCGCCAGATCATCCCAAGGTTGGGTCCGCCGTGCACGTTCTACGACATACGGAGGACTTCCACCCCTGACCGCTGTTGATCATCCGCGATCGGGACAGATCACCCGCGACTGCGGTCACTCCGGTCACCCGGCGCCGAGGCGGTCGAACCCCGCACCACCAGCTCCGGCATGAACACGAACTCGCTGTGCGGCGCGGGTGTCCCGCCGATCTCCTCCAGCAGCGTGCGCACCGCCGCCTGTCCCATCGCCGGGACCGGCTTGCGCACCGTGGTCAGCGGCGGGTCGGTGAACGCGATCAGCGGGGAGTCGTCGAAACCCACCACCGAGACGTCCCGCGGCACCTCCAGACCCAGTTGCCGCGCCGCCCGTATCGCGCCGAGCGCCATCATGTCGCTCGCGCACACCACCGCCGTGCAGTTCCGCTCGATCAGCGCGGTCGCGGCCGCCTGGCCGCCCTCCAGCGTGTACAGCGAGTGCTGGATCAGCTCGGTCTCGACCGTCTCGGCGTTCAGCCCCACCTGGTCCTGCATGGCGCGCACGAAGCCCTCGATCTTACGCTGCACCGGCACGAAGCGCTTCGGGCCGAGCGCCAGCCCGATCCGGGTGTGGCCCAGCGACGCCAGGTGCGTCACCGCCAGCGTCATCGCGGCCCGGTCGTCGGGGGAGATGAACGGCGCCTGCACCTTCGGCGAGAACCCGTCCACCAGGACGAACGGCACGCCCTGCGCCCGCAGCTGCTCATAGCGCTGCATGTCGGCGGTGGTGTCGGCGTGGAGCCCGGAGACGTAGATGATCCCCGCCACCCCACGGTCAACCAGCATCTCGGTCAGCTCGTCCTCCGTGGACCCGCCGGGGGTCTGGGTGGCGAGCACCGGGGTGTAGCCCTGTCGGGTCAGTGCCTGACCGATGACCTGGGCCAGAGCCGGGAATATCGGGTTCTCCAGCTCCGGGGTGATCAGGCCCACCAGGCCCTCGCTGCGCTGCCGCAGCCGTACCGGACGCTCGTAGCCGAGCACGTCCAGCGCGGCCAGCACGGACTGGCGGGTGGTGGCGGCTACGCCCGGCTTCCCGTTGAGGACGCGGCTGACGGTCGCTTCGCTCACCCCCGCCTGCGCAGCGATATCCGCAAGCCGTGTGGTCACGGCACCGGACTGTACCGGCCGCACCTCTCCTTGCACACCGACGGGACGCCGTGCGCGTGCGGTCCCGCGGCCAGCCGTGGATTGCTGCGTCATCGCACTCCTCGTGCTTCTTCGGTGTCCTTGTCGGCTCTTGTGAAGCCGATGTCCGGTCCGCAAGGGATGATCCCGGCGCCGGAAGCGGATGGCAAGAGCTTGCAGAGTCTTGCACAAGTGTCCGTCAACCCGCCGACCGGCGGTAGAGCGGGGTTGCGACGGGGGTCGACCCAGGTCACGACGAGGTAACCGCCGTGTTCTCTTGCACTTTTTTTCTGCAAGGTCTTTCGCAACGCTTACATCGCTGTTACGTTCCGAGTCGCCCGGCCGCCGCAACGGCGCTGTCGGCAAGTCGCAGGGGTGGCGGACGGGACCGCCCACTGCACCACTCGGGCTTTTCACCCTCAAGGAGAACTCATGCGGCGTGGCATAGCGGCCTCCGCGCTGGTGGCGTCCCTCGCCCTGGCGGCGACGGCGTGCGGCGGGAGCGACAGCGACAGCAAGTCGGACGGTCCGGTCACCATCACCTGGTGGGACACCTCCAACGCCACCAATGAGGCACCGACGTACAAGGCCCTGGTCTCGCAGTTCGAGGCGGCCAACAAGGACATCAAGGTCAAGTACGTCAACGTCCCCTTCGACCAGGCGCAGAACAAGTTCGACACGGCGGCCGGCTCGAAGGGCGCCCCGGACATCCTGCGCTCCGAGGTCGGCTGGACCCCCGCCTTCGCGAAGAAGGGCTACTTCCTGCCGCTGGACGGCACCGACGCCCTCACCGAGCAGGGCAAGTTCGAGCCGAACCTGATCAAGCAGGCCCAGTACGAGGGCAAGACCTACGGCGTGCCGCTGGTCACCGACACCCTCGCCCTGGTCTACAACAAGGCCCTGTTCAAGAAGGCCGGCATCACCGAGGCCCCCAAGACCTGGGACGAGCTGAAGTCCGACGCCGCCAAGGTCAAGGCCAAGGCCGGCGTGGACGGCTACTGGGGCTCCACCCAGGCCTACTACGCCCAGTCCTTCCTGTACGGCGAGGGCACCGACACCGTCGACGCCACCGCCAAGAAGATCACCGTGAACTCGGCCACCGCCAAGAAGGCCTACGGCACCTGGCTGAACCTGTTCTCCGGCAAGGGCCTGCACAAGGCCGACACCACCGCCGACGCCTACGCCCACATCCAGGACGCGTTCGTCAACGGCAAGGTCGCCGCGATCGTCCAGGGCCCCTGGGAGATCACGAACTTCTACAAGGGCAAGGCCTTCACGGACAAGTCCAACCTCGGCATCGCCACCGTCCCGGCCGGCGCCTCCGGCAAGGCGGGCGCCCCGACCGGCGGCCACAACCTCTCGGTCTACGCCGGCTCCGACAAGGCCCACCAGGCCGCGGCGCTGAAGTTCGTCGAGTTCATGACCTCGGCGAAGTCCCAGGAGACGATCGCCCTGAAGAACTCCACGCTGCCCACCCGTGGCGACGCGTACACCGCCCAGGTCAAGGCCGACCCCGGCATCGCGGGCTACCAGGGCGTCCTCGCCGCCGCCCAGCCCCGCCCGGCGCTGCCCGAGTACAGCTCCCTGTGGGGCCCGCTGGACATCGAGCTGCCCAAGGTCGCCGGCGGCAAGGAGTCGCTGGACAAGGGCCTGAGCAACGCCGAGGTGGCCATCACCAAGCTGGTGCCCGACTTCAGCAAGTGACACCCGCGTGGCCGTCGGATGCTCCCTGAAGGGGGGGAAGGATCCGACGGCCACCGGCCTGTGCCCAGCCCAACCCCTGAACCATCAGAAGGTGTCGAACCATGACAGTCGCCATCGACCGCGCGACCGGCAAGCGCCGCGGTGACCGCGCGCCTCGGCCCGGGCTGGGGCAGCGCCTGAAGAACGGCTACCAGAAGCACTGGTACGCCTACGCGATGATCGCCCCGGTGGTCGTCGTGCTCGGCGTCATCGTGGGCTACCCCCTCGTACGGGGCCTCTACCTGACCCTCACCGACGCCAACAGCCTCAACTCGGCGCGCACCATCGGCGTCAATCACATCGACGCCACCTACAAGTTCATCGGGATCGACAACTACAAGGACATCCTGTTCGGCCCGCTGGCGTACGACCGCTTCTGGTCGCACTTCCTGTGGACCGTCTTCTGGACGGCCGCCTGCGTGGCCCTGCACTACGTCATCGGCCTCGGCCTCGCGCTCATGCTCAACCAGAAGCTGCGCGGCCGCACCTTCTACCGGCTGATGCTGGTCCTGCCCTGGGCCGTGCCGACCTTCGTCACCGTCTTCTCCTGGCGGATCATGCTCGCCGACTCCGGCGTGCTCAACCAGGTCCTGGACGGCCTCCACCTGCCGCAGCCGCAGTGGCTGGAGGACACCTTCTGGCAGCGGTTCGCCGCGATCATGGTCAACACCTGGTGCGGTGTGCCGTTCATGATGCTCTCGCTGCTCGGCGGCCTGCAGTCCATCGACCCCTCGCTCTACGAGGCCGCGGAGATGGACGGCGCGAGCGCCTGGCAGCGCTTCCGGCACGTCACACTGCCGGGTCTGCGCTCGGTCAGCTCCACCGTGGTGCTGCTCGGCATCATCTGGACCTTCAACCAGTTCGCCATCATCTTCCTGCTGTTCGGCCCCACCGGTGCGCCCGACGCCCAGATCCTCGTCACCTGGGCCTACTACCTGGGCTTCGGACAGCAGCCGCGCGACTTCGCCCAGTCCGCCGCGTACGGCGTCCTGCTGCTGTCGATCCTGACCGTCTTCACCTCCTTCTACTTCCGCTGGCTGAAGCGCAATGACCAGCTCGCCGTCTGACGCCGCAGGAGCCGCTGCCATGAGCACCACGACCCTCGAAAAGACCGGGACCGGGCCCGCCCCCACCGCGCAGCCCCCGCGCCGCACGCGCCGGCGGGGCGAACGCGGCCCGCTCGGCGTCGCCCTCCTGCACGGCGGCCTCGCCGTCGCGAGCCTGATCGCGCTGGCCCCGGTGGCCTGGCTGATCTTCCTGTCCCTCGGCCCGGACAAGGACGACTACCTGCACCCGGGCAAGATCCTGGGCAAGCTCACCTTCTCCAACTACAGCTTCGTGCTGCAGCACACCGCCTTCTTCGACTGGTTCAAGTCGACGATGATCGTGGCCCTCGGCACCACCCTCATCGGTGTCTTCGTCGCGGCCACCACCGGCTACGCCGTCTCGCGCATGCGCTTTCCCGGCTACAAGTCGCTGATGTGGGTGCTGCTGCTCACCCAGGCCTTCCCGATCGCCATCCTGATCGTGCCGATGTACGAGATCTTCAGCGAACTCGGTCTCATCGACACCTACTGGTCGCTGATCGTCATCAACTGCACCACGGCCGTGCCGTACAGCGCCTGGCTGCTCAAGGGGTACTTCGACACCATCCCCTTCGAGATCGACGAAGCGGGACGCGTGGACGGCCTCAGCCCCTTCGGCACCTTCTTCCGGCTGATCCTGCCGCTGGCCCGCCCCGGGCTGGCCGTCGCCGCCTTCTACAACTTCATCACCGCCGTCGGCGAGGTCGCCTTCGCGACCACCTTCATGCTCGACGACTCCAAGTACACCTTCGCCGTGGGTCTGCAGACCTTCGTCAGTGAGCACGACGCGCAGTGGAACTACATGGCCGCCACCGCGGTACTGATCGCGATACCCGTGTCCGTGTTCTTCTACCTGGTGCAGAAGAACCTCGTCACCGGCCTGACCGCAGGCGGCACCAAGGGCTGAGTCCCCTTTCCGCACAGGGCTCCCGCGCGGCTGACCGCGCGGGTAGGCGGCCGCGGTGTCCATCCGACCCCGCTGACACCGCGGCCGCCTCGCACACCCTCGGCCCCCGGCCCGCGCCGCCGTACCACGCCCCTCCCGGCTCTCGGCTTCGCTCGAGCCCGGAGGGACCCCCACACCGAACTCCCATACGCATCAAGGAAGCCATGAGCCAGCAGCACCCTGCAGCCCCGGCCAACGACTCCGCCGTCGTCACCGTCGCCAAGCGCCGCGACTGGTGGCGGGACGCGGTGATCTACCAGGTCTATCCGCGCAGCTTCGCCGACAGCAACGGCGACGGCATGGGCGACCTGGAGGGCGTACGCTCCCGACTCCCGTACCTGCGCGACCTCGGCGTGGACGCCGTATGGCTCAGCCCCTTCTACGCCTCCCCGCAGGCCGACGCCGGCTACGACGTCGCCGACTACCGCGCCGTCGACCCCATGTTCGGCAACCTGCTCGACGCCGACGCACTGATCCGCGACGCGCACGAACTGAGCCTGCGCATCATCGTCGACCTGGTCCCCAACCACTCCTCCGACCAGCACGAGTGGTTCAAGCGGGCGCTCGCCGAGGGCCCCGGCTCCCCGCTGCGCGACCGCTACCACTTCCGCTCCGGCAAGGGCGCCGGCGGCGAACTCCCGCCCAACGACTGGGAGTCCATCTTCGGCGGCCCGGCCTGGACCCGGGTGACCGAGCCGGACGGCACCCCCGGCGAGTGGTACCTCCACCTCTTCGCCCCCGAGCAGCCCGACTTCAACTGGGAACACCCCGCGGTCGGCGACGAGTTCCGCTCGATCCTCCGCTTCTGGCTGGACATGGGCGTCGACGGCTTCCGCATCGATGTCGCTCACGGACTGGTGAAGGCGGAGGGCCTTCCGGACCTCGGCTCCCACGACCAGCTCAAACTGCTGGGCAACGATGTCATGCCGTTCTTCGACCAGGACGGCGTGCACGCCATCTACCGGCAGTGGCGCACGATCCTCGACGAGTACGCGGGAGGCAAGGAGGGGCCCGAAGGGCCTTCCGCGGCAGGGCGGTGGGGGGAGGCGGGCGGGCGGATCTTCGTCGCGGAGGCCTGGACCCCGACCGTCGAGCGCACCGCGAACTACGTCCGCCCCGACGAACTCCACCAGGCCTTCAACTTCCAGTACCTGAGCACGGAGTGGGACGCGGCGGAACTGCGCACGGTCATCGACCGGACCCTGGAGGTGATGCGCCCCGTCGGCGCACCCGCCACCTGGGTCCTGTCCAACCACGACGTCACCCGGCACGCGACCCGCTACGCCAACCCGCCCGGTCTCGGCACCCAGATCCGCACGGCCGGCGACCGCGAGCTGGGCCTGCGCCGCGCCCGCGCCGCCACCCTCCTCATGCTCGCCCTGCCCGGCTCGGCGTACATCTACCAGGGAGAGGAACTGGGTCTCCCGGACGTCGTGGACCTCCCCGACGAGGTGCGCCAGGACCCCGCGTACTCCCGGGGCGCCGGCCAGGACGGTTTCCGTGACGGCTGCCGGGTGCCGATCCCGTGGACCCGCGAGGGCTCGTCCTACGGCTTCGGCAGCGGTGGCAGCTGGCTGCCCCAGCCGCCGGCCTGGGCCGAGCTGAGCGTGGAGGCGCAGACGGGCGTCCCCGACTCGACGCTGGAGCTGTACCGCTCGGCGCTGAGCGTGCGCCGGTCGCAGCCCGACCTGGGCGCGGGCGAGGCGGTGGAGTGGCTGCGGGCGCCCGAGGGCGTCCTGGCCTTCCGGCGGGGCGAGTTCGTGTGCGTCGCGAACACGACCGGTGAGTCCGTGACGACGACCTCCCACGGCCGCGTCCTGCTGACCAGCGGTGAAGTGACCGAGGCGGACGGCGAGGCGAAGGTGCCGGCCGACACGACGGTGTGGTGGAGCACGGCCTGACGGCCAGTCACCAGGTAACTCTTGCAGCAACTTCACACGGCCCGCTGCCCTTTTGGGTGGCGGGCCTTTAACATCTCCGCCACCGCAAGTTTCAGCAAGGTTTCAGCAAGAGCCTTCAACGACGAAGGAACCCCCACATGGCACGCAGAACCCTCTCCGGCGCGCTCGCCCTCACGGCCGCCGCTCTTGTCATGACCCCGACCGTCGCCCAGGCCTCCCCGCCCGGCACCAAGGACGTCACCGCCGTCCTCTTCGAGTGGAACTACGCCTCGGTGGCCCGCGAGTGCACCACCGCTCTCGGCCCCGCCGGTTATGGATACGTCCAGGTCTCCCCGCCCGCCGAGCACATACAGGGCTCGCAGTGGTGGACGTCGTACCAGCCGGTGTCGTACAAGATCGCGGGCCGCCTCGGCGACCGCACCTCGTTCCAGAACATGGTGAACACCTGCCACACGGCCGGTGTGAAGGTCGTGGTCGACACTGTCATCAACCACATGTCGGCCGGCTCGGGCACCGGCACCGGCGGCTCGTCGTACACGAAGTACACCTACCCGGGCCTCTACTCCTCCTTCGACTTCGACGACTGCACGGCGCAGGTCTCGAACTACTCCGACCGCTGGAACGTCCAGCACTGCGAACTCGTCGGCCTTGCCGACCTGGACACCGGCGAGGAGTACGTCCGCAAGACGATCGCGGGCTACCTGAACGACCTGCTCACCCTCGGCGTGGACGGCTTCCGCGTCGACGCGGCCAAGCACATCCCGGCCGACGACCTGGCCAACATCAAGAGCCGCCTGACCAATCCCTCCGTCTACTGGAAACAGGAGGTCATCTACGGCGCGAACGAGGCCGTCCAGCCCACCGAGTACACCGGCAACGGAGACGTCCAGGAGTTCCGCTACGCCTACGACCTCAAGCGTGTCTTCACCAACGAGAAGCTGGCGTACCTGACCAACTACGGCGAGGGCTGGGGCTATCTGAACAGCTCCGTGGCCGGCGTCTTCGTCGACAACCACGACACGGAGCGCAATGGCTCGACCCTGAACTACAAGGACGGCGCGAACTACACCCTGGCCAACGTCTTCATGCTGGCGTACCCCTACGGCGCCCCGGACATCAACTCGGGCTACGAGTGGTCGGACGTGGACGCCGGCCCGCCCGACGGCGGCTCGGTCACCGCCTGCTGGCAGAACGGCTGGAAGTGCCAGCACGCCTGGCCGGAGATCAAGTCCATGGTCGCCTTCCGCAACGCGACGCGCGGCCAGGCGGTCGCCAACTGGTGGGACAACGGCAACAACGCGATCGCTTTCGGCCGCGGCAGCAAGGGCTATGTGGCGATCAACCACGAGACGTCGTCGCTGACCCACACCTACCAGACGTCCCTGCCCGCCGGGACGTACTGCAACGTGCAGAACAGCACCACGGTGACGGTGAACTCCAGCGGCCAGTTCACCGCCACCCTCGGCACGAACACCGCGCTGGCGATCTACGTCGGCAAGTCGGCCTGCTGAGCCGGGCGGGGGGGGGGCCCCCCCCCCCCCCCCGGGGGGGGCCCCCCCCCGGGGGAAATGTTTTAACAGGAATGAAACCAAAAGAAGTTAAAAAAGAGGTAGAGACGAG
>NZ_JBIWPP010000026.1:0-98141 GCF_044768335.1 Streptomyces sp. NPDC101151 | reverse complement strand
TGTGGGTTACCTCCCGCGGCCTGTTCCCCCCCCCCCGCGGCCCGACCCCGGGGGGGGCTATCTCCGGGGGCATGGGGGGGGGGGGGGCGGGGGGGGGGCCCCCCCCCCCCCCCCCCGGGGGGGCGCACCACCGCGGTTGAAATTTCTTACCGATGCTTTCAAGCCTCTTGCTGTAAACCTTTCGTCAGCGATACGGTCGCGCGGGCGCCCGGCATCGGAGCCGAGCCGCGGCGCGCGGGGTCGGACCCAACAGAGCCGTAATCGCAAGGAGTTCCCGCCTGTGATACCGAGATGGCCGGCGCCCTCGACGCGCCGTACCGCCCATGCCAGACGGGTCGCGGCCGTCACCGTCGCCGCGCTCGCCGCAGCCCTCGTGCAGCCGCTCGCCGCCCGGGCCGCCACCCCTCCCGCACCCCCGTCGGACGCCAGGCTCGCCGCCCAGCCCGCCCGGCACGACGCCACCCGCGACCAGTTCTACTTCGTCATGCCGGATCGTTTCGCCAACGGGGACAGGTCCAACGACAAGGGCGGCCTGACCGGATCCCGTCTCAGCACCGGCTACGACCCCACCGACAAGGGCTTCTACCAGGGCGGCGACCTCAAGGGCCTGACCAAGCGCCTCGACTACATCAAGGGCCTCGGCACCACCGCCATCTGGATGGCGCCGATCTTCAGGAACCGGCCGGTGCAGGGCACGGGCAGCAACGCCTCGGCCGGCTACCACGGTTACTGGATCACCGACTTCACCCAGGTCGACCCGCACTTCGGGACCAACCAGGACCTCCGAACCCTGATCTCCGCGGCGCACGCCAAGGGCATGAAGGTCTTCTTCGACGTCATCACCAACCACACCGCCGACGTCGTGGACTACGACGAGAAGTCGTACGACTACCTGTCCAAGGGCGCCTTTCCGTACCTGACCAAGGACGGGCGGCCCTTCGACGACGCCGACTACGCGAACGGCAGCCGGAAGTTCCCGGCCGTGGACGCCGGCTCCTTCCCGCGCACACCGAGGGCCACGAGCGCCGGCAAGGTCCCGGCCTGGCTCAACGACCCGGCGATGTACCACAACCGCGGCGACTCGACGTACGCCGGCGAGTCCACGACCTACGGCGACTTCTCCGGCCTTGACGACCTGTGGACCGAGCGCCCCGAGGTCGTCGAGGGCATGGAGAAGATCTACGAGCGGTGGGTGCGGGACTTCGGCATCGACGGGTTCCGGATCGACACCGTCAAGCACGTCGACATGGAGTTCTGGACCCAGTGGGCCACCGCACTCGACACGTACGCGGCCGCGCACGGGCGGAAGAACTTCTTCATGTTCGGCGAGGTCTACTCAGCCGACACCTCGATCACGTCCCCGTACGTCACCCAGGGCCGCCTGGACGCCACCCTCGACTTCCCCTTCCAGGACGCGGCCCGCGCCTACGCCTCCCAGGGCGGCAGCGCGCGGCGGCTGGCGAGCCTCTTCGGTGACGACTACAAGTACACGACCGACAAGGCCAACGCGTACGAGCAGGTCACCTTCCTCGGCAACCACGACATGGGCCGCATCGGGTACTTCCTGAAGCAGGACGACCCGAAGGCCACCGACGCCGAGATCCTGAAGAAGGACAGGCTCGCCAACGAGCTGATGTTCCTCAGCCGCGGCAACCCGGTCGTCTACTACGGCGACGAGCAGGGCTTCACCGGCTCCGGCGGCGACAAGGACGCGCGCCAGACGATGTTCGCCTCCAAGGTCGCCGACTACCTGGACGACGACGAGATCGGCACCGGCCGCACCCACGCGAGCGACGCGTACGACACCGGCGCACCGCTGTACAAGGAGATCGCCGCCCTCTCCAGGCTCCGCAAGGCCAACCCGGCGCTGACGGACGGCGTCCAGACGGAGCGGTACGCGGCCGACGGCGCGGGCATCTACGCCTTCACCCGTACGGACGCGAAGACGGGCGCCGAGTACGTCGTCGCCTTCAACAACGCCGGCAGCGAGAAGTCCGCGACCTTCGCCACCGGCTCGGCCGGCATGTCCTACCAGGGCGTCTTCGGCACGCACGCGACGGCGAAGTCCGATGCCGATCACAGGCTCACCGTCAGCGTCCCGGCCGGCTCCGCCGTCGTCCTCAAGGCGACCGGCGCCCTCGCGAAGCCCGCCACCGAGCCGGCCCTCACGCTCGAGGCCCCGGCCGCCGGCGCCACCGGGACCGTGGAGATCACCGCCGGCGTCGGGGGAGGCGATCAGCTCAACCGTGTGGTCTTCGCGGCCCAGGTCGGCAACGGCCCATGGCGGACGCTCGGCTCCGCCGACCACGCCCCCTACAAGGTCACCCAGGTCATCGGCAAGGACGTACCCGCCGGCACCGCCCTGCGCTACAAGGCGGTCGTGACCGACACGGCCGGGCACACCGCGAGCGCCCTGGCGAGCAGCACCACGGGCACCCCGCCCGCGCCCGAGGTCCCCACGGCCTCCTCCCGGGACTACGCGATCGTCCACTACAAGCGCACCGACGGCGACTACGCCGACTGGGGCCTGTACGCCTGGGGCGATCTCGCCGACGGCGAGTCGACCACCTGGCCGGACAGCCACCCCTTCGTCGGCCGCGACGCGTACGGCGCCTTCGCCTACGTCAAGCTCAAGCCCGGCGCCTCGAACGTCGGCTTCCTGGTCATCGACAAGGACGGCACCAAGGACGTCTCCGCCGACCGGTCCATCGACGTCACCAAGGCCGGTGAGGTCTGGATCGAGCAGGGCAAGGCCGACGTACTGACCCAGCGGCCCGACTACCCGGCACAGGACAAGGCCAAGGCGGTCATCCACTACCACCGGGCCGACGGGAACTACGACGGCTGGGGTCTGCACGTCTGGACGGGCTCCGCGAACCCCACCGACTGGTCGAACCCGCTGAAGCCGGTGAAGACTGATGCCTATGGCGCGGTCTACGAGGTACCGCTCACCGAGGGTGCCGGCAGCCTCAGCTACATCATCCACAAGGGCGACGAGAAGGACCTCGCCACCGACCAGTCGCTCGACCTCAAGGCCGACGGCCACGAGGTGTGGCTGTTGAACGGCCAGGAGAAGCACCTGCTGCCGCAGCCCGCGGGCGGTGCGGCCGCCCTCGACCTGACCACGTCCAAGGCGATATGGATCGATCGGAACACCGTCGCCTGGAACGGCGTCGACGGCGCCGCCTCCACCCAGCTGCTGTCCTCCCCCGACGGCTCGATCACCGTCAAGGACGGGACGCTGACCAGCGACGACGAGCGCTGGCTGCGGCTGACCAAGACCACGCTCAGCGATGCCCAGAAGGCGAAGTTCCCGCACCTGAAGGACTACACCGCCTGGTCCGTCGACCCCCGCGACCGGGACCGGGTCCGTGAGGCGCTGGGGGGCCAGCTGGTCGCCTCGCAGCGGGCGGCCGACGGCGCCGTACTGGCCGCGACCGGTGTGCAGATCGCGGGCGTGCTCGACGACCTGTACCCGGGCGCGACGAAGGCCCGGCTGGGGCCGGCGTTCCACGACGGGAAGCCGACCCTCGCCGTTTGGGCACCCACGGCCCGGTCCGTCCACCTCGACCTCGACGGCCGCAGCGTCCCGATGCACCGGAACGCCACCACCGGCGTCTGGTCCGTCACCGGCCCGGCGTCCTGGAAGGGCAAGCCCTACCGGTACGTCGTGAAGGTCTGGGCGCCCAGCGTCCGCAAGATGGTCACCAACAAGGTCACCGACCCCTACTCGGTCGCGCTGACCGCGAACTCCGAGCGCAGCCTGGTCGTCGACCTGGACGACCGGTCCCTCGCCCCGAGCGGCTGGACGGGTCTGCGCAAGCCCAGGGCCGTTCCCCTGAAGGACGCGCAGATCCAGGAGCTGCACATCCGGGACTTCTCGGTCGCCGACAAGACCGTCCCGGCGAAGGACCAGGGCACCTACCTGGCCTTCACCGACAAGAACGGCGACGGCTCCAGGCACCTGCGACAGCTCGCGGCGTCGGGCACCTCGTATGTGCACCTGCTGCCCGCCTTCGACATCGCCACCATCCCGGAGAGGAAGGCCGACCAGGCCACCACCGACTGCGACCTGGCCTCCTACCCGGCCGACTCCGACAAGCAGCAGGAGTGCGTGGCGAAGATCGCCGCGAAGGACGCCTACAACTGGGGCTACGACCCGTATCACTACACGGTCCCCGAGGGCTCGTACGCCACCGACCCGGACGGCACCGCACGCACGGTCCAGTTCCGCAAGATGGTCCAGGCGCTCAACCAGGACGGCCTCAGGGTCGTCATGGACGTCGTCTACAACCACACGGCGGCGAGCGGCCAGGCGGACACCTCCGTCCTGGACCGGATCGTGCCCGGCTACTACCAGCGGCTCCTCGCCGACGGGAGCGTGGCCGACAGCACCTGCTGTGCCAACACCGCGACCGAGAACGCGATGATGGGCAAGCTGGTCGTGGACTCGATCGTCACCTGGGCCAAGGAGTACAAGGTCGACGGGTTCCGCTTCGACCTCATGGGCCACCACCCGAAGGCCAACATCCTGGCGGTCAGGAAGGCCCTCGACGCGCTGACCCTCGCCAAGGACGGCGTGGACGGCAAGAAGATCATCCTGTACGGCGAGGGCTGGAACTTCGGCGAGGTCGCGAACGACGCCCGGTTCGTGCAGGCCACGCAGGCGAACATGGCCGGCACCGGCATCGCCACCTTCTCCGACCGCGCCCGCGACGCCGTACGCGGCGGCGGCCCCTTCGACTCGGACCCCGGCGTCCAGGGCTTCGCGTCCGGGCTGTACACCGACCCCAACGCCTCGGCCGCCAACGGCACTCCGGCCGAGCAGAAGGCCCGGCTCCTGCACTACCAGGACCTGATCAAGGTCGGTCTGACCGGCAACCTCGCCACGTACCGCTTCACCGACACCGGCGGCAAGGAGATCACCGGCGCGGAGGTCGACTACAACGGCGCCCCCGCCGGTTACGCGGACGCGCCCGGCGACGCCCTCGCCTACGTGGACGCGCACGACAACGAGTCGCTGTTCGACGCCCTCGCCTTCAAGCTGCCCGCTTCCACCGGCGCCCTCGACCGTGCCCGTATGCAGGTGCTGGCGATGGCCACGGCGGCCCTCTCGCAGGGCCCGTCCCTCTCCCAGGCGGGCACCGACCTGCTGCGCTCGAAGTCGCTGGACCGCAACTCCTTCGACAGCGGCGACTGGTTCAACGCCGTCCACTGGAACTGCGCCGACGGCAACGGCTTCGGCCGGGGGCTGCCCATGGCGGCCGACAACCAGTCCAAGTGGAGCTACGCCAAGCCGCTGCTCGGTACGGTCACGGTGGGCTGCCCGCAGATCACCGGCGCCTCGGCCGCCTACCAGGACCTGCTGCGGATCCGTACGACGGAGCAGGCGTTCTCCCTCGGTACGGCCGCCAAGGTGCAGGACCGCCTGTCCTTCCCGCTGTCCGGCAAGGACGAGACGCCCGGCGTGATCACCATGCGCCTCGGTGACCTGGTCGTCGTCTTCAACGCCACCCCCGAGCGGCAGGAGCAGCGGATCGGCACCCTCGCCGGGACGCCGTACCGGCTGCACCCGGTGCAGGCCGACGGCACGGACGCGGTGGTGAAGACCTCCGCCTACGCGGCCGGCTCGGGCACGTTCACCGTGCCGGCGCGGACCGTGGCGGTGTTCACCCGGGCGGCGAAGTAGGGTCGGGCCGTTGCCGTAGAACAGGAGTGCCCATGCCGCAGATCACCGTCGACTACTCGCACACGATGGAGGCCGCCTTCGACCGCGCGGGTTTCGCTCGGGCGCTGCACGAGGCGACCGTCGAGATCGCGGCGGCCAAGCCGGAGGCCTGCAAGACACAGTTCCGGCCGGGCGCGTTCACGGCGTACGGGTACGAGGACCCGGCGGAGCACGGACACGCGATCGTGCACGTGACCATCGGGCTCCTCGCCGGCCGCAGCGACGAGACCAGGGCGAGGCTCGCGGAGACGGCGCTGGAGCTGCTTCGTGAGCACGTGGCGGAGAAGGGCTTCGCCCTGCACGCCTCCGCCGAGGTGCGCGACCTGGATCCCTCGTACCGGAAGTTCGACCGCTAGGGCCTAGAGAGTCAGGGACATCAGCCGGCCGACGAGCTCTGCGAAGGGCCCCTCGGCCGGCTCGTCCTTGACCATGGTGTGCAGCAGGGCGGCCATGTCCTCGTCGTGGGCCGCGCTGACCGCTGCCAGCGCGGCGAAGTCGTGCACGAGCTGCAGCTCCAGCTCGGCGCGCGGGATGCGCCGGCCGTCCAGCCAGATCAGCGCCGTCGACTCGGCGAGCGAGATCCAGGAGCGGACGACCAGCTCCATGCGCGGGGATGCCTCGGGGACGCCCAGATGCGCGAGGATGTGCTCGTAGGCGGCCTGGCGCACGGAGTCGATGAGCGCGTTGGTCGTCGAGGAGCCGACCGCCGGGCCGCCACGCATCAGCGCGGAGAAACCGGGCCCGTGCTCGTCCACGAAGTCGAAGAAGCGGCGCATCACACGCAGCAGCCTGGCCCCCAGCGAACCCTCGTGCGGCTCCGCGAAGCGGCCCGCCAGATCCTCCGAGGCGCGCTTCAACGCGGCTTCGTACAGGCTGAGTTTGCCGGGGAAGTAGTGGTAGACCAGCGGGCGCGAGATGCCCGCCGCCGACGCTATCTCGTCGATGGAGACCTCGTCGGGCGAACGTCGGCTGAACAGGTCGAGCGCGACACCGATCAGCTGCTGCCGCCGCTCCTCGACGCCCATCCTGCGGCGAACCCCGGTACTCATGCGAACACCTTACCGATCGAATCCGGCCTGGAACGGGCCGGACCGGCGTCGGTGTTCACATGATTCCGTCACAGGTCCAGCACGAGACGCTCACTTCTGGCTCGTGACACACAGATCAGCATCGAGTCGGCACGCTCCGCATCCGTCAGCAGCTCGTCCCGGTGGTCCACCTCACCCTCCAGCACCCGCTGTTGGCAGGTCCCGCAGAAGCCCTGCCGGCACGAGTAGGCGGTGTCGGGCAGCTCGCGGCGTACGGCGGCCAGCACGGTGGAGTCGGCGGGCACCGTCAACGTCCGCCCGGTGCGCCGGAGTTCGACCTCGAACGCGTGGTTCCCGTCGGCCGAGGTGCGCGGCGCGAACCGCTCCAGATGCAGCGTGGCACCCTCGGGCAGGCCCGCCTCCACCGCCTCCATCAGCCCTTCGGGACCGCAGCAGTACACGGCCGTCCCCTGCGGAACGTCCGCGAACAGCGCCGCCAGGTCCGGCCGGCCGTCCTCGTCCTCGGCGACCAGCGTGAGCCGGTCCCCGGCGACCTTGCGCACCTCCTCCAGGAACGGCATCGAGGCCCGCGTCCGCCCGCCGTACAGCAGCTGCCAGTCCGTGCGGTCCGGCAGGGCCCGCAGCATCGGCAGAATCGGCGTGATGCCGATACCGCCGGCGACGAAGACGTACGAGGGCGCCTCGACGAGCGGGAAACGGTTCCTGGGCCCGCGCACCTCCAGCTCCATGCCCTCGGCGAGCTGCTCGTGCACCTCCCGCGAGCCGCCCCGGCCGTCCTCGACCAGCCGGGTGGCCACCGTGTACGAGGAGGTGTCCGCCGGGTCCCCGCACAGCGAGTACTGCCGCACGAGCCCCGACGGCAGCACCAGATCGAGGTGCGCGCCGGGTTCCCAGCGCGGCAGCCCGCTGCCCTCCAGACGCAGTTGTACGACTCCTTCGGCGGCCGTCTCGTGCGCGGCGAGCAGCAGCCGCAGGGCCCGTGAGCGGGGGCGGCCGGAGACCGGCGGGTCGAGGGCGGGCAGCGGCCACAGCGGCGAGTCCTGGATGCGGTGGCGCAGGACCCGCCGGGTCAGCAGGGCGGCGCCCGCGACGAGCACGACGGTGCGCAGCTTCGGCATCACGACCCTGCCTTCTCCGCGGCGAGCGCGGCGGGGGAGGAGGCCAGATAGGCGACGGCCTGGGCGGTGGAGCCCTCGTGGGAGGGATGGTAGGAGTGGCTCAGATAGCGCGGGATCGACCTGAGCATGGCCCCGGTGGTGGGCAGGGTGCCGCGTCGGCCGCTCAGCCGGAAGTCCTTGAAGGAGGCCTTGCCGTCCACGAGGGTGGGGTCGTTCTCCATGAAGAAGCGGGCCCCGCGCTGCCACAGGAACACCAGCGCGCTGAAGGCCGTCGCCCAGGTGCGCACCCGGCGCCGGTAGCTGCCGTCCACGTGCAGGAAGAGGTCGAAGGCGACGGACCGGTGCTCGACCTCCTCGGCGCCGTGCCAGCGCAGCAGGTCCAGCATGGTCGGGTCGGCGCCGCGCCGGTCCAGCTCGGCGGCGTTGAGCACCCAGTCGCCGAGGAAGGCCGTGTAGTGCTCGATGGCCGCGATCAGTGCGACCCGCTCAAGCAGCCACCAGCGGCGCGGCCGGCCCGGCGGCAGGGTCCGGTCGCCGAGCAGCTTCTCGAAGAACCAGTCGACCTGCGCGGTGTACGGAGTCGGGTCGAGCCCCAGTTCCCTCAGATGCGGCAGGACTTCGTCGTGGGCCTGCGAGTGCATGGCCTCCTGTCCGATGAAGCCGACCACGTCCTCGCGGAGCCGGTCGTCGCGGATGAGCGGCAGCACCTGCTTGTAGACGTGCACGAACCACCGCTCGCCGGCGGGCAGCAGCAGGTGCAGCACGTTGATGGTGTGCGTGGTGAACGGGTCGCCGGGCACCCAGTGCAGCGGTGTGTCCTCCCAGGAGAAGGACACGTTGCGGGCCTTGAGCGGTATGCGCTCGGACTCCACCGGCCGGGCCTGCGTGTTAGACATGGCGTCAATGTACTGACGGGTAGGTCGTCTGAGAACCCCCGTGCCGCACCTTGTTGACGCCAGTGTCAGCTAGTGGAGCCCGTCGATCGGCCTACCGCCCGCCAGGGTGCCCTTCAGCTGCGCCTTCGCCCCCTGCTTGGCCCGTGCGGCGAGCAGCGGCCCCGGTCCGGTGGCGGTGACCTCTCCGTTGGTGCGGATCGACTCGGTGTCGGGGCCGCCCGCGGCCAGCAGGTACCAGATCCCGGTCTTGGACTTCCACAGCACCCCGGCCAGTACATGCGGGTCGCGCGGCCCGCAGGCCGGCACGTCCGTGCCCTTGGCCACGATCGCCCCGACCGGACCGCCCGGCGTCCGGAACTGGGCCAGCGCGGCCGTGCCGTCGCCGCGCCAGGTCTCCGCCCTGGTGCACGCCCACGCACCCGTGCCGCTGGCCTCGGGCAGCGGCTGCTCCGCGAATGCCCACGCGTTGACGCTGCGCACGCCTCCGGAGCGCTCGGTGGCCAGCGAGCAGGCGAACGGCGCCCAGGCGCGCAGCCCCTCCACGTTGGACACCTCGCCGGTGGCACCCGGGCGGCCGGCGGTGAGACGGGCCGGGACCAACTCGCCCAGATCCGTGGCGAGCCGGGTGCCCGAGGCGTCGGTCAGCTGGAGCACGTTCCACGAGGTGCAGCTGCCGGGCTGCAGGGCGGGGCTGGCCAGCGGTGTGGTGACGCCGTCGGTGACGGTGAGGTCCGTCGCTGCCGCGTCCGGCTTCATCAGGTCCCGCTCGGCCGCCTTCTTCACCCAGGGGGCGGTCAGGTAGCGGACGTTGCCGTCGGCGCGGCCGAGCACCAGCGCACTCGCCTCCGCTCCGGTCGCGCCGTCGACGCGCGCGAAGTCGAGGGCGGCGCCCTGGGTGCCGTCCTTGGGCTCGGCGTAGCGGACGATGCGCAGGCCGTCGTAGAGGATCACCACGCGCGCGTTGTCCACCGCGCCCGCGTACAGCAGCTGGGGCGGGCCGGCCGGGCCGCCGGTCTGGGTGCCGGGAGTGATCGAGACGCGGACCGTTTCCCCCGGGCGGGCCCAGACGGCGAGGGCACGGCGCAGCAGGGCCGTGTCGCCGGTGAGCGGCCCGCGCGCGGGCCACACGGAGAAATCGGTGCGGGCGGCGGACTCCCATGCTGTCGGGGGTACCCGGGTCAGCCGGCCCGGGTCCAGGGCGGCCTGGGCGGCCGGGTTCTCGGCATACAGGGGCGCGGCGGCGCCGTCGGGGCCCCAGCCGCCGGCGGGCAGGGCCACCAGTGCTCCGCACACCGCGAGCGCGGCCGCCGCGGCGAGCGCGGCCTTGGTGTGCTGGCGGCGGCGCATCAGGTCGGTGGGCCGGGCCTGCAGCGAGCAGGGGTCGAACTCGGGGGAGGAGAGCAGTGCGTCCTGCGCGGGCACCCCGTTGGCCTCCGTCAGCGCGGACTCGGGCTTGTCGACGCCGGCGGAATCGAGGATCTTGCGGATGTCGGCGTCGGGCAGCCGCTCCAGGCCGCGCAGCACATACGCGGCGCGGGCCGGGCCGGACAGGGCGGACAGCCGCTGGTCCAGGGACAGCTCGTCGGCTCCACCGGAGCGCGGGAACAGCCGAAGGCCCCACACCTGGGGGAGCAGCGGCGGCAGCGGTGAGAGCCTCGGCCGGCCCTTGCGGGGGCGGGCCGCCTCCAGCGCCGTACGCAGGACCCGGAGGCGGACGAAGGCGTACCCGGGGTCGGCGTCCCGGCCCGAGGCCTGGGCCGGGATCACGGACGTCTGCTTGCGGCCCCGGGGCAGGGCACGCTGGGCGAGGGCGTGTGCCGTCAGCACCCGGCGGCTGCGGCCGAGGCCCGGCGGCAGTACCAGGTAGGCGAGCCGGACCAGCCGGGGGTAGTGCTCGACGAGCGCGGCCTCGGCCTGCTCGATGTCGACGGCCGGGCCGGCGGCCCCGGCGGAGGCGGGTGCGTTACGCTGGGCTACATCCTGTGACTGCACGTCCGGGAAAACGAGCGAATCGTTGGTTGGTCACCGCCGAGTGGGTGACTCATTCCTCCGGCTCGACCAGCAGACGCGCGTAGTTGGCCATGGATCGCTGGTAGCGCGGCAGATGAGGGGCCAGGGCGCCGAGGGCGAGGGAGAGTCCCTCGCGGTCGCGGCCCAGACTGGACAGGCACAGGGCCAGGCAGGCCCGTATCGCGTCGTCCAACTCGTCCGACGGGGCCTCCAGTTCGGGGGTGAGCAGCCTGACGCCCTCCTCGGCCTGCCCGATGTTCCGCAGTGAGCTGGACAGCTGGATCGTGGCCCGGCGGCCCTTGTACCGGCTCACCTCGCTCAGGCCGCGCGCCAGCGCCTCCCGGTACAGCGGCACCGCCTTGTCCGAGTGCCCGGTGGAGTCCCAGGCGCAGGCCTGCTCGAACGGGGCCAGCGGGCTGCCCTCCGGCAGCTCGGCGACGAGCTTGTCGATCACCGCGCGGAACTCGGCCGCATCGTCTTCCGTATAGTCGTCGAAGGTCGCCCAGGCGGCGTCCACACGGTTTTCCCAGTCTCGGTTCACCGGATCACCCTCGCACATCTGTACCCGAGGGGGCGCTGGATTTGAGCGCACCGCGCCCCGCAGCCGTATCCGACGGGAGGGGTCCCGCGCCGGGGCTCTGCGCGGCATGCTTGGCCCACCAGGACCGGAGGAACAGATGAGGGTGACAAGGGCGCTGCTCGCCGTGACGGGCGCTGCCACGGCCGTACTGGCGCTCGCGGGCTGCGGCTCCGGCGGCGGCACGCAGAAGGTGCCGCCCACCGCCACGGGCAGTCTGGAGAGCCTGGCCGCCGAGGTGAAGTGCAAGCCGAACATGCAGACCGACGCCGACGAGATCCGCCAGGCCATCTGCCGGAACGCCGAGGGGAAGTTCATCCTCGCCACGTTCGCCACCGACCGCGGCCAGCGCGAGTGGATCAACGACGCCAAGGACTACGGCGGCTACTACCTCGTCGGCCGCAAGTGGGTCGCCGTCGGCGACAACGGGGTCGTCAAGGCGCTGCGCGGCACGCTCGGCGGCGATCTGGAGATCGGCACCAATCATCACGCCCACAGCGGCTGACGCCGGCGGCGCACACACGAGAGCGGGCGGTGGAATTCCCACCGCCCGCTTCCGCTAGGGGTACGTCACTGGCAGTTCTGACCGCGGTTGACGCAGTTGGCGATCTTGTTCGCCAGGCCGCCGGTCGTGACGCTGATGAAGTCGTCGTGGTCGGTGGCCGACTTGTGGAGCTGTTCCGGGAAGCCGTCGACCGCGTAGGCGTTCTTCACCTGGCCGTTCTGGACGGTCGGCGGGGCGATGTTGTACACCAGGCGCATCGTGAGCTGCGGAATCGCCTTGAAGCCGTTCTGGCAGTTGCCGTTGGCGTCGGCGAAGGCCACATGCGTGCGGTGGTTGGCGCTGTCGATGTTCTGCCCGTCCCAGCAGCTCTGGAAGGCGAACGTTCGCACCACCTTGCTGCCCTGCGGGCAGATCGGGTACTGCGTCGTCAGCTGGACCTTGTTCTCGAAGCCGGTGCAGCTCCAGTGCGCGTTGGCGTTCGCCAGACCGTTGGTGGTGGTCTTGGCGTCACCGGTGATGATGCGCAGGAACTGCGGCATCGCGGCGACCTTGCTCCGCGGGCTGCCGACGTACTTGATCTGCGCCTGCACCGGGTTCAGGATCTTGCCGACGTTGCCTTCCTTGCCACCGCCGTCCGCGTTCTGGTCGAAGTCCTGCGAGCCGTCCTGGACTCGGACCACCGGCCAGTAGTACGACGACAGGTCGTTCCGGTTCTGGCAGCTGGTGCCGCCCTGCAGGAACGTCTGGTTGCTGGAGAACGCGTTGACCTTCTGGTTGCCGACGTAGTCGTGCAGGTGGTGCGCGCCGTTGGCCACGCCGGGAGCCACGATCACGTTGTCGGTGTTGTGGTTCTTGTTGGCGTTCACTCCGCAGCGCGTGGTGAACGTACCGTTCGACGCGCTGCCGGACCTGCGCGGCTTCGCCTTCACGTTCGGCTGGACCTTGGTGATGTCGACGAAGTCGGCCGCGACCGGGCCGTTGCCGGCCTGCCCGCCGATGTTCTGCTGCTGGCCACCCTGTTGCTGACCGCCACCCTGTTGCTGGCCGCCCTGTTGCTGGCCGTTCTGCTGCTCTCCGCCCTGTTGCTGGCCGCCCTGCTGCTGGCCGCCCTGCTGCTGACCGCCGTTCTGCTGCTCACCACCGGCGTTGGTCTGGTTGGCGGGAGTGCCGGTACAGGTGGCGAGCGTGTCCAGATCGGTCGGCGCGGTGCCGCCCACCCGGGTGATCTCCAGCTTGATCCGGTCGAGGATCGCCTTCCGTCGGTCCTTGAGCGGCTGCAGGATGGAGTTCTGTACGAAACTCGCGTCGCCGGCCTGCGCGTTCCGCGTGGTCGCCAGACGCTGGTAGGCGTCGGTGATCTGACGGTCGAGGTTGGCCAGTTCCCCGGCGACCTCGTTTCGGGCCTGGTTCGGCACGTTCGTCAGCTTCTGGCCCACGTCCGGGCACGAGATCGTCGCGACCTGCGCCGTCGCGGCCTTGGTCTGGTTGCCTCCCCACGACTGGTTGTTCGACTCGTGCGCCGAGGCGTAGAAGTTCGCCCAGATCAGCCCGCCCCCACCGAGCGCTAGGGCCGCCGATGCGGCTATGGCCTTGGTGGCCAGCGGCGTACGGCGTTTTCGTGTGTTGCGTCCCATGGAACTCCTCTGACTTCCTTGCGGGGCAGCATCGAGGCGCCCGACAGGAGTGAAGCGGCGTCCTGTTATACGGACGCCGTCCCAGAGGTGTTCAGCCGTCTCACGAATCAGTCGGAGGATTACCCCGAGCGCTGGTCCCAAATGCCTTCTGAGCAGCGGATGTTGACATCAGTCTCAGCGGTCGCGGTCGAGGTGGGCGAGCACCGCCAGAACGCGGCGATTGTCATCGTCCGACACCTCCAGGCCCAGTTTGGTGAAGATGTTGGAGGTGTGTTTGGCGATGGCCCGTTCCGTCACCACCAGCTGTGCGGCGATCGCCGCGTTCGACCGGCCCTGCGCCATCAGCTCCAGCACCTCCAGCTCCCGGGGCGTGAGGTTGCCGAGCGGCCGGTCGTCGGCCGACCGCCGGGACAGCAGCTGCTGGATCACCTGCGGGTCCATCGCCGTACCGCCCGCGGCGACCCGCCGTACGGCCTCCACGAACTGGTCGGCGTCGAACACCCGGTCCTTGAGCAGATAGCCCACTCCGCCGCTGCCGTCGGCCAGCAGCTCCCGCGCGTACAGCTGCTCCACGTGCTGGGAGAGGACCAGCACCGGCAGCCCGGGCTGCTCCCGCCGGGCCTGCAGCGCGCACTGCAGCCCCTCGTCGGTGTGCGTGGGCGGCAGACGTACGTCGACCACGGCGACGTCCGGGTTCAACTCGGCCAGGGCACGCGTCAGTTCGGGTCCCGACTCGACGGCCGCAGCGATCTCGAAGCCGTAGGCCTCCAGCATCCGGACCAGCCCGTCGCGCAACAGGAAGAGGTCTTCGGCTAGGACAACGCGCACGGGATCTCCATCGTCACCAGGGTGGGACCGCCCGCGGGGCTGCTGACGGCCAGGACACCGTCGAATGTACCCAGTCGCCGCTCGACCCCGGCCAGCCCCGAGCCCGTGCCGGTCACCGCGCCGCCCCTGCCGTTGTCGGTGACCGTGATCCGCAGCATGCCGTCGGCGTGGTGCAGATCCACCCAGACCCGCTCGGCACCCGAGTGCTTGACGGCGTTGGTCAGCACCTCGCTGACCGCGAAGTAGGCGGCCGACTCGACGGGCGCCTCCGCACGGCCGGACAGCTCCACGCTCACCTCGCTCGGCAGCGGCAGCCGCAGCGCCAACGCCCGCACGGCGTCGCCGAGCCCGCGTTCGGCCAGTACCGGAGGGTGGATGCCACGGACCAGGTCGCGGAGTTCTCCCAGAGCGTCGGCGGAGTTCTGGCGGGCCTGCGCGAGAAGCTTCTTCGCCTGGTCCGGGTCCTTGTCGAGCAGCATCTCGATCGTGCCGAGGTCCATGCCCATGGCGACGAGACGGGCCTGTGCGCCGTCGTGCAGGTCCCGTTCGATGCGCCGCAGTTCGGCGGCGGAGGTGTCGACCGCGTCCCGCCGGGTCTCGGTCAACACCCTTACACGCTCGACGAGTTCACCCTCTTCTGCGTCGAGGACGGACCGGGTGAGCTGGAAGTGCGCGGTCAGCATGCGCGGGGTCAGGCGCCAGGCGGCGATCAGGATCACGGCACCCAGAGCGGCGGCGGCGAACGCGGTCGCCTGCCCGCTCACCGGCACGAAGCCGTACCAGTACGGCCCGTACGGGCCACCGGCCATCGCCCGCCACAGCCCGGCCGCCAGGGCGAACCCCTCGAAGGGGTAGAAGAGCAGAACGGCCGGCAGCAGCGCGGTGGCGAAGCCCGCCGTCATGTCCACCGGCAGCCACCGGACGTCCCGCCAGGTCTGCGGGTCACGGAGCATCCCGAAGGTGCGCGTCCAGGGGTTGGCACCTTCGGGAAGCGGCCGGTACGCCGTCCGGATCCGTATCCCGCACCACTCCGCAGCGAGTCTGCGTCGCGTGTCCGCCAGGGCTCGCACGCCGGTCAGGATCCACGGTGTCGTGACGATACCGACGCCGAGCGGGATCAGTGCGACGGAGACGAGCGTCAGGACGAGGAACAGCACCGAGAAGGGCAGCACCGCAAGGGCCAGCACGAGCCCCTGTACGGCGGCCAGCACCACTTCACGGGCACGGGTCCGGAAACCGTCGCTCTTCGCGTTCGTGTTCATGCCGTCAGTCTGGCCGACATCCCACGGCGGTTCACTGGGCCGAGGCCCCTGGTCAGGGGGTGGTGTCAGATACACCCCCGGCCAGCACCTTCGCCTCCACCCCGGGGTCCAGGCCCTTGGGCGTCCGGTCCGCGCGCTGCGGTGCCGTGCCGCCGATCTCCGTCAGCCACCGCCAGGTGTCGGCGACGGTCTCGCCCACCGGCCGGCACACCAGCCCCGTGGCCAGCGCCCGGGACACGTCCCCGCAGTGCACGGCGTCGTACAGCTCGCCGCCCGGCGGCACCCACACCGGCAGCTGGGTCCACGGCTCGATCCCGGCGTCCTCGATCACCTCCGGGTCGGTCCAGCGCAGCTCGGCGCCGCCGCCGGTGACCTCCGCACAGGCGCGGAGCAGCTCGCCCATGGTGGCGAGGCCGGGCGGACCCACCACGTCGTACGGCCCGCTCAACTCCCGCTCCACCGCACCGATGAGCCAGTCGGCCAGGTCGCGCACGTCGATGTACTGGATCCGCAGGTCCTGCGGGCCGGGCGCCAGGACCGGGCCGCCGCGGGCCATCCGGGTCAGCCACCAGGGCAGCCGGCCGACGTTCTCGTACCGGCCGAGAATCAGCCCCGCCCGGACCAGCACCGAGCCCTCCGCGCCGAAGGCCTCCACGGCGGCCAGCTCGCCACCCCGCTTGTCCTGCGGGTAGTCCGTCGCCTCGGCGCCGGCGTCGGCGCCCTCGACCAGCGGCCCGTCCTCGGCATGCCCGCCCGTGGAGGGCCAGGGCCAGGCGTACACGGACCGGCTGGAGATGTACACATAGCGTCCGGCACGGCCCCGCAGCAGCCGTGCCGCGTCCCGGACCGCGCGCGGCTCGGCCGACCAGGTGTCGACCACCGCGTCCCAGGTGCCGTGGTCCCCGGCGAGGGCGTCCAGGCCGTCGGGGGCGGTGCGGTCGCCGTGCAGCGACCGTACCCCCGCGGGAGGCTGATGCCGTCCCCGGTGGAAGACGGTCACCTCCCAGCCGCGCCCGAGCGCGGCCTCCACGACGACCCGCCCGACGAACTCCGTACCGCCCAGCACAAGAAGTCTCATGCCGCCGAGCGTGCCCGGTACGGGTCCGGGAGGGAAGGGGTGTCTGCCGTCGGCAGACACCCCGGGTCAGCGCCCGGTCGGCGGGGTGTACTTGTAGCCGACCCGGCGCACCGTCTGGATCGCCTGGCGGTGCTGGGCGCCCAGCTTGCGGCGCAGCCGGGCGATGTGGACGTCGACGGTGCGGCCGTCGCCCACATGGCCGTACCCCCACACCGTGGTGACCAGCTGGTCGCGGGTGTGCACCCGCTGCGGGTGCGCCACCAGGTGCGCGAGCAGCTCGAACTCCAGGTAGGTGAGGTCGAGGTCACGGCCGTCCACGCTCGCGGTGCGCTGCACGGAGTCGATCCGCACGAGCGGGTCACCGCCCGCCACGGCGGCCGCCTCCGGCGCGTCCGGCACCGCGACCGGCAGGAACGGCGGCCGCTGGTCGGCCGGGACCAGCACCAGGTACCCGACCATGGGCGGCTGCCCGGGGAGGGTGGGCAGGGTGTGCTGCGGCGCGGGCAGCCAGGTGGCGCCCGGCGGCAGGAAGTCCGCGACATCCACGACCTCGTCCCGGTCCACGGCCCGCAGCCGGTGGCGGGCGCCGCTCTGGGAGGGGGAGGTGAGGGTGGCGGTGGAGAGAGAACGAGTGGTCGCCATGACAGGTCAGCTCTTTCGCGCGAGGAGTTCGTCGGGCAGGGCGACGGCCGCGACTCGTGGTCGGGCGCGCCGGAGGACGTACGTCGTTCTCGCGCTGGCCGAAGGCCGGGGTGTACGGCTTTAGAGGGCCCGCGCGTTCATCGCGCGGCGACACACCCGGTCGAAGTCGTGGTGCTGACGGGAAGGCCAGAACGGCTCGAGGTCATGGCGACCCGTCGCGAGGTGGTTCTGGAAGCCGGCCATGTGCCCATTGAAGCAGACGCGGTCCCCGGGCAGGAGTCTCCTCTCACTGCTTGGACGTTTCCTTGGCGTGAAGTCGGCACGGTCTGTGTTCCGCAGGGGCGGCACGACACGCAGCAGGGGCGCCCGCCGTGTCGGCGGGCGCCCCTGCTGGCTGCGGAGCGGATCAGACCTGGCCGGCCTTCTCCAGGGCGCTGCAGCAGGTGTCCACCAGCAGGCGGGTCACCACGTACGGGTCGACGTTGGCGTTCGGGCGGCGGTCCTCGATGTAGCCCTTGCCGTCCTTCTCGACCTGCCACGGGATGCGGACCGAGGCGCCGCGGTCGGAGACGCCGTAGGAGTACTTGTCCCACGGAGCGGTCTCGTGCAGACCGGTCAGCCGGTCGTCGATGCCGGCGCCGTAGTTCTTGACGTGGTCGAGCGGCTTGGAGCCCTCACCCAGCGACTCGGCCGCCGTGATGATCGCCTCGTAGCCCTCGCGCATCGCCTTGGTGGAGAAGTTGGTGTGCGCACCGGCGCCGTTCCAGTCGCCCTTCACCGGCTTCGGGTCCAGCGTCGCGGACACGCCGAAGTCCTCGGCGGTGCGGTACAGCAGCCAGCGGGCCACCCAGAGGTGGTCGGAGACGTCCAGCGGGGAGACCGGGCCGACCTGGAACTCCCACTGGCCGGGCATGACCTCGGCGTTGATGCCGGAGATGGCGAGACCCGCCTTCAGGCAGTTCTCCAGGTGGGCCTCGACGATCTCGCGGCCGAAGATCTCGTCGGCGCCGACACCGCAGTAGTAGCCGCCCTGCGGGGCCGGGAAGCCGCCCTCGGGGAAGCCCAGCGGACGGGCGCCGTCGAAGAAGGTGTACTCCTGCTCGATGCCGAAGATCGGCTCCTGCGCGGCGAACTTCTGGGCGACCTCGGCCAGCTCGGCCCGCGTGTTGGACGGATGCGGGGTCATGTCCGTGTCCAGGACCTCGCACAGCACCAGGACGTCGTCGCCGCCGCGGATCGGGTCGGGACAGGTGAAGACCGGCTTGAGTACGCAGTCCGAGGAGTGCCCCTCGGCCTGGTTGGTGGAGGACCCGTCGAAGCCCCAGATCGGCAGCGACTCCGGACCGGCGAAGGCGCCCGTGACGATCTTCGTCTTGGAACGCAGCTTGGCCGTCGGCTGGGTGCCGTCGATCCAGATGTACTCAGCCTTGAAGGTCACGGGGCCACATCCTTAGGGGTGGGTCGGGTGCACTCGCGGGTGCCTGCGGCGCTGCGGCACTGGGGCGCCGCGTCGATCTGCCGGGCAGCTTGTCAACAGGCGATTTCCCGGTCATTGCTCGTTTGTGAACCCCGTGTTACCTGGTGGTTCTGTGCTGCGGCTCACCTGGTGAGCCGGGTTCCGGAAGGGGTACGGGCGCGGGGAGCCCGGCAGCGCGGCGCGCTGCCGGGCGGGTTGCGTACGACAATGCCGCAGGCCGACGACCGCCCCCCGTACGGTCGTCGGCCTGCGGCACGTCCTGCTGCTCGTGGCCGCGAACAGCAGGACCGATCACCGGTGTCCTGTCCGGCTGCCGAGCCTCACCCCACCTTCTCGATGACGGCGCGGCGGATGAGGAACTTGCCCGGCTCCCGGACCTGCTCGAAGGCCGCGTTGTTGAGCAGCACGCAGCTGCCGGAGACCGAGGTGACCTTCACGGTCGTGGACTTGTTGTTGTCCAGGTTGGTGACCTTCAGGGTGGTACCCGCCGGGAACTGGTTGCTGGACGCGGCCGGCGCACCGCCCTCGCCGGAGAGCGTGACCGTCGAGCCGTTGCACACCTGCTGGCCGGAGGCCGCGGCGCCACCGTTGTTCCCCGCGGCGCCGGTCTGCGCGGGCTGGGCGCCCTGCTGAGCGCCGCCGGCCTGCCCGTTGCCCTGCTGGCCCGCATTGCCTTGCTGGCCCGCGTTGCCCTGCTGGCCCGCGTTGCCCTGCGCCGCCTGGGAGCCCTGAGCCGACTCCCCAACGGTGCATCCGGCAGCCTTCTGCTGGACCTCGATCTGCTTGATGACCGCCTCGCGGTTGGCGATCCGGGCCGCCGACTGCGCGTCCGGCTTCGCCTTCTGGTCCGCGATGAACTTGTCGTTGTTGCCGTGGGCCGTGGCCAGCCCCTGGCAGACCGTCGAGTCACCGGCGGACAGCGTCTTGGCGTTCTGCGGGCTCGCGGCGTTCGAGGTGGACGCCAGCGCGAAGGCTCCGCCGCCCGCCACCGCCGCGGCGCTGACGAGCAGCGCGAGCTTCTTCTTCGTGCTGACAGTTCTCCTGCGCGACATGCGCGCCTCCTGAAGAGGTAGGGGAGCGTACGCCGCTATGTACGAGATCCCGAACGAGGTTACTCAGCGGTTGCAGGAGTTCGCCGAAGTAACCTGCGTCACAGCGGAGTTGAGCCTTGCTCAGCTCTTGTTCCGGGCGAGCGCCTCCTGCACGGCCTCCTCGCTGCGGGCCACCAGGGCGGTTCCGTCCTCGGCCGTGATGATCGGGCGCTGGATGAGTGCGGGGTGCTCGGCGAGGGCGGCGATCCACCGGTCCCGCGCCTCCTCGTCGCGCGCCCACTCCTTGAGCCCCAGCTCCTTGGCGGCGGCCTCCTGGGTGCGGGTGATGTCCCACGGTTCGAGCCCGAGCCGTTCGAGCACGGCCCTGATCTCGTCCTCGCTCGGCACGTCCTCCAGATAACGGCGAACGGTGTAGTCGGCTCCCTCGGCGTCGAGGAGGCTCAGGGCGCTGCGGCACTTGGAGCAGGCCGGGTTGATCCAGATTTCCATGCGGTCCACGCTACGCGAAAACCCGTCTTCCACCTGCGTCACGGCAGCCCCGGAAGCCCTTGTGGCCAGGGGCTTTTGTCAGTGGTGGGCCGTAGAATAGAAGCAGTGTTCGAGGACGTCGCCGGACTCTCCCGGTGGCGTCCTGACCGCGACAGGAGGATGCCCGTGCCCGCTGCCGCCCTGAAGAGCAAGCCGTTGCCGACCCAGTCCACCGCCAAGCGTTCCGTCGTGCTCGACTCGCCCTACGTGCCGGCGGAGAAGCGTCCGCTGCCGGCCGGGCGGCCGCGCGAGTGGTACGTCACACATAACCGGCGCCTGAAGGCCATGCGCCTCGCCATAGCCCTGCTCGACCTGGGGATCTACCTGCCGAACCAGGCCCGCAACGAGACGATCCGCAGCACGGCGGAGCGGATCGGTGTGCACCCGCCGTCGGACACGACGTGCCACATGGTGCGGGCGTTCATGCGCTACAGCCGGTGAGACCGGTGCCGGGTGCCCTGTGCCGGCGCAGGGCACCCGGTCCTCACGCCGACAACTCCCGCTCCAGCGGGGTCCGGAACCGTGGCGTGACCCTCGTCGTCCCCAGCCACGCCCCCAGTCGCTCCGCCTCCGCGGCCACCGCCGCCCCGGCCTCCCGGCCCACGCCCCGGTCCGCGATGCGCCAGACGATCTCCCCGTCCGGCCGCTGGGCCCAGCCACCCACCACCCGGCCGTTCCACCACACCGTCGGTCCCACGTTGCCGCTGCGGTCGAAGAGCTGTGTCCGCAGTTCGGGCGTGAGATACCAGTCGCGTTGCTGCCAGGCCATGGCCGTCGGGTCGAGGCCGGGCAGCAGGGCCGCCCAGGGTTCCCCGGGGGCCTCCACGGGGTCCGCGTCTCCGTCGCAGACATAACCGGTGCCCTCGTCCAGGGACACCTCCTGCGCGCCGATCGCGGACAGGGCGCGGCGGACCTCGGTGACCCGCCAGCCGGTCCACCACTTCAGGTCCGCCTCCGTCGCCGGGCCGCAGGCCCGCAGCGAGCGCTCCAGCAGGTCCGCCTGGGCCCGGGCCGCGTCCAGTTCGGGGTGCTCGGGTGCCGGCGCCCAGCGGAACTGACTGGACGTCCAGGAACCGAGCGGCCGGCCGCGGACCACCTTGCCCTCGACGCCGAGCACGCGCAGCAGGCGCGACGAGACGCTGTGGACGCCCTCGTAGCTCTTCCCGGCCGCGTACACGAACTGCTCGCGCAGGCGCGGCTCGTCCGCCGCCAGCTCCGCCGCCGTCGCCTGGCCGCGGCGCGCCAGCACGGCCAGCACGGACGCCTCGACCTCCGCCAGCCAGGCCGCGTCCGGGGCGCCCGCCTTGGCCATGTCCTTGAGCAGGGAGGCGCGTTCGCGAGCGGCCACCGTCAGGCCCGTCGAGGCGTGGACGACGGCGGTCAGCCCGGTCGGGAACACGAACACCGTGTGCCGCATGCCGTGCATCCGGACCAGTGTGCGGTCCTCGTACAGTGCCCGTTCCGTCTCCGGCACCGCCTTCGCCGGGTCGGCGAGCCGGGCCGCCACCGCCAGATACACCGTCGCCGGGTCCGTGCCGTGCAGGGCCACCAGCGAGGCCGCGACCTCCTCGGGGGCCGCCGCCCGCGCCGCACCCGCGAGGCGGTGCCGCAGGGCCAGCCGGGCCCGCCGCTCCGCCACATCGATGTGCCGCCGTCCGTCACTCATGCCGACCTCCCCGTCGTCCACCATGCCCTGCCTGCATGGTCGCCGACACCACTGACAGTCGGCCCCGTCACCCGTTCGCCGGACCCGGCATGCGCCCGACCGCCTCCGCGGCCTTCACTGCCCATACAGGAGGTGACAGGAACAAAGGACCTGCAGAGAGGCTGCCGTATGAGCATCCCCGAGGGCCGTGTCACGCGCTGCACCCCCGAGGACAGGGCCCGGCGCGGCAAAGAGGCCCGCAAGTACGTCCCCCGCTCCGAGCACGCCCTCTGGCTCCCGTCCGCCGACCGGCCCGACCCCGTCGCGGTACTGGAGCGGCAGGGCCGCGACCGGCTGCCCGAGCTGCTGCCGATCCGGTACGGGCGGATGGCCGCCTCGCCGCTGGCCTTCCTGCGCGGCGCCGCCGGGGTGATGGCCGCCGACCTCGCGCCGCAGCCGCACACCGGGCTCACCGTGCAGCTGTGCGGCGACGCCCAGCTGCTCAACTTCGGGCTCTACGCCTCTCCGGCACGGGCGCTGCTGTTCGACCTCAACGATTTCGACGAGACCTTCCCGGGGCCCTTCGAGTGGGACGTCAAACGGCTCGCCGCCAGTGCGGCCGTGGCCGCCCGGGAGAACGGGCACAGCGACGCCAAGGCGCAGGCCGCGGCCCAGGCGGCCGCCGCCGGGTACCGGACCGCCATGCGCCGGATGGCCGGCCTCGGGGAGCTGGCCGTCTGGTACGAACAGGTCGACGCCGACAGCCTGCTGCCCCTCGTCCGCTCCGCCCGTGGCAGGCGCCGTCCGGAGTCCTGCCTCACCCGGGCCCGGCGCCGCACCAGCCTCCAGGCCTTCGGCAAGCTGACGGAGCTGGTCGACGGCCGGCGCCGGATCGTCCACGACCCGCCGCTCCTCGAACCCGCCGGCGCGCCGGACATGGGCGCCCTGCGGAAAATCTTCAGCGACTACCGCTCCACCCTCAGCGAGGAGCGCCGTCACCTCCTCGACCGCTACCGGTTCGCCGACGCCGCCCGCAAGGTCGTCGGCGTCGGCAGCGTCGGCATGCGCTGCTTCATCGTGCTGCTCGCCGGCCGTGACGCGGACGACCCGCTGTTCCTGCAGATCAAGGAGGCGCGGACATCGGTGCTCGAGGAGCATCTGCCGAGCGGGCCGTACATCCATCCGGGGCACCGGGTGGTCGCCGGTCAGCGGCTGCTGCAGTCCGCCGCCGACATCTTCCTCGGCTGGATGAACGGGCCGCAGGGCCGTGCCTTCTACTGGCGCCAGCTGCGCGACACGAAGGGCTCCGTCGAGGTCGTCGGTATGGACCCGGCCGATCTGCTCGCCTACGCCCGCCTGTGCGGCGCCACCCTGGCCCGCGCCCACGCACGCTCCGGCGACCGCATCGCCATCGCCGCGTACCTCGGCACCGCCGACACCTTCGACCGGGCCGTCGCCGACTTCGCCCTGCTCTACGCCGACCGGACCGCCGCCGACCACGCCGCCCTCGGCGCGGCCATCGAGGCGGGCGTGGTGACGGCGAAGCCGGGCGTGTGAGGCCCGTACCGCCACACAGCCGCACCGCCCGGCCGCAGCGCCCGCCGCCCCAGCCGCACCGCCCCTCAGCCGTACCGCTCCAGCAGCCCGCGCACGTACGCCTCCAGCCGCTCGCCCAGCACCTTCGGCGTCAGATCCGTACGCCCCAGCTCACGCCACGGTCCGGCCAGCTTCTCCGCGTCGGGGGAGTAGGCCAGGGCGTCCAGCAGCCGCCAGTAGAGGTGGTCCGGTCCGTCCGCGAGGCCCTGGCCGCCCAGCGCCTCGTACCGGTCCCGGAAGGCCAGCCCCTGCGCCGGGCCGTGCAACAGGGCCAGCGCCGTCGAACAGTGGGCCACATCGAGGTCGGCCGGGCCCCACGAGGTCTCCACCCAGTCGACGACCCCGCTCACCCGCAGCTCCTCCCCGGCACCCGTGAACAGCACGTTCCCGGGGTGGTAGTCCCGATGCAGGAAGCGGCCGCGGTACGGCGGCGGGTCGCGGCGGATCGCGTCCACCGCCCGTTCCCACATCCCGCCCGCCGGGGTGCGCG
Source organism: Streptomyces sp. NPDC101151 (assembly GCF_044768335.1). Taxonomy (NCBI): domain Bacteria; kingdom Bacillati; phylum Actinomycetota; class Actinomycetes; order Kitasatosporales; family Streptomycetaceae; genus Streptomyces; species Streptomyces sp. NPDC101151. The sequence continues at coordinate 74,026 of NZ_JBIWPP010000026.1, read as the reverse complement.
CACGCTCGGGCGAGGTCCACGCCTGGTACGGGCGCGGACGCTCCTCGGGCACGACCGCGTGGATCCGGACCAGCCGGGCGGCGAGCAGGTCCGCCCGCCTGCCGACTGCCTCCGGGCCGTCCTCCTCGTCCACCCGCACCCGGCCCGGCAGCCGGGTCATCAACAGCGAGGGATGGTCGCAGTGTTCGCCGGTGGCGTCCACGGCGACCAGGGCCGGTGCCGGGATGCCCTCCTGCCCGGCGAGCAGGCCGAGCACGGACGCCTCCCTAGACAGCAGTGCCGGGGCGTGCCGCCGGAAGAACGGTTTCACGAACGTGCGCAGCACCAGCTCCTCCCCGTCGTCGAGGGTGAGCCCGCGCATCTGCGCGGACCACCCCCCGGACAGCGGCCGGGAGCCGGTGACCGTACGGCCCCGCGGAAGCCGCTCGGCCACCCAGCTCCGCGTCGCCGCCCAGCCCCGCTCCTCCAGCCCCCCGAGCAGGGCGGCGACGAACTCCCGCCGGTCCTCGGCGTGGTCACGGAACCAGAGCCCCAACCGGTGCTCGGCGTCCGGGAGTTCCAGGCGCGCGTACTGGGCGCGCGCCGACAGCGCGTCCTGCACGGCCTCGGTCACCTCCGGCGGGATGACCGCGTCCGTGCCCGGCACCGCCAGCACGGCCCGGCCCTCGTACCTCCGGAAGGCGGCGAGCGCGGGGGAGCTCCGCCAGCTGCCGGGCGTACGGATGATCTCGCTGAACCGGCCGCTGCCACCTCCGAACGGCACGTCCCACGCCTGCGGTGCGTACACGGCCGGTGCGCACAGGCCCACGGCGGACACCCGCCGCCCGTAGTGCCGTACGAGATCCGCCACCGTCTGCCCGCTCATGCTGAACCCCACCAGGACCAGCGGGTCGTCATCCGGGGCGTGCGCGTCGAGTACCGCCACCGCCTGCGCGAACCGCCGGCGCAGGCTCAACTCCGCGAGTGCGCCGGAACTTTCGCCGTGACCGGAGAAGTCGAGGGCCAGGGCGCGGCAGCCGTGCGCGGCGGCCTCGGCGAGCAGCGGCAGCAGCCGCTCCTTGCTGCCGTTGCCCGCCCCGTGCAGCAGGACGACGGTCGCCCGCCCGGGCGGACCGGCGCGCACCGCGCTGAGCAGTTCACCGTCGTACGCGTGCGTGAACGCGTCGTACGTGCGGTCGTACGCGCAAGGGAGCCCGGGGAGTTCGCTCATGCGGGCCATTCACTCACGGCCGCCGGGTCACGAGGAAAAGGGGATGCACGCATGGTGACGGCTTCCCTACGCTGAACAAACGTCGCGAAGCCGACACGTCCCCCATCCGCACTCACCCCACGGAGGTCCGTCATGACCGGCATCGTCGTCTCCGGGACGGTCGTCCTGGTGATGCTCGGATTCGCCGACCACACCTGGTGGCTCGCCGCCGCCGCGCTGGTCTATCTGTATGTGAAGTACGGCCGGGGCTCGCCCGGCGCCGCCCCGCCGGCCGGCTCGGGGGTGCTGCCCGACTCCTATCGGGCCTATCGCGAGCGCCGGGACCGCCAGGCCAGGTGGGAGCGTCGCTACCGCCGCGAGCGTCCCCTCCAGACCCGGCGGCAGGAGCGCCAGAAGAGCAGGTGAGCAGGGGGTGCCCCCGGTCAGAGGCCGGGGGCACCCCACACCGGGAACCAGCGGCTCAGGTCCTGCTCGATCCTGAGGTCGTCCGCCAGCGTCGCCTTCACCTGCAGCTCCAGTGCGCTGTCCCGGCGCTCGGCGGCACCGGGCAGCGGCGCGAACGGATAGAAGGTGCCGCGCTTGTAGAGGTAGACGAGGCCCAGGCGCCGGCCCCGCCCGTCCTCGAACGCGGCGAGCGAACACAGCAGCTGCGGACCGAACCCGTTGACCTCCATCGAGCTGTTCACGGCGTGCAGGTCGTTCACCAGCTGGGGCAGCTGGTCGGGGGCGCGCCGGGAGACCAGCCAGGAGTAGCCGTAGCCGTCCTGTGTCATTTCCACCGGGGAGCCCGCCCCGCTCTCGGCTCCGCCGGAGGGGCGGGACTCCCACCGGTCCGCGTCCGCGTCGAGCAGGGCCGTCACCTCCCGGTGGGTCTGCTCGAACGCAGCGCCCTCGACCGTGGCGAAGCACACCGCGCCCACCCCGGTCGGATCGAACCCCGCTGCCGCCTGGAGCGTGATCGCCGCCGAGGGCAGCGCGAACAGCTGATCCAGATCGGGCGCCACCGGCTTCGTACGGCCGAGCAGGATGTCCAGCAGGCCCATGCTCAGCCCGCCTTCCCGGGAGCGGCCGCCTCGCCCAGTTCCGCGGAGATCCGCCCCAGCTGGTCCAGCCGCTGCTCCAGGGTCGGGTGGGTGGAGAAGAAGCGCTCGATGCCGGGCTCCTTGCCGGTCGCCGGGGTGAAGTAGAAGGCGTTGAAGGCCTGGGCCGTGCGCAGGTCCTTGGTCGGGATCCGGGCGATGTCCCCGGAGACCTTGGTGAGCGCCGACGCCAGCGCCGAGGGCCGGCCGGTCAGATGCGCGGCCGCCCGGTCGGCCGCCAGTTCCCGGTACCGGGACAGGGCCCGGATCAGCAGGAAGCTGATCGCGTACACGGCCGCGGAGACGCCCAGCACGGCGGCGAAGACGACGGCCGTGTTCTGGTCCCTGCGGCCCCCGCCGAGGAGCTGCGAGTAGAAGGCGAACCGGACGATCAGTCCGGCGATCACCCCGAGGAAGGACGCGATCGTGATCACGGCGACGTCCTTGTGGGCCACGTGCGACAGCTCGTGGGCGAGCACGCCCTCCAGCTCCGCGGGCTCCAGCCGCCGCAGCAGCCCCGTGGTCACACAGACCACGGCGTGATCGGGATTGCGCCCGGTCGCGAACGCGTTCGGCATGTCCATCTCGGACACGGCGACCACCGGCTTGGGCATGTCCGCGATCGCGCACAGCCGGTCGACCACCGCGTGCAGCTCGGGATACTCCTCCCGCTCCACGACCCGCCCGTGCATGGCGAACATCGCGATCCGGTCGGAGAACCAGAACTGTGCCACGAACATCGCCCCGACCAGGACGACGACCATCAGCCAGGACTTGAGCAGCACGATCAACGCGGCGACGAAGGCCACGTACAGCAGCCCGAGCAGGAACATCGTGACCGTCATCCGCACGGTCAGCCGCCGATCGCTCCGGAAGCGGCTCTGCATCTTGCATCACCCCGCAGTCAGGCACTCGTCCCGCTGTCCAGTGTGCACCTGCGGATCGCCATGAGGAGGTCGCGAGCAGACCTAGGGGCAGCAAAGGCTTCCTGTGCACCGGGGGCCTCAGCCCAGGCGGGACCTCGCCTGCGCGAGCAGCTCCGTGACCTCGGCGTCCGCCCGGCTCGCCACCCCCCACCGCAGCTCCCGCCGCACGGTCAGCCCGGCCCGCGTCCGCAGCCGCTCGTCCCCGTCACCGAGCAGCGCCACGGCCGCCCGCAGCCGTACGACCCCGCCGTGCGCGTCCAGCAGCCGCAACGCCGACACCCGCACCCACCGCGGCCGCCCCGCAGCCAGCCGCTCCGCCAGCCACGCCGCGGGCAGCAGCCCGGCCGACGGGAGCAGGGCGCGGGTGGCCTCGCCCACGACCCCGGGTGCCGGATCGTCCAGCAGCCGCCGCATCCGCGGCACGTCCGTCACGTCCAGGGTGCGCAGCCCCGCCACCGCCCTGGCCCGTACGGCGGGCGCCGGGTGGTCCAGCAGCGGCCACAGCAGGCCGGCGTCGGCACGCGTCCCGCACTCCGCGAGCCCGATGGCCGCACCCGGCGGCAGCGCAGGGTCACCGGGGTCGGCGCACCGGTCCCGGTACCAGGGCAGTGGATCGGTCCCGTACTGCCGCACGACGTACCGCGCACAGGCCCGCACCAGCGCCGAGCGGTCCGCCAGGAACCCGACGGCCCGCTCGGGCCGCCGCAGCCGCCGCAGAGCGGTCACCCCGGCGGAGCGGGCCCGGGGGCTGCGGGCGCCGAGCAGCGCCCGCAGCACCTCGTCCGCGTCCTCGTCCCGCACGGCGGCCAGGGCGGTCTCCGCGCACAGGGTCTGGACGACGGCGTCGTCGTCCCCGGCGGCCGCGCGGGCCAGCTCGACGGCGGAGAGCCACCCCTCCTCGACGGCGAGGCCGTACGCGAACCGGCGCACGGGGCGGTCGGCGGAGGCGAGGAGCGGGGTCGCCCGTTCTGCCGACGCCCGCCGCAGCACCCCGCCCAGCAGGCCGAGGGCGAAGTCCCCGCGGTGGCGGTCGGCCAGGCGCCGCACCAGCGGGGCGAGAGCGGCCGCCGTCTCCCCGTCCAGGGCCTCGGCGAGCCGCTTCCGGGCCCGCTCGCGCACCTGCTCCACCCAGTCCGCGCACCGCACGGCCACCAGCGGCAGCAGCGCCGGGTGCCCGGCGACCCGCCCCAGCGCCTTGTGCCGGATCCGGCCGTCCCGGTGACACAGAGCGAGCGCGAGCTGAGCCTCGGTGAGCGGGCCGTCGCCGCGCAGCACGGCGGTCAGCGAGCGCCCGGCGCCCGTCTCCTCCCAGGCGGGTACGACGTACGGCGGGAAGGACCACTCGTCCGCCCGCACGCCCTCGTCCAGCGCCAGCCAGGCGGCGGGGTCACCGGTGTCCAGCACGTCCCGCAGCGCGGCGCCCGCCACGAGCTCCCGCGCGGCCGCCGCCCCCCGCCTGATCTCCTCCTGCACCGGCCTTCCCCTAGTAAGGGGAGCGCATCTGCGCGTACCCGAGCAGCACTATCACCGCGGCCACACAGCCGAGCACCACGACCGTCGACACCCACGACGACCGTCGCGGCGCCGTGTGCTCCGGGTCGGCGCGGAACGGCGCCGGGTCCGGCGGGTTCTCCTTCCAGCGGGCGGCGAGCATCCGGGCCCGAGCCGAGGGCTCCTTGTGCTCAGCAGAATTCGCCCACCTGTGATCGAACTCGTGCTCCCAGTCGTTCTGTTCGGTCATCCCCGTTCAACCTCTCTCGTCGGACAGAACCAGGAGGGATGATCCCCCGAGAGTAGGAAGCATGGGAAGTGCGGAAGGTTGCACGCGTATCGGCGGCTGCGCGGCCGATCTCGCCGGGATGCTGGGTGGTCGCCGGGCGGCTAGGATCTACAGATGAGAGCCGCACCGCAGGGTGCCCTACGTCGTCTGCCCTGCTTCTCATTCTCCTGCGGCCCCCCTACGACCGCGCCGGACTTTTCACTCCGAGTTCGCGGCCATCCGTCTCGTGCCCGGAAAGCCGCACGAGGGGTGGAAGGAAGGTGGATCCATGAATGCACACCGCGCTAGGCGCCTGGCCGCACTGTCCGCCATCGGCGTTCTGATGGCCGGCGGAGCCGCGATCGGCACGGCAGGCACCGCATCGGCAGCCACCCCGACCCAGGTCCCGACCAACCGTTGCTACAACGGCTGGGGCAACTGCTTCAACAACGGCTTCGGCTTCAACAACGGCTTCGGCTTCAACAACGGCTTCTACGGCGGCTTCAACAACGGCTTCAACTACGGCAACGTCCCCGTCGTAGTGGTCGTCGTGGGCTGACCGCGGCGGGAGGCAACACAGCCGAGGGCCGCCACCCGGGAGCGTTCCCGGGTGGCGGCCCTCGGTGTTCTCGCGCTCAGGAGCAGAGATTCACATGCCGGACGGCCAGGACGTGCCCCGCGGCGTCGATCAGACGGCTTCGGGAGAGGTGTCCGCCGGCCACCGCATTCGTGATCGCCGCGGCGATCGAGGACGTCTGGGAGCCGACGTCGCCCTTCAGGTCGAACATGACCATGTCGGCGCCGGAGCGCAGGGCCTGGACGGCGGCCGCCGGGACGCTGAAGCCTGCGGCGGAGATCGCCTTGGCACTGAGCGAGTCGGTGAGCACCAGCCCTTTGAAGCCCAGCTTGCCGCGCAGCTCGGAGCTGATGGCCGTGGGGGACAGGCTCGCCGGATTGGTGCCGAGGCCCGGCACGATGTTGTTCGAGACCATGATGGCCGGGGCACCGGCCTTGATGGCCGCGGTGAACGGCGGGATGCCCACCTTCTGCAGGGTGGACCAGGGCAGGGTGCGGGCGGGGCCGAAGTCGGAGTTGTAGGTGGAGCCGCCGAGGCCCGGGAAGTGCTTGACGACGGGTATCACGCCTCCGGCGCGCAGCCCGTTCATGTACGCGACACCGGCCTTGGAGACCACCGAGGTGTTGCCGCTGAAGGACCGCCATCCGTCCGGGTTGGTCTTGCCGGGTGCCACGTTCCTGCCGTCGACGTCGACCACCGGCGCGAGATCCATGTTCACCTGGGCGGCCGCCATCCTGGTGGCGACCTTCGTGACGTTCTGCTGGATCTGGGCCGGGGTCCAGTGCGTGCCCATGTACGCGGGCCAGGGCAGGGATCCGACGAGGTTCGCCATGCGCTGGATGCCGCCGCCCTCCTCGTCGGTCATCACCAACAGGCCCAGGTGGCCGGGGACATGCGACTTCAGGGCGGTCAGCCGGGAGCCGAGGTCGGACGGCGCCTTGCTGCCGAACAGCAGCACACCACCCGCACCGGCGCTCACCTCGGAAGTGGCGTCGGACACGGAGGTCTCCGACACCGGGACGGCGATGGTCAGCATGGCCAGTCGGCGGTTCGACCACCCGGCCAGCTTCGTGCTGTTGGTGCACGCGGTGGCGGTGGCGGTGGTGGCGGTGCGGTCCGGAGCGAAGGGCGAGGGGGAGGACGACGGGGAGCGGGAGGGTGCGGCCGGCGGGGCGAGTGACACGCCGGGGCCACCGGTGTGCGGGTCGGCCTTGGGGGTGCCCGTGCCACAGCCCGCCAGGAACACCGCCGCCACGGCGGCGGCACTCAGTCTGCGGGCGGTCGTGGCGCGGCCGGGGAGCCGCGGCGGTGCTGTCGTGTTTCTGCGGTCACAGAACGACGGGAGATCCATCGCCCGGCCTCCTTCCGGAAGGCGCGACGGTACCCGTCGCGCTGAGGGCCGTATGAGCGTGAGATGGGCTTCACCGGGTGGGATGCGCACCCGCCCGCATGTGTTCGGGGGTCCGCGGCCGGCGTACCACCAGGATCTCGCGTCTTCGAGCCGGCCGGAAACCCGGAGCCGTCCGCAGCCATGAGAAAGCCGTCGGCCGGCTCTCCTGAAGGTGGAGAGCCGGCCGACGGCCCAAACGCTGCCCAGGGACGCGGTTACCCGCCCTGACCTGGGGCTATGTCACACGTCGAAGTACAGCTCGAACTCGTGCGGGTGCGGACGCAGTTGCAGCGGCGCGATCTCGTTGGTGCGCTTGAAGTCGATCCACGTCTCGATCAGGTCCGGCGTGAAGACGTCGCCCTGGAGGAGGAACTCGTGGTCGGCCTCGAGCGAGTCGAGGACGGCCGGCAGGGAGGTCGGGACCTGGGCCACGTTCGCGTGCTCCTCGGGAGCCAGCTCGTAGAGGTCCTTGTCGATCGGCTCGGCCGGCTCGATCTTGTTCTTGATGCCGTCCAGGCCCGCGAGGAGCAGGGCGGAGAAGGCCAGGTACGGGTTGCCGGAGGAGTCCGGGGCGCGGAACTCGACGCGCTTGGCCTTCGGGTTGGAGCCGGTGATCGGGATACGCATGGCCGCGGAGCGGTTGCGCTGCGAGTACACCAGGTTGATCGGCGCCTCGAAGCCCGGGACCAGACGGTGGTAGGAGTTCACCGTCGGGTTGGTGAAGGCCAGCAGCGACGGGGCGTGCCTGAGGATGCCGCCGATGTAGTAGCGGGCGGTGTCCGACAGGCCCGCGTAACCGGCCTCGTCGTAGAACAGCGGGTCGCCGTTGGTCCACAGCGACTGGTGCACGTGCATGCCCGAGCCGTTGTCACCGAAGATCGGCTTCGGCATGAAGGTCGCCGTCTTGCCGTTGCGCCAGGCGACGTTCTTCACGATGTACTTGAACAGCTGCAGGTCGTCGGCGGCGGCGAGCAGCGTGTTGAACTTGTAGTTGATCTCGGCCTGGCCGGCGGTGCCCACCTCGTGGTGCTGGCGCTCGACCTTCAGGCCGTTCTTCTCCAGCTCCAGGGAGATCTCGGCGCGCAGGTCGGCGAAGTGGTCGACCGGCGGGACCGGGAAGTAGCCGCCCTTGTAGCGGACCTTGTAACCACGGTTGTCCTCCAGGGCGCCGGTGTTCCAGGCACCCGCCTCGGAGTCGATGTGGTAGAAGGACTCGTTCGCGCTGGTCGCGAAGCGCACGGAGTCGAAGACGTAGAACTCGGCTTCGGGACCGAAGTACGCGGTGTCCGCGATACCGGTCGAGGCGAGGTAGGCCTCGGCCTTCTTCGCCACGTTGCGCGGGTCACGGGAGTACTGCTCGCCCGTGATCGGGTCGTGGATGAAGAAGTTGATGTTGAGGGTCTTGTCACGGCGGAACGGGTCCACACGAGCCGTCGAGAGGTCGGCGCGCAGGGCCATGTCGGACTCGTGGATGGCCTGGAAACCACGGATCGACGACCCGTCGAAGGCCAGCTCCTCGTCCGGGTCGAACGCCTCGACGGGCACCGTGAAGTGCTGCATGACGCCCGGCAGGTCGCAGAAGCGGACGTCGATGAACTTGACGTCCTCGTCCGCCATGAACTTCTTGGCCTCGTCAGCGTTCTGGAACATCCAGCTCCTCCTACTCCCGACCGTCCCGCCGGGGTGGTAGATCGTTCGTGCGGCCAGTGCGGTGGCACACGCTGTCCTCGACCCTAGGGACGGGTGATTTCTCGGGCGTGACCCATTTGTTTCGCAGAAGTTAACCGGCCACGGTTCCACCGTAGCCCCGACACACCCCTCCGCGCTGTGTCCGAATCCGGTCGCAGTACCGTGGTCGGGTGGACAACAGGCAAGCAATCGGATCGTGGCTTTCGGGGCCGCGCGCGGCCATGGAAGATGCCGGTGCCGACTTCGGATACCGGGGCGAGCAGCTCGGTCTCCCGGAGGAGGGGCCGAACTCGATCGCACGACCCGGCAGGCGCCTCGGTGCCCTGGCCGTGGACTGGGGTCTGTGCGTGTTGATCGCATACGGCCTGATAACCAAGGGCCACAGCCCGGCCACCAGCAACTGGGCCCTGCTCGTCTTCTTCGTGATGAGCGCCCTCACGGTCGGCACGCTCGGCTACACCCCGGGCAAGCGCCTCTTCGGCGTCCGGGTCGTGGACCTGCGGACCGGCACGGTCAACCCGCTGCGGTCCCTGCTGCGCACGGTTCTGCTGTGTCTCGCGATCCCCGCCCTGATCTGGGACCGGGACGGCCGCGGTCTGCACGACCGGCTCGCGCAGACCGTCGAGGTCCGCATCTAGCCCGCGTACGACGAAGTCCGCGTACGACGAAGTCCGCGTACGACGAAGGGGGCGCCCGGGATTGATCCCGGGCGCCCCCTTTCTCGTACGAGGAGGACTAGCGGTTCGGGCCGCCCCTGGGCATCCGCATGCCCTTCGGCATCGGACCCTTCGGCAGCGGCATGTTGCTCATCAGGTCGCCCATGGCGCGCAGCCGGTCGTTGGTGGTGGTCACCTGGGGGCCGGTCAGCACGCGCGGGAGCTTCAGCATGGTCGTGCGCAGCTTCTTCAGCTCGACCTGGCCCTCGCCCGTGCCCACGATCACATCGTGCACCGGCACATCCGCCACGATGCGGTTCATCTTCTTCTTCTCGGCGGCCAGCAGGCTCTTCACACGGTTCGGGTTGCCCTCGGCGACCAGGACGATGCCGGCCTTGCCGACCGCGCGGTGCACCACGTCCTGGCTGCGGTTCATCGCCACCGCCGGAGTCGTCGTCCAGCCCCGGCCGATGTTGTCCAGGACGGCCGCCGCTGCGCCCGGCTGGCCCTCCATCTGCCCGAAGGCTGCCCGCTCCGCCCGGCGGCCGAACACGATCGCCGCCGCCAGCAGGCCGAGCAGCAGGCCCAGGACGCCCAGATAGTACTGGTGGCCGATCAAGAAGCCGATCGCGAGGAAGACACCGAAGGTGCCGATGCCGACGGCCGCGAGTACAAGACCGATCTTCTTGTCGGCCTTGCGGGTCATCTTGTAAGTGAGAGCGATCTGCTTCAGTCGCCCTGCGTTCGCGGCGTCCGCCGCGGATTCCTTCCTCGCCATGCCACGAAGTCTACGTGTCCCCGGGAGTGCCCACGACGGCAGTGCCCGGCCGGGGAGGGGAGGGGTTCAGGAGCGGGTGGCGGCCTGGTCGAGCACGCGCTGTGCCTCGACCCGGTCCTTGGCGCGGCGGCGGTCCTCCAGCACGGAGGTCCAGGCGTTACGGCGGGCGGTGCGCTGGCCGCTGCTCATCAGCAGGGACTCGACGGCGCGGAGCGCGTCGGTGAAGGTCGGGATGGCGGTGGCGCGTACGGGCGCGGCCTGCATGGTCGAGGTCCCCCCTCGGTCCGGGTGTACGTGGCGTGATACCAGAGTCACTGATTGGTGTTACCAGGGCGTGACCGGCCGGTCAAACACCAATGAAGCCTTGATACAGAGCCCCCGAACGCTGACGCGGCCCTGACGGTCGCCCTCATCAGCGAGGACGGTCAGGACCGCGTCGACTCGGCCATTACTGGCCGGTAGTTACTTGTGCGCGAATTCACACAGTCTGCTCACACCGCCTGGGCGGCGATGTGCGAACCGCCCGGCTGCGGAGCTGCCGACTCGCGCTGTTCGATCGCCATCCGGTACAGGCGCCCGGCGCGGTAGGAGGACCGCACGAGGGGGCCGGACATCACGCCGGAGAAGCCGATCTGCTCGGCCTCCTCCTGCAGCTCCACGAACTCCTGCGGCTTCACCCAGCGCTCCACCGGGTGGTGACGCACGGAGGGGCGCAGGTACTGGGTGATGGTGACCAGCTCGCAGCCCGCGTCGTGCAGCTGCTTGAGCGCCTCGCTGACCTCCTCGCGGGTCTCACCCATGCCGAGGATCAGGTTGGACTTGGTGACCAGGCCGTAGTCGCGGGCCTCGGTGATGACCTTCAGCGAGCGCTCGTAGCGGAACCCGGGGCGGATCCGCTTGAAGATCCGGGGCACGGTCTCGACGTTGTGCGCGAAGACCTCGGGGCGGGCGGAGAAGACCTCCGCGAGCTGCTCGGGGACCGCGTTGAAGTCCGGAGCCAGCAGCTCCACCTTCGTCCGGCCGCCCTCGCGCTCCGCGGTCTGCTGGTGGATCTGGCGCACGGTCTCGGCGTACAGCCAGGCGCCGCCGTCCTCCAGGTCGTCGCGGGCGACGCCGGTGATGGTGGCGTAGTTCAGGTCCATCGTGACCACGGACTCGCCGACGCGGCGCGGCTCGTCACGGTCCAGGGCCTCGGGCTTGCCGGTGTCGATCTGGCAGAAGTCGCAGCGCCGGGTGCACTGGTCGCCGCCGATGAGGAAGGTCGCCTCGCGGTCCTCCCAGCACTCGTAGATGTTCGGGCAGCCGGCTTCCTGGCAGACCGTGTGCAGGCCCTCGCTCTTCACGAGGTTCTGCATCTTCGTGTACTCGGGACCCATTTTCGCCCGGGTCTTGATCCACTCGGGCTTGCGCTCGATGGGGGTCTGGCTGTTGCGGACCTCCAGGCGCAGCATCTTGCGTCCGTCGGGTGCGACTGCGGACACGACCGGCTCCCTAGCGATTGATTCTTCGGCGTTCTTCAGGGTACGCCCGTTGATTCGGTGGTCCGGCGTCGGTGCTGGACCACTGGGGGCTGCCGCCCCCGGACCCCCGCTCCGGTCCGAGCGGCCTCGTCCTCGAACCCCGGACGGCGCTGTTCCCGTGCCGTCCGGTGCCGTCATGCGGCCGGTGTCTTCTCGATCACCCGCGGCTTCGGCTCCGCGTTCTCCAGCACGTCCTGCAGGTGCCGCTCGACGACCGGCAGGACCTCCTCGATCGTGATCCCCCGGCCCAGCTCGCCGGCCAGGGAGGCCACCCCCGCGTCCCGGATGCCGCACGGGATGATCCGGTCGAACCACCGGTTGTCCGGGTTCACGTTGAAGGAGAAGCCGTGCATCGTGACGCCCTTGGCGACACGGATGCCGATCGCGGCGATCTTGCGGTCCTCGCGGCGCTGGCCGGCGTTGGAGGGCGCGTACTCCGGGCCGTTGAGACGGGGGTCGAACTCCTCGTCGGCGAGCCGCGGGTCGAAGTCGAGGGAGAGCCCGCCGAGCGGCGGCCGCTGCTCGACCGGGTCGCCGAGCACCCATACGCCGCTGCGGCCCTCGACCCGGGTGGTCTCCAGGCCGTACTCGGCGCAGGTGCGGATGAGTGCCTCTTCGAGACGGCGCACATGGGCGACCACGTCCACCGGCCGGGGCAGCTTCTGGATCGGGTAGCCGACCAGCTGGCCTGGGCCGTGCCAGGTGATCTTGCCGCCGCGGTCCACGTCGATGACCGGGGTGCCGTCGAGCGGGCGCTCGCTGTCCGCGGTGCGGCGGCCGGCCGTATACACCGGGGGGTGTTCCAGAAGCAGCACGGTGTCGGCGATCTCGTCGGCGAACCGGGCCGCGTGCACCCGGCGCTGCTCGTCCCACGCCTCCTGGTAATCGACGGCATCCGCGCCGAACCCCATACGGACGAACCGCAACTCACTCACGGCAAGCGCCTCCCTCAGCGAACCGGTGTGTCAGGCCTGTAACGCGCCCACGCCACTGTACGTCCGACCGGCGCGCGTCAGCCCTGCGGGCAATCCTCACACGATCGGATGAATGTACGGGGAAGTGTGTGATTGACTGCTCACTCTCCGCTACATTCGCGCCGTTCGTGAGGCCAAAAGGGCTGCTCACAGGCAATCCCGGCACCTCAGAGGCATGGAAGGCAGGAGACCGCACCGCAGATGACGGACCGACCCGCGCAGCGCACCCCCAACCGCCAGCTCGCCGCGCTCATCGCAGAGGCGGGGTTCTCCAACGCGGGTCTGGCTCGTCGCGTCGACCAGCTCGGCCTGGAGCACGGGCTGGACCTCAGATACGACAAGACCTCGGTCACCCGCTGGCTGCGCGGGCAGCAGCCCCGCGGTACGACGCCCGCCCTGATCGCCGAGGTGTTCACCCGCCGGCTCGGACGCCGGCTCACGGCCCAGGACCTCGGTCTGGACGCCTGTGCGCCGGTGTACGCCGGGCTCGAGTTCGCTGCCACCCCCGAGGAGGCCGTCGACATCGTCAGCGGCCTGTGGCGCAAGGACTCCGGCAGCCACGCCGAACTGCGCAAGATCGCCTTCACCCCGGCGGGGCTCGTCGTGCCCAGCCGGGACTGGCTGATCGGCAAGGCCGACGACAAGGTGGCCCGTGAGCCGGTGCCCCGGGTGCCGGCCCAGATCCGCCCCGGTGCCGCCAGGGACCGTGCGGAGGCCCTGCAGGCTCCGCCCCGGCCCCGCGGGCACGCCGCCCGCGCCCCGGGGCACAAGGTCACCGGCGGCGACATCGCCGCGCTGCGCTCGGTCGGCGAGCTGTTCCGCACCCTCGACGACGCCTACGGCGGCGGTCACGCGCGGCAGGCCCTCGTGCGCTACCTGGAGCACGAGTGCGAGCCGATGCTGCGCGGCACCTACGACGAGCAGACCGGCCGCCGCCTGTTCGCCGCGGCCGCCGACCTCACCCGGCTCGCGGGCTGGACGTCGTACGACATCGCCGCGCACGGACTCGCCCAGCGCTACTTCGTGCAGGCGCTGCGCCTCGCCCAGGCGGCCGGCGACCGGGCCTACGGCTCCTATGTGCTGGTCACCATGAGCCGCCAGGCCGTGTACCTCGGGCACGGCAGGGAGGCGGTGCAGCTGGCGCGGGTGGCGCAGCAGGGAGTGGGCACCGGCGCGCCGCCGGTTGTGCAGGCCCTGCTGCACGCCTCCGAGGCCCGCGCGCACGGGGTCCTGGGCGAGGTGCGGGCGTGCACCGGGGCGCTGGTGCGGGCCGAGCGTGCCCTGGAGGCGGCCCGGCCCGGGGACGAGGTGCCGTACTGGGCCCGGTTCTTCGACGAGGCACAGCTCGCCGACGAGTTCGGGCACTGCCACCGCGATCTGCAGCAGTTCCGGGCCGCCGCCCAGCATGCCGAGCGCTCCCTGCAGCTGCGCGCCCCTTCGTACGCCCGCAGCCGGCTGTTCTGCCGGGTCGTCCTCGCGACCGCCCGGCTGGGCCTCGGCGAACTCGACCAGGCCTGCACGCTGGCCGCCGAGGCGGCCGGCCAGGCGGCGGAGATGCGCTCGGTCCGCGCGATCGAGTACGTCAGGGACTTCGAACGGCGCCTGGAGCCGTACAAGGACGCGGCGCCGGTGCGCGGATACCGGGAGAAGGTGGCCGCGTTGAACTGAGCCGGGTACGGCGGTCCGGCACCGCCGGGTACCGCCGTACCCCGGCGGCTCAGGCGGCTCGTGGCAGCATCGCGGCCGGGGCCGCCTTGTGCATCGAACCGGCCGCGCCCAGGTCCGCCAGGATCGCCGCAGCCGCGCGGTGGGACGAGTGCAGGGCGCCCTGGACGGTGCTGGTGTCGCGGTGGTCGCCGCAGACGTACAGGCCCGCCAGCAGGCGCACCGGGCGGCGCAGGTCGTGCGGGGGGCGCATCGCCGGTACCGCCTCCGGGGTGTGGTGCACGGCGAGCGTCTCCCAGCGGCGCGTCGAGGTGCCGTAGAGCCGCGAGAGGTGGATGCGGACCGCGGTGTCGATCCCGTCGGGCGGGGTGCCCAGCACCGTCGACGAGATCAGCACCCGGCCGGCCGGCGCGCGGCTCGGGTCGACGTTGCTGAGCACCGCCGTGTGCGCGACCGGCCCGCCGCGGTCGGCGTCCAGCAGCAGCGACGTGCCCGTCGCGAAGGCGGCGGCCTGGTCGTCCGTGGTGTGGTGCACGACCGTCACCGGGTGGAAGTCCGGCACCCGCAGGCCCGGCAGCAGCTCGGCCGCGGCCCGGGCGTCGGTCGCCAGCAGCACGGCACGGCAGCGGATCTCACCGTGGTCGGCCGTGGTCACCGACGTCGTGGACACCGAGGTGACCCGCACTCCGGTGTGCACGGTGCCGGGCGGCAGCGCGCGGGCCAGCAGCTCGGGCAGCACGTCCGCGCCGCCCTCCGGCACGCACAGCCGGCCGCTCGCGAAGGAGTGCAGCGCCAGGTCGGCGCACCGGCTGGACGTGGTCAGCTCCGGGTCGCACAGCAGTGCGGCGAGCAGCGGGCGGAGAAAGCCGTCGATGGTCCGGGCGGGCACCCCGCGGGCCGCGAGGGCCTGTGCGGCGGGCAGTTCGGGCCGGGACAGCAGGCGTTCGAGGGGGGTGGCGGCGATCCGGCCCAGGGCGGTGCCGAGGCGGGCCTGGTCGACCGCGCCGCCCACCGGGGCACCGGCCCGGCCCGGCGCGGCCGACGAGCCCCTGGGGGCGCTTGCCAGGGCGCGCACCACATGGAGTGCGCCCCTTGCGCTCCCTCCGGTCGCCGGAGCGCCGGCGCGGTGCGTGTGCCCGTCGCGGTGCAGCAGGACGCCCGGCGCGAACCGGCGCAGGGCGAGTGAGCCGAGCCCCGGGGTGAGACGGAGTTCGGGGTAGGACGTGGACAGCATCTGCCCGATGCGGTCGAGCCGGAAGCCGTCGACCTTCTCGGTCGACATGCGGCCGCCCACGTAGGGGGCGGCCTCCAGGACTGCGGTCGTTACTCCTGCGCTGGTGAGCCGATGGGCCGCCGAGAGTCCGGCGATCCCGGCTCCCACGATGACGACGTCCACCTGGTACGCGGGCTCAAGCACGAGGCCCCTCCTGTGGTTGCGCGGCCGGTGGAGACGTCATGCCCCCAACAGGCTTCAGGGATACCCGAGTTCGGGTCGAGGTTAGGGCCTTGATCGGTCAAGAACAGTCGCGCATCAACAGAGCACGGGCGCACGCCGGTCGCATACGGTCACAAGAGGTCGCAGGAGATTTCAGGAGCTTCCTGATGTCCAGTCAGGCCGCGCGGATCGCGTCCTCGATGCCCGGGAACGCAAAGGTGAACCCCGACTCCAGGAGCCGCTTCGGCACCACCCGCGCGCTGCCCAGCACCTCCCCGGCCATCTCGCCCAGCACCGCCCGCAGCACGGGCGCCGGCACCGTGAACGGCGTCGGCCGGTGCAGTACCCGCCCCATCGCCTCCGTCACCTCACGGTTCGTCAGCGGCCGGGGCGCGGTCAGGTTGAACGGCCCGGACAGCGTGTCGTGGTCGATGAGATACCGGATCGCCGCGACCTCGTCGTGCAGCGCGATGTACGACCAGTACTGCCGTCCGTCGCCCATGCGCCCCCCGAGCCCCGCCCTGAACAGCGGGAACAGCCGGCCCCAGGCCCCTCCGCCGCGCGCGACCACCAGCCCCGTGCGCACGAACACCGTGCGCACGCCCGCCTCCTGCACGGGGGCCGCGGCCTCCTCCCACTCCACGCACAACGACGGCAGAAACCCGTCCCCGGGCGGTGCGTCCTCGTCCACGGCCCGGTCGCCCGTGTCGCCGTAGAAGCCCATCGCGCTGCCGTTCACGAAGACCCGCGGCGGGGTGTCCAGCGAGGCCACCGCCTCGGCCAGCGCCGCCGTGCCGAGCACCCGGCTGTCCCGGACCAGCCGCTTGTACTCCGGCGTCCAGCGCCGGTCGCCGATCCCCGCCCCCGCGAGGTTGACCACCGCGTCACAGCCGGCCAGTCCGGCCGCGTTCACCTGCTGCCGCTCGGGGTCCCAGCGGACCTCGTTCCCGTCCCGGGGCGCACGGCGGACCAGACGCACCACCTCGTGCCCGTCCGCGGTCAGGGACCGCACCAGGGCGCTGCCGATGAGACCGGACGCACCGGCCACCGCGATTCGCGAACGTTCCATGCGCCCCATCCTTCCCCGTCGGCCTTAAGGTGACCGTCATGCCGGAGCCGTCCATACGCACAGCGCTGCCCGCCGACGAGCAGGAGCTGGCCCTCCTCGACCGGGGAGCCTGGTCCCCGCTGCATGCCGTCCTGCCCGCGCCACAGCCGCCGTACCCGCCCTTCTTCGACGAGCGCCACATGCCGCAGGACTACCTCGTCGCCGCCCTCGACGGGCGCATCGTCGGCTACCTCCGGCTCGTCCGTCCGAGTGCGCTGCCCGCGCACGCGCACGTCCGCCAGATCCAGGGCCTGGCCGTCTCCGACGCCGCCCGCGGCAGGGGCGTCGGGCGCGCGCTGATCCGGGCCGCGGTCGAGGAGGCGCGCAGGCGCGGCGCGCGCCGCATCACCCTGCGCGTGCTCGGGCACAACACCCCGGCCCGCAGGCTCTACGAAGCCGAGGGCTTCGTGGTCGAGGGAGTGCTGCCCGAGGAGTTCCTGATCGAGGGGAAGTACGTCGACGACGTGCTCATGGGTCGCCCCCTCTGAATCCCCGGACCGCGGGCCCTACGACGTGACCAGCTGCCCCGTGTCCACCCGCGCAGTCGCCGTGGCCGCGCGCCCGGCATCGCTCTCCACCTCGTCCGCGGTCAGCACGTACCCCGTCTCGGCGTCCGAGGTGGAGCGGGCGAAGACCATGCCGAACACCCGGCCGTCGGTGGTCAGCAGCGGGCCGCCGGAGTTGCCCGGCCGGACCGTCGAGCGGATCGAGTAGATCTCCCGGGTGACCGTACGGTCGTTGTAGATGTTCTGGCCGGTCGCCCGTACCCGGTTCGCCACCGTCGCCGCCTGCAGGTTCAGGTTGCCGTCCTGCGGGTAGCCCGCGACCACCGCCGAGTCGCCGCGTGCGGCGCCCTTGTCGAAGCGCAGCACCGGGGCACGCAGCTCCGGCACGTACAGCACCGCCACGTCCCGGTCGGGGTCGAACAGCACCACCCGGGCCTCGAACGACTGTCCGGCCCCGCCCACCCGCACGCTCGGGCGGTCGATGCCCGCCACGACGTGCGCGTTCGTCATCACGTGCCGCGGCGCGTACACGAAGCCGCTGCCCTCGCGGCCCTCGGTGCCGGACGCACCCTCGATCTTCACCGTGCTCCGCTGGGCCGCGCCGCTCGCGGCAGGCGTGACACTGTCGCCCGTGGGCTTCGGCACCTGGGCCGTCGACTCGTTCTCGAACGGGTTGAAGACCTGCGGGAAACCCGCCTCGGTCAGCGCGGACGTCGCCCGCGAGAACCACACGGGGGTCGTCTCCGGCATCGTCTGCTGTACCGCGCCCAGCAGTGTCGAGTTCCGTATCGCCGTCGTGAGGCTCTGCGACGAGGACGCGCCCAGCACACTGGCCGCGACCCAGGCCACGATCAGCACGGCCACCGAGTTGGCCGCCGCGCCCCCTATCCCGTCCGCCACCCGCAGCGGACCCCGGCCCTCCCGGTCCAGCTCCCGCCGCAGCCGCAGCGCCAGCCGGCCCGCCAGCTCGTGCCCCACCACGCCCGGGACCAGCACCGTCAGCACCGCCAGCACGGTCGCCGCCGCCGAGCCGCGGGCCGCCAGACCGGTCACCCACGGCAGCACCCACACACCGACGACCGCACCGCCCACGAACCCGGCCAGGGACACGCACCCGGCCACCAGCCCGCGCCGGTAACCGGACACCGCGTAGACGAGGATCACCAGTGCGAGCACCAGGTCGAGCAGGTCCACGGAGCCGCCTTTCTCTAGGACCCCCTAATACGGGCGGGACGGGCCCGATGATCAGTCACGCACATGCGTGGGCGGCCACCGGACGGCGAACCGGCCACGTGCACGTATATCCCCAGAAACGTCCTCCACCAGGACGATGGTTCCACCGGGTGGCACAGCACACATCGCGAGCCGGGCGGAGCGGTCCGACAGTGGGCTCATGCGTGGATTCCGAAGAGCCCGGTGGGCGCGGAAACGGCGGGCCTGGCGTGTTCCCGGCGCCGTACTGGTGCTGCTGGGGTGTCTGCCCGGCCTGACCGCCGCCTTCACGCTGGCCCTGTGCGCCCGCGGTGTCGAGCGCTCCGCCGCGGTCCGGCTCGGCCGGCCCGCCGCGGGGCGGCCCTCGGCGGCCCACCGCGCCATGCGGCCGCGCATCGTGCCCCGCTCCGCCTGGCTGGACCGCACCACCGCCCGGCACACCCAGCCGCCGCCGCGCTACGACGACAAGGTGGTGGCCGTCTTCGTCCACCACACCGACTCGCCCAACCGCTATGCCTGCGCCGACGCGCCCCGCATCATCCGCGACCTGTACGCGGGCCAGACCGGACCCCGCAGCTGGGACGACATCGGCTACAACTTCCTCGTCGACCGCTGCGGCACCATCTACGAGGGCCGCGCCGGAGGCGTCGACCGGGCCGTCACCGGCGCCCACACCCAGGGCTTCAACCACCGCAGCACCGGCATCGCCGCCCTCGGCACCTTCACCGCCGGCGTCCCCGTGCCGCAGGCCATGACCGACGCGCTCGCCGCGCTCGCCGCCTGGAAACTCGGCTTCGCCGACGTCGACCCGCGCTCCCGCGCCCGCCTGGTCTCCAGCAACGGCCTGAGCCGCTACAAGGCGGGCAGCACCGCCACCCTGCCCGCCGTGACCGGGCACAACGACGGCTTCAGGACCAGCTGCCCGGGCGCCGCCCTGACCGCCCGGCTCCCGGAGATCAGACGGACGGCGGCCCGGCTGCAGGGCCGGACACCGGCCGGACCCGAGCCCACAGGAACACCACAGGCGGCTCACCGCACCCCCTGAGGTCGCCGCCCTACCGTCGAGGCACGCACTCAGCGGGAGATGCGCCGACCGGAGGTGGGGAAACGATGAGCGGTCGTACGCGGCAGCAGGACGAGCGGTCGCGGCGGTCCGGGCCGGTGGCCGCCCTGTGGACCCGGGGGGTGCGCCGCCCCTGGACCGTCGTCTGCGTCGTCGCGGCGGTCGTGGTCGGACCGGCCGCCGCCACGGCCTCGGCGCTCGACCGGGCCAACGCTGCGCCTCCGCTGCACGCGTCCGAACAGGAGAGCGCCAAGTCCCTTGTGTGACAAGGCAATCGGGCTTGTTTGCAACTTGGCGCACGGCTTCGGAGAGCCTAACCTTTTCAGGGCAAAAGTGAGGCAGGAGTGAGTGACCGGCGGTCGGGTTGTGCCGCGCACTGGCCACTCCCGCCGTCATCCTGCGGGGCTCCGCGCACGTGCGGTACGGTGCGTGCGCACCGGCGAAAGCGGGAAATACGGGGGTTTCCAGGCGTGGAGCAGCCTCGGATCGTGCGGTCGTCGACCGTGGGGTGAGAGGGAGTCAGGGGTGGGCGACGGTGACCTGCTCGCACTCGGCTGGCGCAAAAGCAGTGCTTGCGATCCGTACGAGTGCGTGGAAGTCGCCCTGACGGACGGGGGAGTTCAGGTGCGTGCGTCGCATCGTCCGGACGGGCATGTGATCGCCTTCGAGGCTCCGGCCTGGAAGGAATTCCTGCGCGCGTTATGCGGTAGAACCCTGGAAGGGCCGGCATGAGGGGTGACTTCCGGCCATGGGAACGGGGCGAGAGCAGGTACGGGGGGTGGCTGTGGTTCGATTGGGCCCAGCAGTGAGACGACATCCGCATCACCACCATGGTCCGATTCAGCTGCCTGGGGGCGAGATGGGGGAATCCGCGAAGACGTCGCTTCCCGTCGGGAGCGTGGAACGGCCGCGGGGCAGATCGCTCCTGGTGTTCGCCGTCCTGATCGTCGTCGGCCTCGCCCTCTCGGGGGGTACGGCCACGCTGGTGGGCGTTCTGCTGTCGCTGGCGGTGACGCCGGCGTTCCGTCCCTGGGTGTGGGCCGTCGTGGGCACGGTGACCGCGGCCGTCGCGGGCGTGCTGCTCGACCGGGGGACTACGGCTGCGGCTCGGCGCTTTCCTCAGCTGGTGGGGCGGCTTCGGGCTCCGGAGTAGGGGGGGTCTGCGAGCGGTTCTCGGGCTGTGCGCGTATTCGCCGGCGGCCCCAGACGAGCGCGGCCACGCCGGCGAAGCCGCTCGCACTCCACATCATGGTGCCCAGGGACGGTGCCGACCCCGGGGCGATCTCCTGGATCAGGGCGTGGGCGCCGAAGGCGGCGAGCGGCACGGCCACGCACAGTGCGACCAGGATGACGGCGGCACCGGCCAGGACCTTGATGAACCGCTTCTGCCCCTGGTCCGAGCCGAGGACCGCGTACATGAGGAAGATCTTCACGTCGTTGTCCGTGGGAGGCCGCTCCGGGAGGACGTCCCGAGGCGGGCGGACGTCCCCGCCCGCCGGGACGACCGCGGTCGGCCGGATCGGCTCCAGCGCGGATACCGGCCCGCCCGGTATCTCCGCACCGCCCGGCTCCGACGGCTCGCCCGCGGTTTCCGGCGCAGCTGCGCCCGGGCCGGCGCCGTTGCCCGCCCGCCACTGCCGTATCCAGGTGAAGACACCCGCCACGGGCCCTCTCCGATCTCTGCCCGACTGTCTCCAGTGCGGTGGAACTGCTAGGACGGGTACTGGTCCAGCACCTCGTCGATGAAGCCGATCGCCTCGTCGCCGGACACGGCTTTCGCGCGGGACTCCTCGAACCTCGCCAGGTACGCGACGACGGCGTCCTGGTCGTCGCGGGTCGTCAGTGCACCGCTCGGGCCCTCCACGAAGAGGACGTCGTCGTCGTTGCGGAACGTCAGCGCGATCGAGCCGCTGCGCAGCACCGGGTGCGCGCCCAGGGTGAAGGGCACGACACTCAGCTCCACGTGCGGGACGCGGGCGGCGGACTTCAGCCGCTCCAGCTGCTCGCGCATCGTGGCCGGTCCGCCGACCCAGCGGCGCAGCGCCGCCTCGTCGACCAGGAAGCGCAGCCGCGGCTCGGCAGCCTCCTGGAGCAGGCGCCGCTGCCGCTCGGCCCGCAGCCGGACGATCGCGTCGGTCCTCTCGGCCGGCCGCTGGGTGTCCTCCAGCAGTGCGCGGGTGTAGTCCTCGGTCTGCAGCAGGCCGGGGACGAATGTGGGGTCGTAGGCGGACAGTTCGCTCGCCGCGCTCTCCAGGCCGAGGAACACGGCGAACTGCGCGCTCACCACGTCCCGGTAGCCGCTCCACCACGGCGGCCGCCGGCTGTCCCGGGTGGCCTGTTCCAGGTCGCGGCGGATCGTCTCGTCCGTGACGCCGTACAGGTCGAGGAGGGCGCGCAGATCGGTCACGGACACCCCGACGGAGCCGCCCTCGATGCGGATGACCTTCGACGGCGACCACGCCAGCCGCTCGGCCACCTGGGGCTGGCTGATGTCCGCGTCATTGCGGTAGTTGCGCAGGGCCAGACGCACCTTGCGCCGTTCCAGAGCCGGGTCTTTCGATGTCATCTCCTCGCGGTCCCGATTCTTTGTCGAGGATGACTTCGAGCCGCCACCTGGCAGGCTGCTGGGTCACAGTCTGCCAGGTGGCAACCTGCTCCCGGACACTTGCCACCTGGCCGCCCTGACGGATTGCGCTCAGCCTACCCCCGGCGCACGGAAAACGTGGAACACGCCCCTGGCGCACGGTTTCTGATGGTGTGTCCAATGGGGCGAGAGGGCCCGCGGGTACGGGTGAATCCGCAGCTCAGACCGACGGGAGGCACGTCGGCGCGCGCCGCGGATCGTTTTCGGTCGATTCCGGCGGCGGAATCAGCCCTTGAAACGCGCCGAAAGTTTGGGATACAGCTCGGCGAGGACCGCCTCGTTCTCGAAGTCGATCGCGGTGCCCTCGGGTTCGGCGGGCGCCGGCGCGATCCCCAGGTCCGGGGCGACGGCTCCGGTGAGCTGCTCGTACGCCTCGTCCGCCGCGTAGCCCAGCTCCTCGCCGTCGCCGTCGATCTCCTCGTCGAAGTCCTCGAGCAGCTCCGCCAGGGAATCGGGGTCGTGCAGGGCGCTCTCGAAGGCCTCCCGGCCCTGGCCGATCAGCCAGCACCGGAAGTAGTCGAAGGCGTCGTCGCTGGCCCCGCCCAGCAGCACCCAGGCGGCGCCCCACAGGTCCCAGTGGTAGGCGCGGTTGTAACGGGCCTCGAAGTGACGGGCGAAGTCCAGGATCATCTCGGGGTCCAGCTGGAGCAGCCGGTCCACGAGCAGGTCGGCCTGCTCCTCGGGGTCACCCTCGGCTGCCTCGCGGGTGGCGTCGATCAGCTCCCAGAACTCCGTCTCGTCCATCACGCCACCAGCATCGGGCCTCGGGGGGTGGGGCGCACGCGGAGTGTGGCGGATCGTTATCAGCGGCGGACCGTTGTCATACGTTCGTACGCCCGTACAGCGCGGCGAGCCCGGCCGCGTCCGCCGCGAACCGCGCCCGCAGGCTCGGCGGCGCCAGCACCTCGGCCTCCGGACCCAGCGCCGTCAGCTGGGTGTGCGCGACCTCCTCCGACTCCACCGGCACGGTCACCGTCACCCACCCCTCGGCATCCGGCTCGCCCGCGCTCGCGAGCGCCTCGCGCGCGCCGAGCGGGTCGACGGCGTACGGCAACCGGCGCACACCGTCAGGGGACAGCCGTACGACGGCCTCGGCGTGCAGGATCGACCGGGCGAACCGCTCGGCCTGCTCGGCCCAGTGGCCGGGCAGGTCGAAGCCCGGATCACGGTCGAAGCGCTCGTCGCGGGCGTCGACGGCGTCGAACCGGTCGATCCGGTACGTCCGGAAGCCACTGCCGTCGGCCACCCGCGCGCACAGGTACCAGACGCCCGCCTTCAGCACGAGCCCGTACGGCTCGAGATCCCGCTCGACGGCCGTGTCCCCGCGCCGGTAGACGGCACCGATCCGACGGTCGTCCCAGACCGCCTCGGCGATCACCGGCAGCAGCGCGGGTGTCTCCGGCTCCCGGAACCAGGCGGGCGCGTCCAGATGGAACCGCTGGGCGGCGCTGTCGGGGGCGTCCCGCAGGGAGGGCAGCAGCGCGGCGGAGACCTTCAGCCGGGCGGCGGAGGCGACGTCCTCCAGTCCCATCTCCCTGAGCGCTCCCGGCACCCCGCTCAGGAACAGGGCCTCCGCCTCACTTCGCGCCAGCCCGGTCAGCCGCGTGCGGTACCCGCCGATCAGCCGGTACCCCCCGGCCCGCCCCCGGTCGGCGTACACCGGCACGCCCGCCTCCGACAGCGCCTGGGCATCCCTGGTGACCGTCCGCTCCGACACCTCCAGCTCCCGGGCCAGCTCGGCGGCTGTCATGGAGGTACGGGACTGGAGCAGGAGCACCATCTTGATGAGCCGGGCCGCACGCATGCCCTTCATGGAACACGAAGAACACGAAGAAGGGGTACGGCGGCAGCCGTACCCCTTCACCGGACCTCGGTGACTACAGCCCGTACTTCTCCCGGGCTTCCTTCACCGCCGTCGCCTTGACCTCGCCGCGCTTGGCGAGCTGGGCCAGGGCCGCGACGACGATCGACCGGGCGTCGACGCCGAAGTGGCGGCGAGCCGCCTCGCGGGTGTCGGAGAGGCCGAAGCCGTCGGCGCCCAGCGAGGACCAGTCCTGCTCGACCCACTGCGCGATCTGGTCCGGGACCTGGCGCATGTAGTCGGAGACCGCGAGGACCGGGCCCTCGGCGCCCTGCAGGGCCTGGCGGACGTACGGCACGCGCTCCTCGCCGCGCAGCAGGGCCGCGTCGGCCTCCATCGCGTCGCGGCGCAGCTCCGACCAGGAGGTCGCGGACCACACGTCGGCGGCCACGCCCCACTCCTCGGCGAGCAGCTTCTGTGCCTCCAGGGTCCAGTGGATCGCCGTACCGGAGCCGAGCAGCTGGATGCGCGGGGCGTTGGCCGGGGCGGTCACGCCCGCGGACTCCGCCGTGTTGAAGCGGTACAGACCCTTGACGATGCCCTCGTCGATGCCGAACCCGGCCGGCTTGGCCGGCTGCGGCAGCGGCTCGTTGTAGACCGTCAGGTAGTAGAAGACGTTCTGGTCCTCGCCCTGCTTGGCCTCGCCGTACATCCGGCGCAGACCCTCGCGGACGATGATCGCGACCTCGTACGCGAACGCCGGGTCATAGGTCAGCGCGGCCGGGTTGGTGGCGGCGATGACCGGGGAGTGGCCGTCGGCGTGCTGGAGGCCCTCGCCGGTCAGGGTGGTGCGGCCCGCCGTCGCGCCGACGAGGAAGCCGCGGCCGAGCTGGTCGCCGAGCTGCCACATCTGGTCGGCCGTGCGCTGCCAGCCGAACATCGAGTAGAAGATGTAGAACGGGATCATCGCCTCGCCGTGCGTCGCGTACGCGGTGGACGCGGCGATGAAGTCGGCCATCGAACCGGCCTCGGTGATCCCCTCGTTGAGGATCTGGCCGTTCTTGGCCTCCTTGTAGTACATCAGCTGGTCGCGGTCGACCGGCTCGTACGTCTGGCCCTTGGGCGAGTAGATGCCGAGCGACGGGAAGAGCGACTCCATGCCGAAGGTGCGCGCCTCGTCGGGGACGATCGGCACCCAGCGCTTGCCCGTCTCCTTGTCGCGGACCAGGTCCTTGATGAGGCGGACGAAGGCCATGGTGGTGGCCACGTTCTGGGAGCCGGAGCCCTTGTCGAAGGAGGTGAAGGCCTTCTCGGCGGGCGCGGGCAGCGGCGCGAGCGGGTGGACACGGCGGGCCGGGGCCGGGCCGCCGAGGGCCGCGCGGCGCTCCTGGAGGTAGCGGACCTCGGGGGAGTCGGCGCCCGGGTGGCCGTAGGGAACCACTCCGTCGGCGAAGTCGCTGTCCTTGATCGGCAGGTCGAGCAGGTCCCGCATCGCCTTGAACTCGTCCACCGAGAGCTTCTTCATCTGGTGGTTGGCGTTCTTCGACGCGAAGCCCTCGCCGAGGGTGTGCCCCTTGACCGTCTGGGCCAGGATCACGGTCGGCGCGCCCTTGTGCTCGACGGCGGCCTTGTACGCGGCGTAGACCTTGCGGGCCTCGTGACCGCCGCGCGAGAGGTGGAAGACCTCGAGGATCTTGTCGTCGCTCAGCAGCTTCGCCATCTCGGCGAGCGCCGGGTCCTTGCCGAAGAAGTCGGCGCGGATGTAGGCGGCGTCACGCGTCTGGTACGTCTGGATCTGCGCGTCCGGTACCTCGCGCAGGCGGCGTACGAGCGCGCCGGTGGTGTCGAGCCGGAACAGCTCGTCCCAGGCCGAGCCCCACAGCGTCTTGATCACGTTCCAGCCGGCGCCGCGGAACTGGGCCTCCAGCTCCTGCACGATCTTGAAGTTGGCGCGGACCGGGCCGTCGAGGCGCTGCAGGTTGCAGTTGATGACGAAGGTGAGGTTGTCCAGCTCCTCACGGGCGGCGAGCGCGAGGGCCGCCGTCGACTCCGGCTCGTCCATCTCGCCGTCGCCGAGGAACGCCCACACGTGCGAGGCGGAGATGTCCTTGATGCCGCGGTTGGTGAGGTAGCGGTTGAAGCGCGCCTGGTAGATCGCGGAGAGCGGGCCGAGGCCCATCGACACCGTCGGGAACTCCCACAGCCAGGGCAGACGGCGCGGGTGCGGGTAGGAGGGCAGGCCGTTGCCGCCGGACTCCTGGCGGAAGTTGTCGAGGTGCGCCTCGTTCAGGCGGCCGTCGAGGAAGGCGCGGGCGTAGATGCCGGGGGAGGCGTGGCCCTGGATGTAGAGCTGGTCGCCGGAGCCGGGGGCCTCCTGGGACTCCTTGCCCTTGAAGAAGTGGTTGAAGCCGGTCTCGTACAGCCAGGCCGCGGAGGCGAAGGTGGCGATGTGGCCGCCGACGCCGTACTTCGAGCCGCGGGTCACCATGGCGGCCGCGTTCCAGCGGTTCCAGGCGGTGATCTTGGCCTCCATCGCCTCGTCACCGGGAACACCCGGCTCGGCGGCGGTGGGGATGGTGTTGACGTAGTCGGTCTCGAGGAGCTTCGGCAGCGCGATGCCGCCCGCCTCGGCGCGCTCCAGCGTGCGGCGCATCAGGTACGCGGCGCGGTGCGGCCCGGCCTCCCTGGCGACGGCGTCGAGGGAGGCCTGCCATTCGGCGGTCTCCTCCGGGTCGCGGTCGGGGAGCTGGTCGAGCGCGCTCGGCTGGATGGCGTTGGGGTCGGTCATGTCGCCGCCTTCCTCAGTCGAAGGGGGTTCCCTCATCGGCAAGGGTTCGGGGTTGCCCTTGGTCTTTGGCAGGACAGGGCAGCGGACTTCGGTGGAAGTCCGTCGGCGACTGTAACCCCCTGATCGATGATCGATCAAAGGGTTGAGGGCCAAAACCTCTCGATTGCGAGAAAGTAGGCACCGGGTGCCTTTCGGGCGGGCACCCGGTGCCGCGATTTCGATCAGTTTTCGAGCCGTTTTCGCAGGTGAGCGTGGCGGCGCTCGGCTGCGTCAGGCGCGCGGAGCGCAGCCCAGGACGTGGGCCTTCACCAGCTCGGCGATGCGGGGATCCCGGCGCTTGAAGGCCTGCACCAGCTCCTCGTGCTCCTCCGCGTACGACTGCTGGACCGTGCCCAGCCAGCGGATGGACAGAGCGGTGAAGACCTCGATGCCCAGGCCCTCCCAGGTGTGCAGCAGGACCGAGTTGTCCGCCGCCCGGACCAGCTCGCGGTGGAAGCCCACCGTGTGGCGGACCTGGGCCGTGCCGTCGGCCTTGCTGTCGGCCTCGTACAGGGCCAGGACATGCGGCTCCAGGGCAGAGCAGTCCTCCGCCAGCCGTTCCGCCGCCAGCTCCGCCGCGATGGCCTCCAGGCCCGCTCGGACCGGGTAGCTCTCCTCCAGGTCGGCCGCGGTCAGGTTCCGCACCCGTACGCCCTTGTTCGGCGCCGACTCGATCAGCCGCAGCGACTCCAGCTCCCGCAGTGCCTCCCGGACCGGTGTCTGGCTGACCTCCAGCTCGGTGGCGATCCGCCGCTCCACGATGCGCTCGCCCGGCTGCCAGCGCCCGCTGACGATCCCCTCCACGATGTGCTCGCGGATCTGTTCGCGCAGCGAGTGGACGACGGGCGCGGTCATGGGGGCTCCTCGGCAGTGCGGACCCGGCGGGTCGGCGGGACCCTTAGACAATACGGCCGTGGCCCCGGACGGGAGGGGCACGGTTGCTCTCACCACAGGTGATGCCTGTTACAGAGAGGTGCCCGCCCTGGTGTGGAAGCATTCCGTTCCGTCGGGCGGGGCTCGTGGGCGGAACGTCAACACCGTTGCGTGTCAGGGGCGTTGGGGCTCGTGACCGGTAGGTGAATCTTGCATTTCTCGAACCCGGATTCGAATAGATTGGGCTCGAGACGTGGCAGGCAGCCGAGGCTGAGCGGAACGGGGGGCGTAGTGGGCCAGAAGAAGGACCTGGCGGCCAAGGACGAGGACCTGACCAAGCTGGCCGGCGACCTCGACACCATGCAGGAGCACCTGACCCGGCAGGTCAAGCGCATGGACCGGCTCGTCGACGAGATCGAGGAGGGCTGGCAGGGGCCCGCGGCGGCCGAGTACCGCAAGCTCCACCGCTCGGTCGCCTCGGACGCCGTCCGGATCCGAGAGGTCATGAAGACGCTTGCAGAGGCCGTGCGGCTGAGCCGGGACGGTTTCACCGAGACGGAGCTCGACGTACTGGCGCGCATGCGTGCCGTCGAGGTCGACGTCGAAGCCGAGACGGACAAGCTGTCCACGCCTGCCGAGGTGCCGCCGACGCGCCCGCGCAGCGGCCTCGACCAGCTGTGACACCAGCCGTAGTCAGTGAACGATGCGACTCAGGGCGGCGGCGCCTCGGTGCCGCGGGTCCGGAACGGGGAATGCGGTATGCAGGGCGACAGCGCCGGCGACGACTACATAGCAGTCTCGTTCGGCACGTTGGAGCATCTGACCGTCGAGCTCGACGACATCCTTGAGCAGCTCAACGGGCAACTGGAGGACCTCTACGCGCGCCTGGTGCCGGTCGTCGCGTCCTGGCGGGGTGAGGCCCGCGAGGTGTTCCTCGGCGAGCTCGACAAGTGGGACAAGTCGGCGTGGGACCTGCAGGCGGCCCACAGGTGGCTGCACGAGGTCGTGACCAGTGGCCATCGTGGGTACGCGGCCGCGCACAGCGCCGTGCTGCGGGGATGGGGCGGCGCCTGATGGCCGAGCGGCGGCCCACCGACGAGGAGCGCAAGAAGGAGCAGGCCGAGGCCCGGACCCGGTCGCCCAAGACGAGCGGCGGCGGATTCGACGTACAGCCGCCGCACCTGCACTACACCGCCCTCGTGGTGCGTGACGGGCAGTTCGACTACGACAAGGGCGCCACGGCGCTGGTCGGGGTGCTGAACGAATACAGTCAGTCGGCGGGCACCGGCTGGGGTGCGGACGAGTTCTCGGCGGCCTACAAGTCGGTGAACGAGAAGTTCCTGGAGCTCTGGGCGAAGAGCGTGGTCAGCGTGGGGGGGTGTCGCCGTCGGCCTGACGGACACGGCGAACAAATACACCCAGGCCGACTGGCACGCCCGCAGGATGCAAGGACCCCCGCCGGTTGCGAAGGCGCCGCCGGTCGTCATCGAGAAGGCGCCCAAGTACGGCCCGGTCAACGACATCAAGTGGTCCGGTACTGGTGAGGACGCGGACTCCTGGGAGATCTCCGGCGTCCTCGGCGAGATCCCCGACTTCCTCGCCGATGTGATCCGGCCGGCCATCGAGCACGGTCTCCGGCTCGGCAAGATGCACGAGATCACGCCGGGGTGCCGGGACGAGGAGTTCAAGGGCATGGCCACCGCCTGGGGTGCGGCCCAGAAGGCCGCCAAGGGCGCGTCGGACGACTTCAACGGTGCCATCAAGTTCATCAGCAACAACAAGGGAAACAGTGAGTGGCAGGGCGCCATGAAAGCCTTCTGCCAGACCATCTGGGGCACCACCGAGTGGGGCAGGACCTACGACAAGCAGATGCAGCGGGTCTCCATCGGTCGTAGCTGGAACACCGACCGCAAGGTCGTGCCCGCGAAGCGGCGTCCCATCATCGACATCCTCCAAGAGACGGCGACCGCCGTGCAGAAGGAGCTCGACGAGTTGGCCGGCGTGGCGGTCACGACCAGGGAGACCACCACCCGGCTCGGCAAAGAGGCGGCGAAGGCCACGGTAAAGGACCTGACGACGGACCTGGACCCGTTCGAGATGACGCGGCTCGCGGCGACCCTGGCGTTCGCCGAGATCGTCATGACGTTCCGCTCGCACATGGACAAGGGGGCCGCGGACGCGGCGGTCGAGAAGTACCACCAGGCCTTCGGTGACGCCGCCACCAAGCTGAAGGAGCTGGAGGCCGAGCTGGACGAGGCACTGCTCAGCGTGCCCACGTTCCTGGCGGAGGAGGCCCGCGCGGAGGGGTACGGAGCGCGTTCCCTCAACGACTTCAAGCAGGAACACAGCTGGCAGCGGCCCGAGAGTACGGTCCCGTACAAGTACTCCCTCGATCTGGCCACCGAGGAGGAGCTGTACGGCGGGCATAGCATCGACAAGCATGTCGGTCTGACGGACATGCAGCTGACGCAGCGGTTGCGAGACCAGTCGACCGGGGCCGGTGTGCCGCAGATTCCTGCTGCTTCGTCCTTCACCGACCTGGAATCGGCCCAGAATTATACGCAATACAATATCCGATGCAATTCGGCAGAGATCGACCAGTGGCTCAAAGGCCCTCCGGATCCGGGTGCGACCGAGGATTTCTCGGTGGGAGCGGTCGACACCGGGAATCACGCGATTCCCGTCGTGACCGGGCGCACGGCGGAAGTGGTGAATGATCACCCGACGCCGCCGAAGGACGCCCACGGCGTCTTGACGGTACTCAAGTACGAGCCAGGCCTGCACCCGCCCTTCGTCGTCTATACGTCCATGCCCACGTGATAAGTGAGGAGGCAATGATGGCCGAGCTCGACGAGCGGTCGTGGGCCGAGTCGATCGGGATGTACGCGCGCAGGTACACCATCGCCAAGGTGACGCGCCGGGAGCACAAGGACTGGCCGCGGGATGTGTACACCCTGATGCGCGGTGACACGCCGGACGCGCGCGGCTGGCGCGTGAACGACCCCCTCGCGGATGAGTTCGAAAGGTTGGACGACCCGTTCTACCCCTTCGTCGAGTTGCCGACCGACCCCGAGAAGGCGGACGCCCTCAAGTCCCGCGTGTACGAGATTCCGCGCTCTTCCGCCAAAAAATTCCTCGTAGTCCTTTCCACGCTGTGGCTCAATGTCGAGAGGACTCCGGAATTCGAGGAACGCAGGGCGGATCTGGAGGGGAAGGCCGAAGTCATCCTCTCGCGCTTTCCTGAGGGTTCCCGCTTCTACGCCAACACCGGGCGGGACAGTGCGCATCTCGACTACTACAAGC
This sequence comes from Streptomyces sp. NPDC101151, assembly GCF_044768335.1. Lineage (NCBI taxonomy): Bacteria > Bacillati > Actinomycetota > Actinomycetes > Kitasatosporales > Streptomycetaceae > Streptomyces > Streptomyces sp. NPDC101151. The sequence goes on along the minus strand of NZ_JBIWPP010000026.1, from coordinate 43,031 downwards.
GGATTTCCGGCTGCAGCACAATTTCCCGGCACGGCTGGGACCTCGGTATGTTCCTCGTCTCCGAGAGGGAGGTAGGGATGGTCTGGTCCTTCCACGCATGGTGACCCGACCGACTCGATCAGCCGCCCCCTCGCTGCAGAAGGAGCCCCTTGCGCACCCGCACCGCCACCTACCCCGACCGGGAAACCGCCCAGTGGGCGACCCAGCACGTGGTCACCCGCAACGAGCAGGTCATCCACCGCTGGCTGGCCCAGTCCACCCGGCGGCGGCTGACGATCGAGGCGGCCTGGCCGTCCCGGGAGGAGCCCGTCGGCAGGGTGCTGCTGCAGGCCATGATGCTGGCCGGGCGCGGAGCCGTCGACGTACGGGCCGCCCGGGTCGTGCTGCGCCGCGAGCCGGCCGCCGCGCACGGGTTCGCCGTGCACGCCAGTTACGGAATGGGCAGGCCGAGCATTCCAGCGGCTTCCAGCTTCACCGACTTGGAATCGGCGCAAAACTACACGCAGTACATTATTCGGAGTAATAGTGCGGCAATCGACAAATGACTCAAAGGTCCTCCGCCGGTTGGTGGCAGGGAGGAATTTACGGTGGGATCGGTCGACAGTGGGAATCATGCGATTCCCGTCGTGACCGGGCGCACGGCGGAAGTGGTGAATGATCACCCGACGCCGCCGAAGGACGCCCACGGAGTTTCGACGGTACTCAAGTACGAACCGAAGTTGAAGCCACCGTTCGTCGTTTATACGTCCATGCCCAAATGATGAGTGAGGAGGCGGCGATGGCCGAAATCGACGAACGGTCGTGGTCCGATGCAATCGGCATGTACGAGCGTCGGGTGACCATTGCCAAGGTGACGAGCAGGGAGCACGAGAACTGGGCGCTTGATCTGTCCGTTCTGATGCATGGCGACACCCGTGATGTCCGTGGGTGGCGCACCGTGGACCACTGGGAGGGAGAACTCGACAGGCTCGAAGAACCGTCCTACCCCTTCGTCATCCCTCCGGAGGCTGTCGCGACGGCGGACGCCTGGAAGTCCTCTCTGTATGAGATCCCGCGTTCTCAGGCCGTACGGTTCCTCGTGGCTCTTTCCACGCCCTGGATCGATGTCACAGCAGAACCGGATTTCGAGGAGCGCAGGGAGGCCCTTGAAGCGAACGCCCGTGTCATCCTGTCGCGCTTCCCTGATGGATCGCACTTCTATGCGAACACTGGGCGTGACCGTGACTACTATCAGCGGGTTTCCGGGTGGAATTCCTTTTCCACGCGCACCTTCGACTTCGGCCTGGTGCTCGTTTCGGAGACGGAAGTCGGGATGGTCTGGTCATTCCGCTGATGTGAAGCGATTCGCCGCGCTGCTCCGATCCGCCGTACTGCCCACCATGGAGAAGACCCGTGCGCACCCGCACCGCCACCTACCCGGACCGGGAAACCGCCCAGTGGGCGACCCAGCACGTGGTCACCCGCAACGAGCAGGTCATCCACCGCTGGCTGGCCCAGTCCACCCGGCGGCGGCTGACGATCGAGGCGGCCTGGCCGTCCCGGGAGGAGCCCGTCGGCAGGGTGCTGCTGCAGGCCATGATGCTGGCCGGGCGCGGAGCCGTCGACGTACGGGCCGCCCGGGTCGTGCTGCGCCGCGAGCCGGCCGCCGCGCACGGGTTCGCCGTGCACGCCAGTTTCCCCGTCTATCTGTGAAGGCAGTGGTCCGACCGTGGCGCTGACCCCCCTTGAGCACGACCGCAGATACGGCGAGCTGGACCAGGTCCTGCGCGCCTACGTCGGCCAACCCGCCGACGACACCGAGGAGAAGCCGAGCGCTGCCCTCACCGCCTATCTGCGGCACACCTGGCACACCCGCCCCTGGGCGCTCGCCGCCGCCGAGAGCCAGCTGAAGGAGTATGCGCGTACCCCGCCGGGGCGGCTGAGGGTCCAGCTCGGCGAGTTCTACGCCCTGCCGGACGTGGGCCTGGCCGACGCGGAGATCCTGGACTGGCTGATGCTGCTCGCCGACCACATCCGGCGCAGCGTCGACGAGGGGCAGGTCCCGGTCCCGGCGAAGCCGGACACGCACTGGGAGTGGCAGGCCAGGTTCCCCGAGCTCGGGCAGTTCCTCGGGGGCTGGTTCTCACAGGACATGCCCGACGAGTTCGGCGGGCACGACGTGGCCGTGGACGACTACGCCGCGACGACCGACCGGCACCTCGTCGCGCGCCTCGTGGGCGAGATCCGGGAACTGCTGGCCCTCGGGCTCGACGAGAGCGAGTACGCCGTCGGCGCCGCCGAGCTGGGCATGGAGGTCGAGGCACCGGACCAGCACGCCGTGAGCGGCTGGCTCGCGCTGGTGGCGGCACGGCTCGCATAGCGGCACCCCCGCGCACGAACAGAGCCCCCGTCCGGAGAAGAACTCCGGACGGGGGCTCCGTCGTACTGCCTGATCAGGGAGATCAGAGGCCCAGCTCGACCTCGAACTCGCCCGCCTCCAGGATCGCCTTGACCGCCGTCAGGTAACGGGCCGCGTCGGCGCCGTCGACCAGGCGGTGGTCGTAGGAGAGGGTCAGGTAGGTCATGTCGCGGACGCCGATGACCGTGCCCTCCTCGGTCTCGATGACGGCCGGACGCTTGACCGTGGCACCGATGCCGAGGATCGCGACCTGGTTCGGCGGCACGATGATCGTGTCGAACAGCGCGCCGCGCGAGCCGGTGTTGCTGATGGTGAAGGTCGCGCCGGACAGCTCGTCCGGGGTGATCTTGTTGCCGCGGACCTTGCCCGCCAGGTCGGCCGTGGCCTTGGAGATGCCGGCGATGTTCAGGTCGCCCGCACCCTTGATGACCGGGGTCATCAGGCCCTTCTCCGAGTCCACCGCGATACCGATGTTCTCGGCGTCGAAGTAGGTGATGGTGCCCTCGGCCTCGTTGATCCGGGCGTTGATGACCGGGTGGGCCTTCAGCGCCTGGGCGGCGGCCTTGACGAAGAACGGCATCGGGGAGAGCTTGACGCCCTCACGGGCCGCGAAGGAGTCCTTCGCCTTGGCACGCAGCTTCATCAGCCGGGTGACGTCGACCTCGACGACCGACGACAGCTGGGCCTGCTCGTGCAGCGCCTTGACCATGTTGTCGCCGATGACCTTGCGGATACGGGGCATCTTGACGGTCTGGCCGCGCAGCGGGGAGACCTCCAGCGCCGGTGCCTTCCTGGCGGCGGCAGCCGGAGCGGCAGCGGCCGGGGCCGGAGCAGCGGCGGCGGCCTTCGCGGCCTCGGCGGCGGCGAGGACGTCCTGCTTGCGGATACGACCGCCGACGCCGGTGCCCTTGACGGTGGCCAGGTCGACGCCGTTCTCGGCGGCGAGCTTGCGCACCAGCGGGGTCACGTAGGCACCCTCGTCCGTCGCCTGGGCGGCGGGCGAGGGAGCGGCCGGGGCAGGGGTGACCGGAGCCGGAGCCGGGGCGGCCGGAGCCGGGGCAGCGGCGACCGGGGCGGGCGCGGGCGCCGGAACGGCGGGCGCCGGGGCCGGGGCGGCCGGGGCAGCGGCGGCGGGCGCCGGAGCCGGGGCGGCCGGAGCCGGAGCGGCGGCCGGGGCGGCACCGGGGGCGCCGATGACGGCGAGCTTGGCGCCGACCTCGGCGGTCTCGTCCTCGCCGACCACGATCTCGAGCAGCACACCGGAGGTGGGCGCCGGGATCTCGGTGTCGACCTTGTCCGTGGAGACCTCGAGCAGCGGCTCGTCGGCCTCGACGGAGTCGCCGACCGACTTCAGCCAGCGGGTGACGGTGCCCTCGGTGACGGACTCACCGAGCGCGGGAAGGACCACGTCCGTGCCCGACGCGCCACCGGCCGGAGCCGCGGGAGCGGCGGGGGCCTGGGGAGCCGGGGCGGGGGCGGCCTCGGCCACGGGCGCCGGAGCGGCGGCCGGCGCCGGCTCTGCGGCCGGGGCCGGAGCGGCGGCGGGGGCACCCGTGCCGTCGTCGATCACGGCCAGTTCGGCGCCGACCTCGACGGTCTCGTCCTCGGCGACCTTGATGGAGGCCAGCACACCGGCGGCGGGCGAGGGGATCTCGGTGTCGACCTTGTCGGTCGACACTTCGAGCAGCGGCTCGTCGGCCTCGACGCGCTCGCCCTCGGCCTTCAGCCAGCGGGTGACAGTGCCCTCGGTGACGCTCTCGCCGAGCGCCGGAAGGGTTACGGAAACCGCCATGGTTTCGGTTGCTCCTTACGAATTGCGGAAGTCTGTGTCGTCGCGCCCGTTGACCGAAGGCTCAGTCGTGGGAGTGCAGCGGCTTGCCGGCCAGCGCCAGGTGTGCCTCGCCGAGCGCCTCGCTCTGCGTCGGGTGGGCGTGGATGAGCTGGGCGACCTCGGCCGGCAGCGCCTCCCAGTTGTAGATCAGCTGGGCCTCGCCGACCTGCTCGCCCATACGGTCGCCGACCATGTGGACGCCGACCACGGCACCGTCCTTCACCTGGACGAGCTTGATCTCGCCCGCGGTGTTGAGGATCTTGCTCTTTCCGTTGCCCGCCAGGTTGTACTTCAGAGCGACGACCTTGTCCGCGCCGTAGATCTCCTTGGCCTTGGCCTCGGTGATGCCCACGGAGGCGACCTCGGGGTGGCAGTACGTCACCCGGGGCACGCCGTCGTAGTCGATCGGGACGGTCTTCAGACCGGCCAGACGTTCCGCCACCAGGATGCCCTCGGCGAAGCCGACGTGCGCGAGCTGGAGCGTCGGGACGAGGTCGCCGACGGCGGAGATGGTCGGAACGTTGGTGCGCATGTACTCGTCGACGAGGACGTAGCCGCGGTCCATGGCGACCCCGGCCTCCTCGTAGCCCAGGCCCTGGGAGACCGGGCCGCGGCCGACGGCGACGAGGAGGACCTCGGCCTCGAACTCCTTGCCGTCCGCGAGGACGACCTTCACACCGTCCTGGGTGTACTCGGCCTTCTGGAAGAAGGTGCCCAGGTTGAACTTGATGCCGCGCTTGCGGAACGCGCGCTCAAGAAGCTTCGAGCTGTTCTCGTCCTCGACCGGGACGAGGTGCTTCAGGCCCTCGATGACCGTGACGTCCGAGCCGAAGGACTTCCACGCCGAGGCGAACTCGACGCCGATGACGCCGCCGCCCAGGATGATCGCGGACTTCGGCACGCGGTCCAGGACGAGGGCGTGGTCGGAGGAGATGATGCGGTTGCCGTCGATCTCCAGGCCGGGCAGCGACTTCGGCACGGAGCCGGTCGCCAGCAGGACGTGGCGGCCCTGGATGCGCCGGCCGTTCACGTCGACGGAGGTGGGGGAGGACAGCCGGCCCTCGCCCTCGATGTACGTCACCTTGCGGGAGGCGACGAGACCCTGCAGCCCCTTGTACAGGCCGGAGATCACGCCGTCCTTGTACTTGTGGACCCCGGCGATGTCGATGCCCTCGAAGGTGGCCCTGACGCCGAACTGGGCGCTCTCGCGAGCCTGGTCGGCGACCTCGCCCGCGTGCAGCAGGGCCTTGGTGGGGATGCAACCCCGGTGCAGGCAGGTGCCGCCGACCTTGTCCTTCTCGATCAGGGCGACGTCCAGGCCCAGCTGCGCCCCGCGCAGGGCCGCGGCGTAACCACCGCTACCACCGCCGAGGATCACTAGGTCGAAAACGGTGCTGGCGTCGTTCGCCACGTCACGTCCTCCATGCATGTGCGCCGTACGCCGGTCTTCGATGACCGGCTGGCGGCTGGTGTCCGGCCGCTTGATGCTTCGGCCCTTCGGTGGGGGCCCTGTCCTGCCGGGCTCCATCTTTGCACTTGTTCGAGGCGGACGAGACGCCGGGCTGGGGTGTGAGACAGCCCACGTCCCCTTGAAACATGTCCCGGCGGCAGCCGACCAAAAGGGGCGTGGGGACCGCGCGAGCAGCCCCCACACCCCTGCGGTCGCCCCGACGACGGAGCGACCCGAGCTATTGGGCGAACATCAGCCCAGGTCACCCGCGGCGGTCAGCTCGGCGAGACGCACCAGCGTCCGGACGGCCGTACCCGTGCCGCCCTTCGGCGTGTAGCCGAACGGACCACCCTCGTTGAAGGCCGGACCGGCGATGTCGAGGTGCGCCCAGGTGATCCCCTCGCCCACGAACTCGCGCAGGAAGAGACCGGCGACCAGCCCGCCGCCCATCCGCTCGCCCATGTTCGCGATGTCGGCGACGGTGGAGTCCATCCCCTTGAGCAGGTGCTCCGGCAGCGGCATCGGCCACGCCGGCTCGCCCACCTCCTCCGCGGCCTCGTACACCGTCGTACGGAAGGAGTCGTCGTTCGCCATGATCCCGAACGTCCGGCTGCCCAGCGCCAGCATCATCGCGCCGGTCAGCGTGGCGACGTCCACGATCGCGTCCGGCTTCTCCAGCGAGGCCGCCCACAGCGCGTCGGCGAGGACCAGCCGGCCCTCGGCGTCGGTGTTGAGCACCTCGACGGTCTTGCCGCTGAACATGCGCAGCACGTCACCCGGCCGCACGGCCGAGCCGGACGGCATGTTCTCGGCCAGCGCCAGCCAGCCGGTGACATTGACCTCCAGGCCGAGGCGGGCGGCGGCGACGACCGCGGCGAACACGGCGGCCGCACCGCTCATGTCGCACTTCATCGTCTCGTTGTGACCGGCCGGCTTGAGCGAGATGCCGCCCGAGTCGTAGGTGATGCCCTTGCCGACGAAGGCCAGGTGCTTCTCCGCCTTCGGGTGCGTGTACGACAGCTTGACCAGGCGCGGGGTCGCGGCCGAGCCGCCGCCGACGCCGAGGATGCCGCCGTAGTTGCCCTTGGCCAGGGCCTTGTCGTCGAGCACCTGCACCTTGATGCCGTGCTCCTTGGCCGCGGCCTGCGCCTCGGCGGCGAACGCCGCCGGGGTGAGGTCGTTCGGCGGCATGTTGATCAGGTCGCGGGAGCGGTTCAGCTCCTCGGCGACCGCGAGGGCCCGGGCCACGGCGCTCTTGTGGGCCGCGTCCCGCGGCTTGCCGCCGAGCAGCGCGGCCTCGGCCAGCGGCGCCTTGCCGTTCCTGGCCTTGGCTTCCTTGCCGGATTCCTTGTACGTGTCGAAGGCGTAGGCGCCGAGCAGGACGCCCTCGCCGATCGCGCCGACGGCGCCCGGGCCGTCGACGGGCAGGGCGAACGCGGCCTTCTTGGAGCCGGTGAGCGCGCGTGCGGCCACGCCGGCGGCCCGGCGCAGCGCCTCGGCGTCGAACCCGGCGTCCTTCCCGGGCTCCGCGCCCAGGCCCACCGCCACCACGAGCGGCGCCTTGAAGCCGGCCGGGGCGGGCAGCTTCGTCAGCTCGCCCTCGGCACCCGAGGCGCCGAGGGTCTCCAGGACGCCGGCCAGCGTGCCGTCGTACGCCTTGTCCACGGCTTCGGCGCCCGGGGCGACGACGGGGCCCTTCGCGCCCTTGGCGACACCGATCACGATCGCGTCGGCCCGCAGGCCGTGCGCCGCGGCGGTGCTGAGAGTCAGAGCAGTCACGGTGGTGAAATCTCGCTTCCGATGTGAAGTTGCTGTGGCCGATGAGGGGTGGGTCGACCGGGCCCGAGAGCCGACCCTAGGTCCAGGCCTGGGGGCATGTGGCAACCGGGGCCTTCACCCTGTCGGCGAACACCCGTGACGAGACTACGCGCGTACGACCGTTCGCTCATGCCTGCGGGTGTTCACCCCTGCGTGGCGTCGTGGCCACTTCCCGCCCCCGGGGGCGGGTGACCTGAGCCACACTCGTCGGGTTCCGGTGGGCGGGCTGCCCACCGCTTCGCATGATTTCCACTGATTCTCCGTGGATTCGCCACAGGAGGATCTTCTGGGGGGAAGGAACCTGCCATGGCACACCGCGCGCACCGCTGGAGAGCCACGACCGTCACCGCGACGGCCGCAGGACTCATAGCACTGGGGCTCGCCGCCCCGCCCGCCTCGGCCGCCACCGCCCCGCGCGTCGATCTGCGGGTGCTGGTGGTCGACGACGGCGGCAGCCCGGTCGGCGCGATCACCGCGCAGCTGAAGAGCGAGGGCATCCCGTACACCACCGTCGACCTGGACGACTCCGGTCGCCCCGCCATCACCGCCGCCTTCCTGAGCGACACGGTGAGCGGCCGGCCCCGTGCCAAGTTCCAGGGTGTGGTCCTGCCCGACGAGGCCCCGTTCGGCGCGGGCTCCGCCGAGCAGACGGCCCTGGAGTCCTACGAGAAGACGTACGGCATCCCGCAGGTCGACGCCTACACCTGGGCCCACCCCGAGGTCGGCCTGGACTACACCGACAACAACGGCTACGCCGGCAGCCTCGACGGACGGACAGCCGCCGTCACCACGGCCGGCCGGGCCGGCCCCTTCGGGTATCTGGACGGCGCGTTCTCCTTCGAGGACAACTCGCCGTCCGTGCAGGAGAGCTACGGCTTCGTGGCCCAGCCCCGCACCGGCTTCACCAGCTACGTCGACGTCCCCGTACCGGGCGGCACCGGCACCGGCAGCCTGCTCGGCGAGTACGCCCACGACGGCCGGCGCGAACTGGTGGTGACCTTCGCCTACAACCAGTACCAGCAGCAGTTCCGGGTGCTGGCCCGCGGCATCGTGGAATGGCTGACCCAGGGCGTGCACCTGGGCCAGGCCCGCAACTACTTCGCCGTCCACGTGGACGACGTGTTCGCGCCGGACGCCCGCTGGGACGCCGAGCGCAACTGCACGCCCGGCGACATCGACTGCGCGGGCGGCGGCGACGACACGGAGACGCCGATCCGGATGACGGCGGCCGACGCGCAGTACGCGGCCGCCTGGGAGCAGACCCACGGCTTCACGCTCGACATGGTGTTCAACGCGGGCGCCGGCGAGGAGTGGAAGAGCGAGAACGGCGGCACCGACCCGCTGGCCGCCCAGCTCCTCAAGGACAAGGCCAAGTACCGCTGGGTGAACCACACCTACACCCACCTGTTCCTCGGCTGCGTCCAGGACACCTCGACCGTGCCGTGGAGCTGCGTGAAGAACGCCGACGGCTCGACGCGGTGGGTGAGCCGCTCCGACATCTCCGGGGAGATCTCCGACAACTACAACTGGGCGCTCCAGCACGGGCTCTCCGTCGACCGCGGCGAGCTGGTCACGGGTGAGCACTCGGGTCTGAAGACCCTGCCGCAGCAGCCCCAGGACAACCCCAACCTCGGGCCGGCCCTGGCGGCAGGCGGCGTGAGGTGGACCGCCTCGGACAACTCCCGGGAGTCCGAGCAGCGCACCGTGGGCAGCAGTACCCTCACCGTGCCGCGCTACCCGATGAACGTGTACTACAACGCGGGCACCGAGGCCGAGATGGCCGACGAATACAACTGGATCTACACGTCCAGGGCGGACGGCGGCAGCGGGATCTGCGAGGACAACCCGGCCTCGACCTGTCTGACGCAGCCGCTGGACACGGCCACCGGCTACACCGGCCACATCGTGCCCACCGAGGCCCGCACCGACCTCGGGCACGTGCTGGCCAACGACCCGCGCCCGCACTACGCGCACCAGTCCAACCTGGCCGAGGACCGCATCCTCTACCCGGTCCTGGACCGCGTGCTGGCCGACTACCAGGCGCTGTTCGCCGACAACACCCCGATCGTCAACCTGCGCCAGAGCGCCATCGGCGCCGAGCTGCAGAACCGGGCCAAGTGGCAGACCGCGCTCGACAACGGCCGGGTCACCGCCTACCGGATCGGCAACACCGTGACGGTCACGGCCCCGTCCGGCACCCAGATCCCGGTGACGGCGCCGGAGGGAACCAGGCAGCAACTCCTGCTCGGTACGACCGCTTTCGGCACGGCGTACGCGGGCGAGCGCTCTGCGTGGGCGACACCGGGTGCCCTGCAGTCGGCGCTCACCTTGAAGCTGCCGTAGGGGAGCGCCCCGGAAGGGGCGCGGGGAACTGCGCGCCCGGCAACGACGGACCCGCAGCCGGGTCCGGGCCGCAGTTCCCCGCACAGCATCCGCACACCAGGGGGGAACGCGCATCCATGCGCTCCGGCCGTCATGTCACCATGCTCACCGAAGGCACCTACCCGCACATCCACGGAGGGGTCAGCACCTGGTGCGACCAGCTCGTCAAGGGCATGCCGGAGGTGGCCTTCCAGCTCGTCTCGCTCACCGGCAGCGGCCGCGAACCCGTGACCTGGGAGCTGCCGGCGAACGTCCGCGGGCACACCACCGTGCCCACCTGGGGCCCGCGCCCCGGCCGGGCCCGCGCCCCCCACGGCCGGGCCCGGCGTCGCTTCACGGACGCCTACGAGCGTCTCGTGCTGTCCTTCCTCGATCCCGAGGGCCGCTGCGACTTCGGTGAGGCGCTGTACGAGCTGGCCGTCATCGCCCGCGACGGATGGCTGTCGGCGGCCCTGCGCACCGAGTCCGCGCTGCGTTCGCTGCAGTGGATCTGGACGATGCCGCATCTGCCGACGGCGGCCGCCCGGCCCACCGTGCACGACGCGCTGACCGCCACGGACCTGCTGGAGCACGCCCTGCGCCCGCTCGGGGTGCGCATTCCCGTCGACTCGGTGGCGCACGCCGTCAGCAGCGGCCTCGCCACCCTGCCCGCCCTCGCCGCGCACCACCTCGACGGGGTGCCCTTCCTGCTCACCGAGCACGGCATCTATCTGCGGGAGCGCTATCTGGGACAGTGCGGTGACGGACACCGCTGGCCCGTGAAGGCGTTCATGCTCGGCTTCTACCGTGAACTGAATTCACACGGGTACCGCGCCGCCGACCTGATCACACCGTGCAACCAGTACAACCGCCGCTGGGAGGAGCGCGGCGGCGCCGACGCCGGCCGGATCCGCACGGTCTACAACGGCGTCGACCCGTACGCCTTCCCGCACGCAGGGCCCGAACCCGACGTGCCCACCCTCACCTGGTGCGGCCGCGTCGACCCCATCAAGGACCTGGAGACCCTGCTGCGTGCCTACGCCCTCGTCCGGGCCGAACTCCCCGAGACCAGGCTCCGCCTGTTCGGCCCGGTCCCGGCCGGCGGCGAGGGTTACCGCATCCGCCTGGAGAAGCTCGCCGCCGAACTCGGCGTCACCGACGGCCTGACCTTCGAGGGCCGCATCAGCGAGGTCTGGCGCGCCTACGCGGCCGGCCACCTCGTCATGCTGTCGTCCGTCTCCGAGGGCTTCCCGTTCTCGATCATCGAGGCCATGTCCTGCGGCCGTACGACCGTCTCGACGGACGTCGGCGGGGTCCGTGAGGCGGTCGGCGACACCGGCCTCGTGGTCCCGCCGCGCGAGCCGGAGAAGATGGCCGCCGCCGCGCTGGCCCTCCTGCGCGACGACGAACGGCGCCTGAGGCTCGGCGAGTCGGCCCGGCAGCGGGTGATCGACCTGTTCACCCTGCGTCGCTCGGTCGACCACTTCCGCACCATCTACCAGGAACTCGCCGGACGCCCCGAGGTGTACGAGCCCACGGTCGAGACGGTCGCCGACTGGACCGCGGAACTGCGCGACCCCTGGTACGCGGCGGTGGCGACGGACGGGACCGGCCGGTGAGCGAAGACCGGCGGACGCCCTCCGGGACCCTGTCCGCAATCCCGCGCCCCCGTCGGCAGCCCAGCTGGGCCCGGCCCGATCCGATCGAGGAACTCGCCGGGGAACTGGACGAGTTCGTGTCGGCCGCCGTCCACCCGGACGAGGTGGCGGCCCTGCTGGAGTCCGACGGCCTGTCCGACGACCGGATACGCGAGCGCTACGGCGTCGAGAACTCCTTCGCGCTCGCCGAGCAGCTCTACGACCGGACCCCGCGCCGCCACCCCGAGCCGGACGGCGGACTCCCCGACCCGTGGCGGGCCGGTCTGCTCGGCTGTCTGCTGCGCGGACTCGTCTTCGCGCTGCCGGGCCTCGCCTACGTCCTCGGCGCCCCGCTGCTCACCGGACCGCACGAGTCCGCGGGCCTCCCCGCGGGTGCCCGCACCCTGCTGGCCGGCGCTTTGTGCGGCTGGGCCTGGAACCAGGGGCTCGCCCACCGCGCCCATTCCTGGCTGGGCCTCGGCGACCGCCCGGCGGCCCGTCGCTGCCTGCTGGTCGGCGCCCCGGCGGGCATGCTGCTCGGCACGCTGGTCGCGCTCGCCGTCGCCGGCACCGGCCACCCGGCCGCCGTCGCGTTCGCCGCCGGACAGTCCTGCTACCTGGGCGCGTCCGGGGTCCTGCTGGTGATGGGCCGGGAACGGGCGCTGCTGGCGGCCCTGGCGCCGATGACGGCCGGCGCCCTCGTGGCACCGGTCCTCCCGCTCCCCGGACCCGCCGGCCCGGCCCTCCTGCTGACCTCGCTGACCGCAGTGGCCGTCCTGGGCCTCCTCGAAGTCGCCCCGGCGGGCAAGGACCCGGGCGACGGCAGCCGGACCGCGGGCCTTGTCGCCCTGCTCACTTCAGGCCGCCGGGCCACGGCCGCCATCCTGCTGTCCTTCGGCCGCTCCGCTGCCAAGCACCGGCCGTCCCTGGGCCGCCGCGGTGCCGGGCGTCCACCGCGGCCGGTCGCCGTGCCGAGGTTCGCCGACTCCCTGCCCTATGCCGTGTTCGGCCTCGGCAGCGGTGTGCTGGTCGTGTACGCGGCCCTCGGTGATGTCCTCACCGGCGCGGAGCACAGTGCGGTCGCCGCCCCGGCGGCCCTGGCGCTCACGCTCAGCATGGGCCCCGCCGAATGGCTGCTGTACCGCTTCCGCAGCGCCAGTCTGGCCGCGCTGCGCGCCAGCGGTACCCCGAGGGAGTTCAGCCGGGCCACGGCCCGTGTCCTGGCCCGCTGCCTCACCGGCTATCTGGCCGCGCTGCTCGCCCTGGCCCTCGCCGCCGGCGCACTGTGGCCGCACGCACCCGCGCCGTCCGGCGTGCGCGTGGCCGGCCTGCTCGCCCTCGGCGTGGTGCTGTGGACCGGCCTGTTGCTCCAGTCCTTCGGCGCCGTCCTCGGTGCGACGGCGGTCTGCTGCGCGGCCGCCCTCGCCCAGACCCTGGCCCTGCTCACCCACGCGGCCGGCCCGCACACCGTCGCGCTCGCCGTGTACGCGTCGGCGGCCGTCGCTCAAGTCGCTCTGGTCCGCGGACTGCTGGGAAGGGTGAGCGCCCACCGATGAGCACCCTCCTGGTCCCGTACTACGAGCACCCCTCGGTCCGCCCCGCCGAGTGGGCGGTGATCCTCGCGGCCGCGCCCCGCCTGTACGGCGTCGTCCTCAACCCGGCCGACGGCCCCGGCGACCGCCCCGACGAGGCCTTCGCCGAGACCGCCGCCCGGCTGCGGACGGCGGGGGTGACCCTGCTCGGCTACATCGACACCGGCTACGGCAGGAGGCCCTACGAGGACGTCGTACGGGATCTGCGCCGGCATCGCGCGTGGTACGGCACCCAGGGCGCCTTCCTCGACCAAGTGCCGTCCGGGCCCGCCGAGTCACGGCACTACGAGCGGCTGACCACGGCCGCCCGGACCCTCGGCTGCGTCACCCTCGCGCTGAACCACGGCACCCCGCCGCACCCGGCGTACGCGGCGCTCGCCGATCTCCTCGTCACCTTCGAGGGGCCCTGGGCGACGTACCTGCGCACGCCCCGGCAGCCCCGGCACTACCCGGCCGGGGCGCGGGCGTGTCATCTGGTGTACGGCGTCCCGCCGGACGCGGACGCGGCCGGGGCCGCCCGTGCGCGGGGCGCTGCCGTGCACTGCGCGGTGCCCGGCACGGGCGCTCACCCCTGGGGCACCCTGCCCCACGGCCTGGACTCGACCCTCTGAAGCGTTCCCCGGCCGAAGCGGAGAACCGGGTGAGTGCATGCCGGATCCCGCGTCGCCGGCACGATCCGGAGGACACTCCTAACGCCCCAGGGACAGCACCACGAGCGCGGCCGTCGCCGCCGTCTCCGCGAGGGCGCCGAACACATCCCCGGTGACTCCGCCGAAGCGGCGGGTGCAGCGGCGCAGCAGGAGTCCGGCGGCGGCCAGGGACAGCAGGACCGCGGCCGCCGTACGGACGGCGCCGTACGGGCCGAGGGCCGCTCCCCAGGCGGCCGTGACGATCGTGCAGGCAGCCGTGACGGCCAGCGCGGCCGGCACCGGCACCACCCCGGCGACCGCCGCCCCCAGTCCCTCCGGACGGGCGGCCGGCACCCCGGCGCGAGCGGCCAGGGTGAGCGCCAGCCGGGCCGCGACCGCCGAGGTGAGCGCCGCGGTCGCGCCGCGTACCCAGGAGTCGTCGTAGAGCTGCGCCAGCACGGCGACCTGGGCCAGCAGCACCAGGACGAGGGTGAGCACCCCGAACGGCCCGATGTCCGACTGCTTCATGATCCGCAGCGCGTCCTCGGCGGGCTTGTTGCTGCCCAGCCCGTCCGCCGTGTCGGCGAGCCCGTCGAGGTGCAGTCCACGGGTCAGCGCGGCCGGTACGGCGACCGAGGCCACCGCGGCGAGCAGCGGGCCGGAGCCCAGGAGGAGGAGCAGCAGCCCCAGTCCTGCGGCACAGCCGCCGACGACCAGTCCGACCACCGGGGCGCTCAGCATGCCCCCTCGGGCGGCGTCCCGGTCCCAGCGGTGCACCCGGACGGGCAGCACGGAGAGGGTGCCGAAGGCGAAGCGGAGGCCGTCGAGAGGGGAGGTCTTGAGCACCGGCGCAGGTTACCGGGCCGTCGGCGGACTCCCCGCCATGCCCGGGGACGCTGCGTCGTCCGGGGGAGGACGCCCGCAGCCCCCGCCCCGAAAAACAGGGCTGACCCGCGCTGAAATAGCCGTTGATGTCCTAGTAATGTGCGCACATGGGGCACTGGTGGGAGCGGAACATCGTGGAGCCGGGCAAGCTTCCGCTGCTGCTGGCTCTGGCCGCCTTCGTCGTCACCTTCGTCGTCACTCGCGTGATCGTCCGGCTGATCCGCGCCGGCAAGGGCCCCTTCGGCAACGTCAAGGCGGGCGGGCTGCACATCCACCACGTGGTCCCCGGGGTCGTGCTGACCGTCGTCGGCGGCTTCGGTGCCGTCGCCAGCGACCGGCACGGCGCGGGCGGGGCCGTCGCCGCCGTCGTCTTCGGCATGGGGGTGGGGCTCGTCCTGGACGAGTTCGCGCTGATCCTGCACCTCGACGACGTCTACTGGAGCGAGGAGGGACGCAAGAGCGTCGAGGTCGTCGTGGTCACCGCCGCCCTCGTCGGCCTGCTGCTGGCCGGGTTCTCGCCGTTCGGCGTCAACGACCTGTCCGCCGAGGAACTCCAGGACCGGGGCACGGTCATCGCCAACATCGGCGTGAACTTCTTCTTCGCCCTCATCGCGCTGAGCAAGGGCAAGGCCCGGATCGCGATCTTCGGGGCGGTCGTGCCGCTGGTCGCCCTGGTCGGCGCCGTCCGGCTGGCCCGCCCCGGATCCCCCTGGGCCCGCCGCTTCTACGGCCGCCGCCCCCGCGCCCGCGCCAAGGCCGCCCTGCGCGTCTACCGCCACGACCGCCGCTGGGCCGGACCCCGCCGCGCCGTTCAGGACTGGATCGGCGGAAAGCCCGACCCGCGCCCGGCCCGGCTGCCCGGCCGCCGCTGACGGCGCCGCAGCCGGCCCTTGTACCGGTGCCGCAGCGCCGCCGCCAGGCACAGCAGCCCCACCCCCGTCAGCGCGGCCAGATGCTCCTTGCCCGCCAGGTTGTCCTTGAGCAGCACCTCGACCACCATCGCCAGGGTCACCGCACCCGCCGTCACATAGGCGCCGTAGCGCCAGCTCACGTACACGGCGAGCCCCACCACGGCCGCCGACGGGCCGGTGTCCACGACCTGCGCGTCCGAGGCGGGCAGACCGAACGGGGCGTGCGGGCCGAGCGCGATGCCCACGCGTGCGTACAGCGTCCCGGCGAGCGTGGCGACATAGGAGATGGTCAGTGTCCGCCACCAGCCCAGACACACCTCGGCGATGCCGAACACGAGCAGGATCTGTGCGAGCGCCCCCCACACGGGCAGGTCGAGCGCCGGGACGAACAGCGACAGGGGAGTGCGCAGCAATGCCAGCCACAGCGGGTCCTCGGCCCGGACGGCCCCCACGTCCTGCACGAACTGGAAGCCCCACGGCCGGTTCTGCACGAACTGCAGCAGCGTGGTCAGACACACCGCCGTGACCGTCATCGGGACCGCCCGCAGCCGCCGCTTGAGCAGGGGCTCGCGCACGGTGACGTACAGCAGCCCCCACTCGGCACGGGCCCAGCGGGCGAGCTTCCTCATCGCGTGTTCCTCGTCGGTGTGAGTCCAGGTGTCTGCGGTGCAGCCACTTCGGCAGCCCCGGCGCCGTGGGTCCTGTCGTCGGACAGGGCCCCCAGGAAGCCCTCCGCGCGGGCCGACGCGAGGCCGATGCGCAGCAGGTCCGCGCTCTTCTCGAAGAGCAGGAACCGTGGCTCCCAGATGGGCCGGTACTTGGCATTGGCGCGATACAGCGACTCGATCTGCCACCAGCGGGAGAAAAAGCTGAGCAGCGACCGCCACAGCCTCAGCACCGGTCCGGCACCGAGGCGCGCCCCGCGTTCGAAGACCGAACGGAACATGGCGAAGTTGAGTGACACCTGGGTGATCTTGATCTCGCCGGCCCGGCGCAGCAGCTCGATGACCATGAACTCCATCAGCCCGTTGGCAGAGCCGTCGACGTCGCGGCCCCGCCGCATGAGGTCGAGGGAGAGTCCGTGCGGCCCCCAGGGAACGAAGGAGAGCAGCGCGCGCAGCCTGCCCTCGGCGTCCGTGCACTCCAGCATCACGCACTGCCCGTCCTCGGGATCCCCGAGCCGTCCGAGCGCCATGCTGAACCCGCGCTCGGTCGCCCCGTCCCGCCAGGCGTCCGCACGCTCGACGAGATACGCCATCTCGTCCGCCGGGATGTCCGAGTGCCGCCGGATGCGTACCCGGTACCCGGCCCGCTTCACCCGGTTGTGCGCCTGCCGGACGGTGCGCATCGCCCGCCCCTCCAGCGTGAACTCGGCCACCTCCACGATCGCCTCGTCACCGAGTTCCAGCGCGTCCAGACCGTGCCGCGCGTAGACCGTCCCCGCTTCCTCGGACGCCCCCATCACCGCCGGGATCCAGCCGTGCGCCCGCGCCTCGACCAGCCACGGCACGATCGCCCCGGGCCACGCCTCGGGATCGCCCAGCGGATCCCCGGAGGCCAGACTCACCCCGCCGACGACCCGATAGGCGATGGCCGCCTTCCCGGTCGGTGACCACACCACGCTCTTCTCCCGGCGCAGCGCGAAGTAGCCGAGCGAGTCCCGCTCGCCGTGCCGCTCCAGCAGCACCCGCAGCCGCTTCTCGTCGTCCTCGGTCAGCGGGTCGACGGCACGCCGGGAGCGGAAGGCGGCGTAGAACACGGTGAGGACGAGCAGCGTGCTGAGCACGTTGATCGCCACGTTGGCCCAGTTGGGCGGGTCGATACCGGGGAAGCGGGACTCCTCGGCGGCCACCGAGACCAGCCGGAGGGTGCCGTAGTGCCAGCGCTCCAGGAACGTCGAACGCGCCGCGTCCGGCGCCTGGTCGGTGACCGTGATCAGCAGCCCGGCGAGCAGTGAGGCGACGAGCCCGCCGCCGACGGCGACGGTCGCGGCGAGCCGCGGGTTGGTCCGGTCACCCTTGGCGTAGAACTCGCGGCGCCCGGCAGGCAGCGCCCCGACGAAGGCGGCCGTCACCACCAGGGAGACCCAGTTCTGCGGGTACCGCCGGATCTCCGGGAACGCCATGGCGAACGCGAGCAGGGCCAGGAACGACCCGCTCAGCACCAGGTTCAGGATCCACGCGGCCCGCTTGCGCCGGCGCATGGTGATGGCCAGGAACGCGGTGAACACGCCCGAGGCGAAGCCGGCCGTCAGCAGATACGGCGTGAAGTAGTTCTCCTGGTTGTGCCGCCGCACGTCCTGGCCCAGCGAGACCCAGACCGCACTCAGGAAGTTGATGAAGGCGACGGCCCGCAGATACCAGAGGGCAAAGGCGGCGGCCCGGCGGGAGGCTCTTGTGGACCGCCGCTCCGGCTCGGCCTGCTGCTCCACGGCAATTCGGGCATCTCCCATGGAGGAGGATCATATGGGGGCTGTCCCGGCGAACCATTCTTTTCCGGCTGCCGTGGTGTGCGCACTCCGGTCCGCCGTGACCCGTCCGGCTACTCCTTCTCCTGCTCCGCCTCCTGCTCCTGCTCCTGCTCCTGCTCCTTCTCCGGCTCCTGCTCGGGAAGCTCCGCGGCCAGCGCCGCCGCGGCCCGGACCAGCGGCAGCGAGAGCAGTGCACCCACGCCCTCGCCGACCTTCACGCCCTGCTCCAGCAGGGGCTCCAGCGCCATCCGGTCCAGCGCCTTCGCCTGCCCCGGCTCGCCGCTGTCGTGCCCGGCCAGCCACCAGTCCGGCGCCCGGAAGGCAACCCGCTGAGCGACCAGCGCACACGCGGCGGCCACCACACCGTCCAGAATCACCGGCAGTTTCCGCACCGCACACTGCAGAAGGAACCCGGTCATCGCGGCGAGATCGGCCCCGCCCACGGTCGCGAGCAGCTGCAACTGGTCCCCGAGCACCGGCCGCGCCCGCCGCAGCGCGTCCCGGATCGCCGCACACTTGCGCATCCACGCCAGGTCGTCGATGGCGAGCCCGCCCCGCCCGGTCACCACGGAGGCGTCGGTCCCGCACAGCGCGGCGACCAGCACCGCGGCGGCCGTCGTACCGCCCACGCTCACATCGCCGAGCACCACCAGATCCGTCCCCGAGTCGGCCTCCTCGTCGGCGACGGCCACGCCCGCCCGGAAGGCCGCCTCGGCCTCGTCCGCGGTCAGCGCGTCCTCGATGTCGATACGACCGCTGCCGCGCCGCACCCGGTGCCGTACGACATCCTCCGGGAAGGCGTCCTGCGGGCAGTCCAGGGCCATGTCCACGACGCGCACGGGCACGTCGAGGCGGCCCGCGAGCACCGACACCGCGCTGCCGCCCTCCAGCACCGCCCGCACCAGCTGCTCGGCACTGCCCGCGGGCCGTGCGGAGACGCCGAGTTCGGCGATGCCGTGGTCACCGGCGAAGAGCACCACCCGAGGCCGTTCGACCGGCCGTACCGGTACGGCGCCCTGCGCGGCGGCCAGCCATTCGCCCAGCTCGTCCAGGCGCCCGAGCGACCCGGGCGGCACGATCTGGCGCTCGCGCCGGGCCTCGGCGTCACGGCGTACGCCCCCGTCCGGGCGCTCGATCAGATCGGAGAAGTCGTCCAGATTAAGGCTGCTCATTCGCCGAACAGTACCGCCAGCGAACGAACGCTTCCGCGCCACACCGCCACCACACGGCCACGACGTCGTTGCACCTCAGATCGGTATCCCATACGTTCCGGTTTGCATCGGAATGTCGCAAAGGGAGCCCCCATGCAGCCCTCGCCCACCACCCCGCGGGTCACCGAAGCGCGCGACCCCTTTCAGGAGCCGCGCCGCGCGGACTGCCCCTGGTGCGGCTCCCCCCGGCTGCGGACCCGGCTGCGCGCCCCGGACCCGCTGCGCCACCGGCCGGGCACCTTCGTCCTCGACGAGTGCGCCGACTGCGCCCACGCCTTCCAGAACCCCCGGCTCACGGCGGAGGGATTCGCCTTCTACCACCGGGACTTCTACGAAAGACACCTGGAGGAGTTCGCCGGGCGCATCCTCTCCGCCCGAGCGGTCCGGCGTCGGCACCGCGCCACCGCCCACGCGCTGTCGGAGCTGCGCGAACCGGAGAGCTGGCTGGACGTGGGCACGGGACACGCCCGCTTCCCCGAGGCGGCGAAGGAGTACTTCCCGTACACCAGCTTCGACGGCCTGGACCCGACCGCCCGGGTGGAGCAGGCCCTGCTGGAGGGCCGGGTCGAGGAGGCCCACCGCGGCTATCTGACCACCCGCGGGACGGCGGCCCGCCTGCGCGCCCGCTACGACGTGGTCAGCATGTTCCACCATCTGGAACACGCCCCGGACCCGCGCGCCGAACTCCGCGCCGCCCTCACCGTCCTGCGCCCGGGCGGCCATCTCGTCGTCGAAGTCCCCGACCCGCGCTGCGCGTTCGCGAGACTCCTCGGCAAGTGGTGGTTCCCCTACGGCCAGCCCCGCCATCTCCACCTGGTGCCCCTGGCCAACCTCCGCGCGGAACTGGAGACCCAGGGCTGCACGATCCTGGTCACGGACCGCAAGGCCCCCCATGTCCCCTACGACCTGTCAGCGGCCCTCTGCCTGGCCCTGGCCCACGTCCCCCCCTTCCTCAGGGCCACAGCCACCCCTGTCCTCGCCCTGGCCTCGGCCCTGGACCACATCCTGGCCCCCCTCGCCCACCACTCCCGCCTCTCCAACGCGTACCGCGTCGTGGCCCGCAAGGACCGCTGATCCACCCGGGACAGGCCCTAGGATCCGTCGGCCCGGCCCCGCAGCACCAGCGCCTGCCCCGCCACCACCAGCAGCACCTGCTCGCACTCGCTCGCGAACGCCGCGTTCAGCCGGCCGAGTTCATCCCGGTAGCGGCGCCCTGAAGCGGTCGCCGGCACGATCCCCGACCCCACCTCGTTGGACACGGCCACCACGGTCCGGCGAGCGGCCCGCAAGGCCGACGTCAGCTCCAGCACCCGCTCGCGCAGCGCCTTCTCCCCGCCCCCCGCCCACTCCGCGTCGTCCCACGCCCCCACGGAGTCCATGACATCCGTCAGCCACAACGACAGACAGTCGATCAGCACCGGAGGCCCGTCCTCGCCCAGCAACGGCACCAGATCCGTCGTCTCCGCCGTGTGCCACGACCCCGGCCGCCGCTCCTGGTGCACGGCCACCCGCGCCGCCCACTCGTTGTCCCCGCCCCGCGTCCCGCCCGTGGCCACGTACAGCACGTCGGGAAAGGCCTCCAGACGCCGCTCGGCCTCCACCGACTTACCCGACCGCGCGCCGCCCAGCACCAGCGTCCGGCGCGGCACGTCCGGCACCTCCTCGTACGCCCCGACCGCCAGCGTCGTACCGTCCGGCACCGCCCGCGCACCGGCCGCCGCGAGCCGCCGCCGCAACTCCGCGCCCTGCGGCACGTCGTGGTCGAGATGGACGGCGACGACGTCCGTGGTGGGCCCGACCGAGCCGACCGCCCGCAGCCGGGCCAGTGCGTCCGGGCGTCCCACGACATCGGCGAGAACCATCTGGTACGGCTCCGCCGCCGACTCCTCGAGACCGGCCGGCGCCCCGCCCGGCGGCAGGTACAGCAGCCGCTGCCCGTCCGGCCCGTTCACCGCGTACCCGGTGCCGCCCGCGTCCATCGCCACGGCCCGCACCCGATGCCCCGTCAGCAGCACCAACTCCCGCCCGTCCGGCACCCGGCCGGGCTGCGGCAGCGCGGCCGGCACCTCCACCGCCGGACCGTCGTGCGGATGCGACAGCAGCACCTGCCGTACCCCGCCCAGCGAATGCCCGGACCGCGCGGCCGCGAAGGCCGCCCCGGGCGTCAGGTCGAGCAGCAGCGTCCCGTCCACCAGCAGCGCGGTCGCCGCCCGCGCATCCGGCCCCAGCGCCGTCGCACAGACGGCACAGGGACAGTCGGGGCGGGGCAGTCCCGCGGGGGCACCGGTGCCGAGCAGAGTCACTTCCACGAACCGATTTTCACCCGTCCCAGCAGGTCTTGCGCATCCGGCTAGGCTGCGGGGGCAGGAGTTGGATCACAAGGAGGCCCACATGACGGCATGGACGTGGCGGTTCGAGAAGGCCGACGGGACGGAGGTCCAGCCCGCGGTGCAGCCGGAGGAGTTCACCACGCAGGGGGACGCCGAGTCCTGGATCGGTGAGCACTGGAAGGAGCTGCGGGAGGGCGGCGCCGACCAGGTGCGACTGTTCGAGGAGAGCACCGAGATCTACGGCCCGATGAGCCTGCACGCCGACGCCTCGTAGCCCGATCGGGGGGTGAGGAGGGGCCGCCCTCCTCACTGCTCACCCAGCGTCACCTCCGCCGTCTTGGCGGCGCCGTCGCGCTCGTAGGTCACCGTCGTCTTCTGCCCCGGCTTGTCCGCAGCCAGCGCCTCGGACAGCTCCGTCGTGGTGGTGACCGGCGTGTCGCCCACCTTGGTGATCACGTCACCGGGCCGCAGCCCCGCCTTGTCGGCCGCGTCGCCGCTCTTGACGGTGACCACGGCGGCCCCGGCCGGCTGGTAGCTCTCGTCCACGACCGTCCGCGCGGTGAGGCCGAGCGCGGCCCGCCCCGAGTCGACGACCTTGCCGCTCTTGACGATCTGGTCGGCGACCGTCTTCACCATCGACGCCGGGATGGCGAACCCGATACCGGGCGCCGCGCTGCCGCCGAGTTCGGGGTCGGTGGCCGCGAGCGTCGGGATGCCGACGACCTGCCCCTCGAGATTGACCAGGGCGCCACCGCTGTTGCCGGGGTTGATGTCGGCCGACGTCTGCACCATGTTCGCGATGGTGGCGCCCGTACCGCCGCCCGAACGGCCCTCGCTGACGGTCCGTCCGGTCGCCGAGACGATGCCCTGGGTCACGCTGGACGACAGCCCGAGCGGCGAGCCCATGGCCATCACGATATGGCCGACCTGCACCTTCTCGGAGTCCCCGAACGTCGCCGGCTTCAGCCCGGCCGGCACCTTGTCGAGCTTGATGACCGCGAGATCCTGCTCCGGGTACGAGTACACCAGGCGGGCCGTGAGCGGCTGCTCGTTGTGGGCCGTGGTCACCTTGAAGGTCTTCTCGGAGCCGACCACGTGCGCGTTGGTGACGATGTGCCCCTGGTCGTCGAACACCACCCCGGAGCCCAGGTCACGGCTCGCCTCGATCTGCACGACCGACGGCAGGACCTCCTTGATGACCTTCAGATACTGGTTCTGCAGGTCGGCCGCGTCCGTGAGGAGGCCCGCCCGGGTGGTCGAGCCGTCCTCCTTCCCCGGTGACTCCGGGGCCGTGCAGGCGGCGATCAGGAGCGCGGAACAGACGAGCGCGGGCACGAAGGCGCCCCGCCGGAGGGCACGGGTACGGGAAGCGTCCATGCCCCGAGTCTCTCTTCGGGGCGAATGTCCGGGCCTGCCGTGTACGCCCGAACGGGCCCGGTCCGTACTCCGTGCGGAGGCGGACTCAGCCGCGCACCCCGCACAGATGCAGCAGCGCCGCGGCCCCCCGGTACGGATCCGTCCGCCCGGCCCGCTCCTCGACCGCCAGCAGGGTCTCCAGGTCGTCCGGGATCCGTGCGTCGTCCGCAGCCGTGTCGGTGAAGACCTGCACGCCGTACCAGGCGTGCAGCGGAGCGGCGATGCCGGCGAGCGTGGCGGTGAGCGCCGACAGCCGGTCGGCCCGGACACCGAGGCCGGGGCGGAGGGTGGTCCCCCCGTTCGGGTCGATTCGAGAATGGGGGAGGTAGGCGGTGGTGTCGAACGCGGCCAGCGCGCCCGCCCAGTCCCCGGACAGGCCCGGCCGCATGGCGAGCGCGTCGCCGTTGCGCACCAGCAGCGACAGCAGCCCGCCCGGCGCGAGCATCCGGGCCAGACCCGCCACCAGCGGGTCGGGCTCCTCGACGTACATCAGAACGCCGTGGCACAGCACCACGTCGAAGCTGCCCGGCAGGAAGTGCACGCCGGTGTCCCGTCCGTCGCCCTGCACCAGCCGGAACCGCTCGCGGATGCCCTCCGGCTCACCGGCGAGCGCCTCGCGTGCGGCCGCGATCTTCGTCGCGTCCTGCTCGACCCCGGTCACCTGGTGCCCGAGCCGGGCCAGCCGCAGTGCCTGCGTGCCCTGGCCCATGCCCACGTCGAGCACCCGCAGCCGCTGCCCGACCGGGAACCGCCCGGCTATCTGCTCGTCGACCTGCCGGGCCACCAGCTCCTGTCGGACGACATCACGCAGCCGGCCCAGCTTGTTCAGCCAGGACTCGGCCGCACCCCCGGTGAAGGCGTCTGCGCTCAGGGCCGCTCTCCGCGCTTGACCTGCGGCTTCGGCAGCCGGAGCCGGCGCATCTGGAGGGAGCGCATCAGGGCGTAGGCGACGGCGCCCCGGCGGTTCTGGTCCGGGAAGCGCGCGGCCAGCCGCTTCTTCAGCCGGAAGCCGCTGACGGCCGCGTCGAGCACGATCAGCACGATCACGACGAGCCACAGCCACAGCGCGATGGCCTGGATCTGGGGCACCCGCACCACGCTCAGCACCAGGATGACCACGGCCAGCGGCAGGAAGAACTCCGCCACGTTGAACCGCGAGTCGACCCAGTCGCGCGCGAACTTGCGGACCGGGCCCTTGTCCCGGGCGGGCAGATAGCGCTCGTCGCCGCCCGCCAGCGCCTGGCGCTGGCGGTCCAGCGCCTGGCGACGCTCCTCGCGCTGCCGCTTGGCGGCGTCCTTGCGGGTCGTCGGGGTGTTGGCGACGCTGCGGCGCTGGGACTGGGCCTCACTGCGCTTGGGCGTCGGCCTGCCCTTCGGGGCCTGCGGGTCTCGGGGCTGCTTGGAGTCGGTCACGCCCGCCTTGTCGGCGGTGGCCTTCTCTTCCTTGGCACGGCTACGGAACACAAAACCCAAGGGTACGGGCTTCACCGGCATGGACCCCAGCCGGCCGGGGAACGATCCCGCAACACCGGACGTCTGTAGGGGGACAGAGGGGACGTTGCAGACGCTTCACCCGGCGGTCACCGAAGGGCCCCGAGGGGCTCACCCGGAAGTCCACCTACTCCTCACGCCGGAGCGATACCGTCCGCAGTCGTCCTTGGGGATGAGCGCATCACTCCCCGAACAGTGCGGTAATGGAGTCAGGGCCCGTACTGTGGGTTCTGTCGCAGGATCTGTGAGCTGGAGTCCGTCAGAAGGGGGCGCGCGAAGCCCATGAGCGGTGTCATGAAGCGTATGGGGATGATCTTCCGCGCGAAGGCGAACAAGGCCCTTGACCGGGCCGAGGACCCGCGCGAGACCCTCGATTACTCGTACCAGAAGCAGCTGGAGCTGCTGCAGAAGGTGCGCCGCGGCGTCGCCGACGTGGCGACCTCCCGCAAGCGCCTCGAACTCCAGCTCAACCAGTTGCAGCAGCAGTCCTCCAAGCTGGAGGACCAGGGCCGCAAGGCGCTCGCGCTCGGCCGCGAGGACCTGGCCCGCGAGGCGCTGTCCCGCCGCGCCGCTCTCCAGCAGCAGGTCACGGACCTCGAGACGCAGCACTCCACGCTCCAGGGCGAGGAGGAGAAGCTCACCCTCGCGGCCCAGCGTCTCCAGGCCAAGGTGGACGCCTTCCGTACGAAGAAGGAGACCATCAAGGCCACCTACACCGCCGCCCAGGCCCAGACCCGCATCGGCGAGGCCTTCTCGGGCATCTCCGAGGAGATGGGCGACGTCGGCCTGGCCATCCAGCGTGCCGAGGACAAGACGCAGCAGCTCCAGGCCCGCGCCGGCGCCATCGATGAACTGCTCGCCTCCGGTGCCCTCGACGACCCCACGGGCATGGCCAAGGACGACATCGCCGCCGAGCTGGACCGGCTCTCCGGTGGTACGGATGTAGAGCTGGAACTGCAGCGCATGAAGGCCGAGCTGGCTGGGGGCACCTCCCAGCAGGCGATCGAGGGCGGCACCGGCCGGCCGCAGTCCCAGCAGCAGCCGCAGGACACCCCGCGCTTCGACAAGCAGTAGTCCGGCGCCGGAACCCCGAGCCGAGGAGGCCGACGTGATCGTACGGATCATGGGGGAGGGGCAGGTGAAGCTGGACGACTCCCGCTTCACCGAGCTGAACAAGCTGGACGACGAGTTGCTCGAGGAGATGGAGAGCGACGACGAACAGGGCTTCCGCCGCACGCTCTCCGCACTCCTCGACGCCGTCCGCCAGTACGGCACCCCGCTGCCGGACGACTCGCTGGAACCCTCGGAGCTGATCCTTCCGTCCCCGGACGCGACGCTCGACGAAGTCCGGGACATGCTCAGCGACGACGGGCTGATCCCGGGCTGATCCCGGGCTCGGCCCGGCCGGGTCAGCTCAGGGTGAACCAGGTGGTGCGGGACTTCTGCCACTCCGGGTGGGAGAGGTCCTTCGCGTCCGTGCCGTCGCCGTAGAGGTCGGCGTCCCCGTCGTCGGTGATCAGCTGCACCCGGGCGCCCGGGACGGTCAGGTCGGGCACCGCCACGATGGACTCCCAGCCGCCCGCGTCCGACGTGGGCAGCTCCAGCACCTTCACCGGCTGGTGCCCGGCGATCCCGTCCCATGAGTACAGGGCGTACGGGTCGCTGTTGTCGTCGGCCGCCCAGGACCCGGCCAGGATCAGGAACTGACCCTTGTCGTTGCTGCGCAGGTCGCGGACGGACAGCCCGCCGAGGTCCAGCTCGACCGGCGTACCGAACGTGGCCTTCGTACCGCGGACCACCCGGTCCATGTTCGTCACCGGCACGATCAGCGCCTTGCCGCCCGACCGCGGCGGCACCAGCGGGGCGCGGAAGCCGACGTAGGCGGTGGTGGTGGAGCCCGGGGCGAACTCCAGGCCCTCCACGTTGAAGCCGTCCACCTGCTTCGGGACCTGCCCGTCGGCTGTCGCCGCGGCGAAGCCGTACCGGTCGCCGTTCGCCTCGTCCCAGGCCACCAGGTCGTCGCGCAGGCCGTGCCCGGCGCTGCCGAAGGAGAGCGTGGTGGCCGCGCCCGAGCCGGAGACGGTGGTGGTGAAGACCGTGTTGCGGTCGGCCTTGTACTCGCCGTCCTTGTTGTTGCCCAGCGAACCGGTCCAGTAGATCGTGCTGCCGACGCGGGTCCCGCCCTCGATGTCGACCTCCTTGTCGGCGTCCAGCGCGCTGTCCAGGGCCCAGGTCCTCACCGGGGCGCCGGAGGCCGAGCCGTCGTACAGGCGCAGCGTGTTGTCCTCGTCGTTGGCGACGACGACGTACCCGCCCCCGACGTCCACCGCCGCGGAGGCGTCCGAGGCGCCGGTCAGATAGCGGGCGTCGGCCGAGCGCTGGACCGCGGGGGAGGCGGCGTAGTGCAGGGTCGTGGTGGCCGTCCTGCCGCCGAGCCCCGTCACCTTCAGCGTGAGGTCCGCATAGCCCTGGGCGTGCGCGGTGACCGAGACGGCACGGCCGCTTCCGGTGCCCGTGACCCGCACGTCGGAGGTGGCCGCCACGGCCGTACGGCTGCTCTTGGAGGCCGTCACCGTCAGCGCCGAGGCGTCCGCACCGCTCTGCGCGACGGTCACGGTGACCGCCGGGTCGCCGGTGCTGCCGACCGCGCCCGACAGATAGGCCGACGACAGCTTGATCGTCGGTGTGCCGTAGCTGACGGCCTGAGCAGGGGTGGTGACCATACCCGTGGCCGACACCAGCGCGAGGGCCGCGACCGGCCAGAGCACACGGCGGGACGGCGGGGAGGAAGGGCGCACGTCGGCTGCCTTTCGTCGACAGGACGCATCCGGCCGGGCGGCGCGAATGCCGACGAGAAGGCTGAGCAGATCCGGCCAACACCGGGCGTCCGCCGGACGTCCCGGCCACGAACACCGCCCGACAACTGACGGCGGGTGAGCTGTGCCCCGCTCCGTTCCGGCCCTTCGTCCGGCCCCGTACTGTTCACAGGGTGAGCACTCTCGAACGCGCCCGGTGCCGCCTCAAGGCCCACGCCCTCGCGCTGGACGCGGCCATCGCGGCGGGTGTGCTGGTGTGCATGGTCGTCGGATCCTTCGTGGTGCCCCGCGGGGAGAACGGCGTCACCTGGGGCGTCCGCAGCCCGGACCCGCTCAGTCTCGTCCTGATGACCCTCGGTGCCGCGGCGCTCGTCTTCCGCCGCCGCGCCCCGAAGACGGTCCTCGCCGTCACCGGCACCGTCTCCCTGATCGAGTTCTTCACCGGCGACCCGCGTGCCCCGGTCTCCATGTCCGCCGTGGTCGCCCTCTACACCGTCGCGTCGAGGACCGACCGCACCACCACCTGGCGGGTCGGCCTGCTCACCATGACGGTGCTGACCGCCGCCGCCATGCTCGGCGGCTCCCTTCCCTGGTACGCCCAGGAGAACCTGGGCGTGCTCGCCTGGACCGGCATCGGCGCCACCGCCGGAGACGCCGTGCGCAGCCGCCGCGCGGTCGTCCAGGCCATCCGGGAGCGCGCCGAACGGGCCGAACGAACCCGCGAGGAGGAGGCCCGCCGCCGGGTCGCCGAGGAACGGCTGCGCATCGCCCGCGATCTGCACGATGTCGTCGCCCACCACATCGCCCTGGTCAACGTGCAGGCCGGAGTCGCCGCCCACGTGATGGACAGGCGGCCCGACCAGGCCAAGGAGGCCCTCGCCCACGTCCGCCAGGCCAGCCGCAGCGCGCTCAACGAACTGCGGGCCACCGTCGGCCTGCTCCGTCAGTCCGGCGATCCCGAGGCACCCACCGAACCCGCCCCCGGCCTCAGCCGCCTCGCGGACCTCGTCGGCACCTTCCACAGCGCCGGACTCCCCGTCGAGGTGGCCCGCACCGACCAGGGCTCCGGACTCCCGGCCGCCGTCGACCTGGCCGCCTACCGGATCGTCCAGGAAGCCCTGACCAATGTGCAGAAGCACGCCGGCACCGACGCCAAGGCCGAGGTCAGCGTCGTACGCGTCGGACCGAACATCGAGGTCACCGTCCTGGACGACGGCGCGGGCCCGGCCGGTGAGCCCGGGGCCGGCGGCGGGCACGGGCTGCTCGGCATGCGGGAACGGGTCACCGCCCTCGGCGGCACCCTGACCACCGGACCCCGCTACGGCGGCGGCTTCCGCGTCCATGCGATCCTGCCGGTCAAGACCCGTACGACGGCCCCGGGGGAACCCGCATGACGATCCGTGTCCTGCTCGCCGACGACCAGGCACTGTTGCGCAGCGCCTTCCGGGTGCTGGTCGACTCCGAGCCCGACATGGAGGTGGTGGGGGAGGCCTCCGACGGCTCCGAGGCGCTCCGGCAGGCCAAGGAGCACAGCCCCGACGTCGTCCTCATGGACATCCGGATGCCCGGCACCGACGGCCTCGCCGCCACCCGCATGATCAGCGCCGACCCGTCCCTCGCCCACGTCCACGTGGTCATCCTGACCACCTTCGAGGTCGACGACTATGTGATCCGGTCCCTGCGCGCCGGCGCCTCGGGCTTCCTCGGCAAGGGCAGCGAACCCGAGGAACTGCTGAACGCCATCCGGGTCGCCGCGGGCGGCGAGGCGCTGCTGTCCCCGGCCGCCACCAAGGGCCTGATCGCCCGCTTCCTCGCCCACGGCGACAGCGACGAGGACGGCCGCGACCCCGCCCGCTCCGAGCGGCTCGACGCGCTCACCGGCCGGGAGCGTGAGGTACTCGTCCAGGTCGCCGGCGGCCACTCCAACGACGAGATCGCCGAACGCCTCGAAGTCAGCCCGCTGACGGTGAAGACGCACGTCAACCGGGCCATGGCCAAGCTGGGCGCCCGGGACCGGGCCCAGCTCGTCGTCATCGCCTACGAGTCGGGGCTGGTACGTCCGAGGATGGACTGATCTCCACCCGCGCGTACTGCGCGCGGAGTAGGAGCCGGATAAGGAACTGGACCTGGGGCCTACGGAATGGCCGTCCGGCATGGCTCAGGGTGGTGGAGTGGGCGCTCGCCTGTGCGCCCCGCAGCAGCTTCTGCAGCTTCTGCCGCTCACAGAAGAGAGACCCTGACCCATGTCCTGGCTGTCGAGATTCAGCCTCGCGCAACGGGCCCTGATCGGCCTGATGTCGCTCATCGCGCTCGTCTTCGGGCTGATCGCGATACCCCAGATCAAGCAGCAACTGCTGCCCACCATCGAACTGCCCGTGGTGTCGGTCATAGCGCCCTACCAGGGCGCCGCACCGGACGTCGTCGAGAAGCAGGTCATCGAGCCCATCGAGGACAACCTCCAGGGCGTCGACGGCATCACCGGTGTCACCTCCACCGCGAGCGAGGGCAACGCCGTGATCATGGCGTCCTTCGACTACGGCAACGACACCAAGCGGCTCGTCTCCGACGTCCAGCAGGCCGTCAACCGGGCCCGCGCCCAGCTGCCGGACGACGTGGACCCGCAGGTCGTCTCCGGCTCCACGGACGACATGCCGACCGTGGTCCTCGCCGTCACCTCCGACAAGGACCAGCAGGCCCTCGACGACCAGCTCGACAAGACGGTCGTACCGGCCCTGAAGGACATCGACGGCGTCGGCCGTGTCCAGGTCACCGGCGTCCGCGACGTCCAGGTCGCCGTCACCCCGAACGACGCGAAGCTCGCGCGGGCGGGCCTCACCTCCGCCGCCCTCGGCCAGGCCCTGCAGGCGGGCGGCGCGACCGTCCCGGCGGGCTCCTTCGACGAGGACGGCGCCAACCGCACCGTCCAGGTCGGCGGCGGCTTCACCTCGCTGAAGCAGATCCAGAACCTGATGGTCACCGGCGAGGGCGCGAAGAAGCCCGTACGCCTCGGCGACGTGGCCACCGTGACGGAACGGCCGGCCCCGGCCGACTCCATCACCCGCACCGACGGCCGGCCCAGCCTCGCCGTCAACGTCACCATGGACCACGACGGCAGCGCGGTCTCCATCTCGAACGCGGTCAAGGACAAGCTGCCCGAGCTGCGCCAGGACCTCGGCGCGAGCGCGAAGCTCACGGTCGTCAGCGACCAGGGCCCGGCGGTGTCCAAGTCCATCAAGGGCCTGACCACGGAAGGCGGCCTCGGCCTGCTCTTCGCGGTCCTGGTCATCCTGGTCTTCCTCGCCTCGATCCGCTCCACGCTGGTCACCGCGGTGTCCATCCCGCTGTCCGTCGTCCTCGCGCTCATCGTGCTGTGGACCCGCGGTCTGTCCCTGAACATGCTCACCCTGGGCGCGCTGACCATCGCCATCGGCCGGGTCGTCGACGACTCGATCGTGGTCCTGGAGAACATCAAGCGGCACCTCGGCTACGGCGAGGAGCGCAAGGAAGCGATCCTGGGCGCGGTGCGCGAGGTGGCCGGCGCGGTCACCTCCTCCACCCTCACCACGGTCGCCGTGTTCCTGCCGATCGGCCTGGTCGGCGGCATGGTGGGCGCCCTGTTCGGCTCGTTCAGCATCACGGTGACGGCGGCCCTGCTGGCCTCCCTCCTCGTCTCGCTGACGGTCGTACCGGTCCTGTCGTACTGGTTCCTGCGCGCCCCCAAGGGCACTCCCGAGGACGCCGAGGAGGCCCGCCGCCGGGCCGAGGAGAAGGAGGCGAAGAGCCGCCTCCAGCGCCTCTACGTCCCCGTCCTGCGCTTCGCCACCCGCCGCAGGCTCACCAGCGTGCTGATCGCGATCGTGGTCCTCGTCGTCACGTTCGGCATGTCCGGACTGCTGAAGACGAACTTCTTCGACCAGGGCGACCAGGAAGTCCTCACCGTCAAGCAGGAGCTGAAGCCCGGCACCAGCCTCACGGCCACCGACGCCGAGGCCAAGAAGGTCGAGAAGCTGCTCGCCTCCACCGAGGGCGTCAAGGACTACCAGGTCACCGTCGGCTCCTCCGGCTTCATGGCGGCC
Source organism: Streptomyces sp. NPDC101151 (assembly GCF_044768335.1). Taxonomy (NCBI): domain Bacteria; kingdom Bacillati; phylum Actinomycetota; class Actinomycetes; order Kitasatosporales; family Streptomycetaceae; genus Streptomyces; species Streptomyces sp. NPDC101151. The sequence continues at coordinate 11,709 of NZ_JBIWPP010000026.1, read as the reverse complement.
TTCGGCGGCGGCACCGACACCAACCAGGCGTCGTACCAGGTCATGCTGAAGGACTCGGCGTCCTACGCCGACGTGCAGCAGCACCTCGAGGACGGGCTGAAGAAGCTCAAGGGCATCGGCACGACCACCGTGTCCGCCGGTGACGGCTTCGGCAACCAGGACCTCAGCGTCGTCGTCAAGGCGGCCGACCCGCAGGTGCTGCGGGAGGCCTCCGACCGGGTGCGCTCCACCGTGGCCGGCCTCGACGACGTCACGGACGTCACCAGCGACCTCGCCCAGAGCGTGCCGCGCATCTCGGTCAAGGCCAACGCCGACGCGGCCGCGGCCGGGTTCGACGACCAGAAGCTCGGCGCCGCGGTCGCCCAGGCCGTGCGCGGTACGACGGCGGCGAAGGCGATTCTCGACGACACCGAGCGCGACGTCGTCGTGAAGTCGGCCAAGCCCGCCACCACCCTGGCCCAGCTGAAGGCGCTGCGCCTCGGCACGGTGAAGCTCGGTGACATCGCGACCGTGAAGCTGGTGGACGGGCCGGTGTCGATGACCCGCATCGACGGCCGGCGTGCCGCGACCATCACGGCCAAGCCGACCGGGGACAACACGGGCGCGGTCAGCACCCAGCTCCAGTCGAAGATCAAGGCCCTGAAGCTCCCGGCGGGCGCCGAGGCGCAGATCGGCGGTGTGACCTCGGACCAGGACGACGCGTTCAAGAACCTGGGCCTGGCCATGCTGGCGGCGATCGCGATCGTCTTCATGCTGCTGGTCGCGACGTTCCGCTCGCTCGTCCAGCCGCTGATCCTGCTGGTCTCGATCCCGTTCGCGGCGACGGGCGCCATCGGCCTCCTCGTCGCCACCGGCACCCCGATGGGCGTCCCGGCGATGATCGGCATGCTGATGCTCATCGGCATCGTGGTGACCAACGCGATCGTGCTGATCGACCTGATCAACCAGTACCGCAGGCAGGGCTACGGCGTCGTCGAGGCCGTGGTGGAGGGCGGCCGCCACCGGCTCCGCCCGATCCTCATGACGGCCCTGGCGACGATCTTCGCCCTGCTCCCGATGGCCCTGGGGGTCACCGGCGAGGGCGGCTTCATCGCCCAGCCGCTGGCCGTGGTCGTGATCGGCGGTCTGATCTCGTCGACGCTGCTGACCCTGCTCCTCGTCCCGACGCTCTACGCGATGCTGGAACTCCGCAAGGAGCGCCGCGCGAAGAAGCGGGCCGCGAAGAAGGGCACAGCGCTCCCGGCGCAGTCCGCCGCCGACGAGCCGGAGCCCGCGGGAGTCTGAGAAGCCCGCACCGGCGTCCCCTCCCGCACAGGGCTTTCATATCCTGTGATCTCGAACTGCTCTGCGGGGGAGGGGGAACGGGGCGGTGGCATTGCACGAGGGTGACCCCGACGCGCTCGGTGGGTACCGGATCGTCGACCGGCTCGGGGCCGGTGGCATGGGTGTGGTCTACCGGGCGAGATCCCGGTCGGGCCGTGAGGTCGCCGTCAAGGTGGTGCACGCCCAGTACGCCGGGGACGCGGTCTTCCGCGCCCGCTTCCGGCAGGAGATCGAGGCCGTCCGCAAGGTGAGCGGCGCCTTCACCGCGCCGGTCGTGGACGCGGACCCGGAGGCGCCCCGGCCCTGGATGGCGACCCAGTACGTGCCCGGACGCTCGCTCTCCGCGGGCATCCGGGCCGACGGCCCGCTGCGGGGCGCCGAACTGCGGCGCCTCGCGCTCGGGCTGGTCGAGGCGTTGCGCGACATCCACCGGGCCGGTGTCGTGCACCGCGACCTCAAACCGGCCAACGTCCTGATGGCCGAGGACAGTCCCCGGGTCATCGACTTCGGCATCTCGCGCGCGGCGGAGAACCAGACGCTGACCGAGACCGGGCACATGATGGGCACCCCGCCCTTCATGTCCCCGGAACAGCTCGCGGACGCCCGCTCGGTGGGGCCCGCCTCGGACGTCTTCTCCCTCGGCGCCCTGGTGGTGTTCGCCGCGACCGGCCGCGGCCCCTTCGACGCCGACAACCCCTATCTGACGGCGTACCGGGTCATGAACGAGGAGCCGGACCTGGCGGCGGTCACCGAGCCCCTGCGCACGGTCCTGTCCCGGTGCCTGGCCAAGGACCCGGCGGCCCGTCCCGGACTCGACACCCTCGCGGGCGAGTTCGCCGTGGCTCTGCCGGAGTCGCCCTCCGACGAGACACCCACCGTTCCGCAACGCCCCGAGGACCCTGAACCCACCCGCCTCGCGGAGCCGGCCCGGGCCGCCCCGTCCTCGTCCTCGGCTCCGGGCGCCGGCCCGGCGCCGGCGGAGGGTGAGGCGGTGCACGGTGCCTCCGCGCCGCGCACGCGCAACCGCCGGCTGCCGCTTCTCGCCGGGGTGGTGGGCGTGCTGGTGGCCGTACTCATGGCCTATCTGCTGGGACCGCTCGGAGGCGGCGACACGGCCGAGGGGGGCGGCTCGCCGAGTCCCGCGGCCACCCGCTGGGGCGACCTCCCGGGCGGCTGGCGTCCCTGGCAGACGACGGTGCTGGCGGCCGCCGCCCGGGGCGTGCAGCGGCCCCGGGCGCCGCAAGGTCCCGATTCCGCCGGGCAGCCCTCCTGCGCGCTGAGCGCGGGGTCGGTCTACTGCGGGGGCAACAGCACCCTGCCGGTCCGGGTCGACGCCGTCACCGGCCGCGTGCTCTGGCGTGCCGACACCGACCCCCCGGGTCTCGAGCCGAACCGCTACAACAGCATGGTCATCGGGGTGCACGAGGGTGTCGTACTCGTGCGCGAGAGCGTCTTGAACACGGCGGCCAACGACACTGCGGCCTCCGTCGTCGCGTTCCGCGCCGCCGACGGCAGGCGGATGTGGTCCCGTCCGATGCGGGACGACCTCGCTCCCGCTGTGCTCGTCGGCGGTCTGGTCCTGACCCTGGACGGTCCGACCGTGACGGCGCGGTCCCCGCGCGACGGCTCCGCGCGCTGGTCGACGACGACCGTGCCGACCGGCTACGGCTGCGACTTCCTCAGCGCCGGTGACGCCCTGTACGTGGACTGCACCGGCTACCACACCCCCTCGGGCGTCCAGCGGCGGCTGATCGCCGTCGACCTGGCGGACGGCTCCGCCCGGCGCGCGGCGTCGGCACCGCCGGAGGGGGCGGCATACGCCGGGACCCTGGACGGACGGCTGGTCTTCGTGGGCCGGCGATCCAGCGACCCGACGGCGCAGGACAACCCGTACGCCCGCGTCGAGCTGATCGACCCCCGGGCCGGTACCCGCACGACCCGCACGCTGGACGGGGAGTACAGCGGGCGGGTGACGGTGACGCACGGGGTGCTCTGTTTCGCTGCCGCCGGCGGCCGGATGACCGCCCTGTCGCCGCTGACCGGCAAGCGGCTGTGGCAGACCCCCACGACCCTGGAGCGGCCGGCCGCGCCGGTCGCCGACGGGCGCGGCAGTGTGTTCGTGCCCAGCGCGAGCGGCCGGGTCGCGGCCCTCGACGCCCGCACCGGCCACCTGCTGTGGGAGTCCTACCCGCGCGCCGACATCCCGGTCAGCGGTGACTACCACTCGTCGGAGCTGCTGTTCAACGGTGGTGCGCTGGTGGTGACGACCCCCGACGGCACGATCTTCACCCTCGATCCGGCACACCCGGAACGGAAACCGGCGTCGACGTGAGCACGCACATCGACGCCGGACAGATCGCGAACGGCTACGGCAGTGCCAGCATCCGCTCCAGCGCCAGCTTGGCGAAGGCCTCCGTCTCCTGGTCGACCTCGATGCGGTTGACCAGGTTGCCCTCGGCCAGGGACTCCAGGGCCCAGACCAGGTGGGGCAGGTCGATGCGGTTCATGGTCGAGCAGAAGCAGACCGTCTTGTCGAGGAAGACGATCTCCTTGCCCTCGGGCGCGAAACGGTTCGCCAGGCGGCGGACCAGGTTCAGTTCCGTGCCGATGGCCCACTTGGAGCCGGCCGGGGCCGCCTCCAGGGCGTTGATGATGTACTCGGTCGAGCCGACGTAGTCCGCCGCGGCCACGACCTCGTGCTTGCACTCGGGGTGCACCAGGACGTTCACACCGGGGATGCGCTCGCGCACGTCGTTCACGGAGTCCAGGCTGAAGCGGCCGTGCACCGAGCAGTGACCGCGCCACAGGATCATCTTCGCGGCCCGCAGCTCCTCGGCCGTCAGGCCGCCGTTCGGCTTGTGCGGGTTGTAGACCACGCAGTCGTCCAGGGACATCCCCATGTCCCGCACCGCGGTGTTGCGGCCCAGGTGCTGGTCGGGCAGGAAGAGCACCTTTGTTGCCGAGGGCTCCCCCTGCTCGAAGGCCCAGTCGAGGGCGCGCTTGGCGTTCGACGAGGTGCAGATGGTGCCACCGTGCTTGCCGGTGAACGCCTTGATGTCCGCCGAGGAGTTCATGTACGAGACCGGCACGACCTGGTCGGCGATGCCCGCCTCGGTCAGCACGTCCCAGCACTCGGCGACCTGCTCGGCCGTGGCCATGTCGGCCATGGAGCAGCCGGCTGCCAGGTCCGGCAGGACGACCTTCTGGTCGGCGGACGTCAGGATGTCCGCCGACTCGGCCATGAAGTGCACACCGCAGAACACGATGTACTCGGCCTCCGGGCGTGCGGCCGCGTCCCGGGCCAGCTTGAAGGAGTCGCCCGTGACATCGGCGAACTGGATGACCTCGTCGCGCTGGTAGTGATGGCCGAGCACGAAGACCTTGTCACCGAGCTTCTCCTTGGCCGCGCGGGCACGCTCGACCAGATCGGGGTCGGACGGTGAGGGCAGGTCGCCGGGGCACTCGACACCCCGCTCACTCTTCGGGTCGGCCTCACGGCCGAGAAGCAGCAGGGCGAGCGGAGTCGGCTGTACGTCGAGGTCCGGGGTCTGGGCGGTGGTCACGACACGCACCCTTTCTACTTTTCGTCTAACTGACGCTATCTATCATAACCGGTTCACGTCACTTTGACGATGCGCATAGCGTCGATGTGACATGAATCCCGCCCGTGTCCCGCGGGTCCCTCTTCGGGTCGCTGTCCGCCCTTTCGGGCATGTGCGAGCATGAGGACACAAGCAAAAAACGCGACCACGCGAATGCCCGGCCCGGAATGAATCCGCGGAAACGCCGGTTGCACTCGTCGGCAAGCAGTCTCCGTACAACCCGGGAGAGATGTAGATGTCCGTATCGGACGAGACCACCACCGTCACCGACGGCATCGTCCTGACCGACGCCGCCGCGTCCAAGGTCAAGGCCCTGCTCGACCAGGAAGGCCGTGACGACCTCGCCCTGCGTGTCGCCGTCCAGCCCGGCGGCTGCTCCGGCCTGCGCTACCAGCTCTTCTTCGACGAGCGCTCGCTCGACGGCGATGTCGTGAAGGACTTCGGCGGGGTCAAGGTCGTCACCGACCGCATGAGCGCTCCCTACCTGGGCGGTGCCACCGTCGATTTCGTGGACACCATCGAGAAGCAGGGCTTCACGATCGACAACCCGAACGCGACGGGCTCCTGCGCCTGCGGCGACTCCTTCAGCTGATCCGGCCACGGCCTGACGGGCTGACGGACACACGAAAGGCGGCGGTCCCCTCAGCGGGGCCGCCGCCTTTCTGCGTCCGTCAGTGTCCGTCGGCCGGCCGGCGGGCCTGCGGTCGCAGCGCCCCCGGCTTCGCCTTCGGGATCTGCCTGCCGTCGGTGGCGACCACCTTCCGGCCGTCGAGGGGCGCGTCCAGCCGTACGGTCTGCACATACATCTTGGCCATGGCGACACAGATCTTGTCCGGCCAGGACTTCGAGGTCACCGTCACCGTCACCCGGCCGGCGCTCTCCTTCGCCGACGCCTTGTAGTCGGAGCACACCCCGCCCGTGAAGCTCACGTTCAGCTCGCGGCCGTCGGCACTGTAGCCGTCGACCTTCACGTCATGTGTCCGGGGTGCCGAGGTCGGTTCCGAGGACGGCGCCGACGCCGACGGCGTCGCCAGGTACTTCGGGTCCACCGCCGGATACGTCACCGTGGACATGCCCCGCGCCGCCGTACCCCGTACCTCGAACAACCAGGACGGCACCAGCGTCTGCCGCCCGGCCACGGACTGCGTGGCCAGCCCGAACACGGCCTTCTCCACGGTGACCGCGGCCGCCTCGGGCGCCGGTGTGGAGGAGGCGGCGGAGCACGGCTGCTCCAGCCGGTTCTTCAGAGGGACGGGAGTGGCGCAGCCGCCGATGCCCATCCGGTGGCCGTGCCGGTGCGCGGTGTTCATCAGCGCCAGCGTCTTCTTCGCGTCCAGCACGGGGTACGTGTCCCCCTTGGCCGGGGCCGCCAGCAGCCCGTGGCCGCCGATGATGTCCCCCTGCTTGTCGACGGTCAGGCCGGTCGTCCAGCCGTTCGTGGGCAGCCCGCCCACCACCGGATCGGCGTCGACCACCCGCTGTGCGCCCATGATCTGGCTCGCGTCGATCTTCGAGTCGTCCTGCCCGAGTGCCTTCAGCACCGGCGCCGCCGCCTTCTCGGCGACCGCGACGCTCACCGGCTCGCCGGCCGGGGCCCCCGGGTCCTGCGTGCAGACGGTGATCTTGCGGCAGTTGTCGGTACCGGGCGCGTACCGGCTGAAGGTCCAGTTGCCCGGGGCGTCCCTGTTCACCTGGAGCGTCGGTCCGGACCCGTCCTTGCCACCGCCGACCCGCCAGCTCGGCCCCTCGGCCACGGGCGTCCCGTCGATCCCGAGGGCCTCGGCCAGCCGGGCCACCTCGTCCTTGCCGACCTGGCCCTTCGGCGCGTACACCGGCGCCGAGCCGGGACCGTCGGGCAGCTGTCCCGCGGCGACGTACCTCACGCCGTACGGGTCCGGCTCACCGGGTGCGATCTCGCCCGTGCCGCCCTGCGACCACGTGTCCAGGACGAGGGGCGGGGGAGTGGCGCCGCTCCCGGACCCGCCGGCACTCGTACGGCCGTCCGGGCCATTGCTCGCGGCGAGATAGGCACTCCCGCCCGCGACCAGCAGGACGGCCGCCGCGACCGACAGGACGACCATGGGGGAGCGGCGCCGCCCGGACCGCTCACCGGGGCTCGCGTCACCGACGTCACCGCCCGCGCGCACCTCGCCGACCTCGCCGACGTGGCCGGCTGCCTCGCTGGTCCCTGAGACCTCGGGTTCCTCGGCGCTGTCGGCGGCCTCGGACTTCTCGGCGCTCTCTGCCGCCCCGGAGGTCCCGGGCTCCTCGGCGCGCTCTGCGGCCCCGGAGACCTCGGAGGCCTCAGAGACCTCGGAAACCTCGGAAACCTCGGGCTCCTCGGGATTCTCGGGTCGCTCGGTGTTCACCGCATCGCTCCTCGCTGGATCGTGTCCCACGCCCCCGGCACGGGGGACGGCGATGGGACGTGCCAGGGGAGCGTGCGGTTCCCGGCTGTGCGCCCTTGACGTCAGTCGCCGTAGTCCGACATGGCGTCCAGCAGCCTGGCCGAGCGCACCGGCACGGTCACCCCGTGGATCAGCGACGGCGGCACCGGCCGGGAGCCCGCATGCTCGGGAACCGACCAGTGCGCGGCCATCCGGGCGCAGTCCCCGCGCAGCGAGGCGAGATCGCCTTCGAGGTCGGCCGGAGCGGGACAGTTGACCTTGAGGTTCGTCATGACGGCACCGTAGGCACGTCGAGCCTCGCGAAGAAAGATCTACTATCGGGTAGTTTTGCCAGCTTCAGTGGCCCGCCCCGAACGGGTAGCGTGAACTGTCAATCCAGCCTCCCGCAGGAGAATGTCTGTCGTGCGCATCGCAGTCACCGGCTCCATCGCCACCGACCACCTCATGACCTTCCCCGGCCGCTTCGCCGACCAGTTCGTCGCGGACCAGCTGCACACGGTCTCGCTCTCCTTCCTGGTCGACAATCTGGACGTACGCCGGGGCGGCGTCGGCGCGAACATCGCCTTCGGCATGGGCCAGCTCGGCACACAGCCCATCCTGGTCGGAGCCGCCGGCTTCGACTTCGACGACTACCGGGCCTGGCTCGACCGCCATGGCGTGGACACCGACTCGGTCCGAATCTCCGAGACCCTGCACACCGCCCGCTTCGTGTGCACCACCGACGCCGACCACAACCAGATCGGCTCCTTCTACACCGGCGCGATGAGCGAGGCCCGCCTCATCGAACTGAAGACGGTCGCCGACCGCGTCGGCAGCCTCGACCTGGTCCTGATCGGCGCCGACGACCCGGAGGCGATGCTCCGCCACACGGAGGAGTGCCGCTCCCGGGACATCCCGTTCGCCGCCGACTTCTCCCAGCAGATCGCCCGGATGGCGGGCGAGGAGATCCGGATACTGCTGGACGGGGCGACGTACCTCTTCTCCAACGAGTACGAGAAGGGGCTCATCGAGTCCAAGACCGGCTGGACCGACGCCGAGATCCTGTCCAAGGTCGGCCACCGCGTCACCACGCTCGGCTCTCAGGGCGTGCGGATCGAGCGGTCCGGCGAGGACCCGATCGAGGTCGGCTGCGCGGAGGAGGAGCGCAAGGCCGACCCCACCGGTGTCGGCGACGCCTTCCGCGCGGGCTTCCTGTCCGGCCTCGCCTGGGGCGTCTCCCTGGAGCGCGCGGCCCAGGTCGGCTGCATGCTGGCGACCCTCGTCATCGAGACGGTGGGCACGCAGGAGTACCAGCTGCGGCGCGGTCACTTCATGGACCGGTTCACCAAGGCGTACGGGGACGAGGCGGCGGACGAGGTCCGCAGCCACCTTCGCTGAGCTCCGCCGTCGGGTGCGGCTGCGGCCGCGTGGGGGCTGATCGCGCCCACGCGGCCGCAGCCGCATGTCAGCACAGCCCCGCGCCCCCTCGGGGGCGCGGCCGCCCCCTCAGCTCACCCTGCGCACCACGTAGGCCGTACCCCGCTCGGCCGGTTCCTCGCCCACATACTCCTGCCCCCGCATCTCGCACCACGCCGGGATGTCCAACCGGGCCGCCTCGTCGTCCGAGAGCACCCGGACCGTGCCGCCCACCGGGACGTCCCCGATGACCTTGGCCAGTTCGATGACCGGGATCGGGCACCGCTTGCCGAGGGAGTCGACGACCAGTTCCTCCGCCCGGACCACGGTCGCCGGAGCCGGCGCCCCCAGCTTCTCCCGCACCCCCGCCACCGTCCCCGGCAGCACGTCCAGGAACCGCTGCACCTCCGCCGCTGACACCCCCGGCGGCAACGACACCCGCACGTTCCCCTCGCTCAGCACCCCCATCGCCTTCAGCACATGGCTGGGCGTCAGCGTGCTGCTCGTGCAGGACGATCCGGACGAGACGGAGAAACCCTCCCGGTCCAAGTCGTGCAGCAGGGCCTCTCCATCGACATAGAGACAGGAGAAGGTGACGATCCCCGGCAGTCGTCGCTCGGCATCGCCCACCACCTCCACGTCCGGCACCAGCTCCGGCACCCGGGCCCGGATCCGCTCCGTCAGCTCCCGCAGCCGTACCGCCTCCTGGGCCGCCTCGGCCCGCACCGCCCGCAGGGAGGCCGCGGCCGCGACGATCGCCGGAAGGTTCTCGAACCCGGCTGCCCGTCCCGACTCCCGCTCGTCCAGCGGCCCTTGCGCCGCGAACCGCACGCCCTTGCGTACGACGAGCAGTCCCACCCCCGAGGGTCCGCCCCACTTGTGCGCGCTCGCCGCCAGCAGCGACCAGCCGCCCTCGACCGGCCCCCATCCGAGCGACTGCGCGGCGTCCACCAGCAACGGCACCCCCGCCGCCCGGCACACCTCGGCCACCTCGCCCACCGGCTGCACGGTCCCGACCTCGTGATTGGCGGACTGCAGACAGGCCAGCGCGGTGTCCTGCCGGAGGGCGGCCGCATAGGCCGACGGGTCCACCGCTCCGGCCCGGTCCACGGCCACCGTGCTCACCGCACCGCCCTGTGCCTCGAACGCCTCCGCCGAATGGAGTACCGAGGAGTGTTCGACGGCTGACACGATCAGGTGGCGTCCGACCCGCCGCCGCCCGGCCAACGCCCCCGCGACACCGGTGTGTACGGCCCGCGTCCCGGAGGAGGTGAACACCACCTCGTCGGCCCGGCACCCCACCGCCTCGGCGACCGCCTCCCGAGCGGCGTCGAGCAGCATCCTCGCCTTCCGCCCCTCCCTGTACAGCCGAGCGGGATCGGCCCACCCCTCGTCCAGAGAGGCCAACAAGGCCTGCCGGGCCACGGGGTGAAGGGGAGCGCCGGACGCGGCGTCAAAGTAGGACACACAGCAACGGTAAATCTTCGGTGGAGCAGCCGACCTCAAGGGGCGCGAGGAACGGCGCGACCAGCCACAACGCACCCCGCACCCGCACGCCAAACCGCAACAACCCGAGCTATTGGGCTCCCAATCCCACCCTTAAGGAGTGACCGGCGGCGCGTATGCCCCCCTCCCCGCGAACGCCCGGAGGGCGTCGGCTAGGGTTTGGTCCGCATAAACATCCAAACCCCTGCCCGACGCAGGGCGGCGACCGACCAGCGAGAAGGCCGCAGCCGACCGCGCGGGCGAGACTCTCGGGAAGGCGCTACGTGAGTCCCAACGGCTCCGACCGCTCGCCGCGGCGCCCGATGCGGCGGAAGCTGCTGCAGGCAATGACCGCGGGCCTGGTCCTGGCGACCGCAACCGGTTGCACATACAAGGACTTCCCCCGCCTTGGCATGCCCACCCCGACCACGGAAGAGGCTCCGCGGATCCTCTCCCTGTGGCAGGGCTCCTGGGCTGCCGCGCTCGCCGTCGGCGTGCTGGTGTGGGGCCTGATCCTGTGGAGCGCCATGTTCCACCGGCGCAGCCGCACCAAGGTCGAGGTACCTCCGCAGACCCGGTACAACATGCCGATCGAGGCGCTGTACACGGTGGTCCCGATCATCATCATCTCGGTGCTCTTCTACTTCACGGCCCGTGACGAGACGAAGCTCCTGGACCTCTCCAAGAAGCCCGACGTCACGGTCAACGTGGTCGGCTTCCAGTGGAGCTGGGGCTTCAACTACATCGCGGACGTCCCCGGTTCCACCGGCAACGCCAAGACCGACAAGAACCTGAACGCGATTCCGGACCGGTTCAAGAAGGAGTTCCCCGCGAACGCCGGCGGTGTCTACGACGTCGGTACGCCCGGCACGCGGAACCCGCAGACCGGCAACCCGGGTCCGACGCTCTGGCTTCCCGAAGGCAAGACGGTCCGCTTCGTCCTGACCTCGCGTGACGTCATCCACTCGTTCTGGGTGGTGCCGTTCCTCATGAAGCAGGACGTCATCCCGGGCCACACCAACGCCTTCCAGGTGACCCCCAACCACGAGGGCACCTTCCTCGGCAAGTGCGCAGAACTCTGCGGCGTCGACCACTCCCGGATGCTGTTCAACGTGAAGGTCGTCTCCCCCGAGCGCTACGAGCAGCACCTCAAGGACCTCGCCAAGAAGGGGCAGACCGGTTACATTCCCGCCGGCATCGCGCAGACGCCGCACGAGAAGAACCGGGAGACGAACAACCTGTGAGCATCCTCAACGAACCCCAGGGTGCCGCGGCAGCTGAGGACTCGTACGAGAACGAGCTGCCGGTCAGGCGCAAGCAGCCCGGCAATGTCGTGGTGAAGTGGCTGACGACCACCGACCACAAGACGATCGGCACGCTCTATCTGGTCACCTCGTTCGCGTTCTTCCTGATCGGTGGCGTCATGGCGCTGCTGATGCGCGCCGAGCTGGCCCGGCCGGGTCTGCAGATCATGTCGAGCGAGCAGTTCAACCAGG